>NZ_BRCG01000024.1:0-77206 GCF_023708005.1 Pseudarthrobacter sp. NCCP-2145 | reverse complement strand
GCCCAGAAACAGGACCCGATGCTTCAATCACAGAACCCGAGACCACAAAAGGAAGGGCTGGCCCCGACACGTGAACGCCCCGGACCAGCCCCATAAAGCACTTAGTTCAGCAGTCTCCTAGGCCGCGCGGCGCCAGCCCAGGCGGGCCTCGTCCCTAGAGCCCGAGTTCGTCCAGCACGGGCAGCTTCTCCCGAACCCACGCCCGCGCTTCCGTGGCACTGGGAGCGGACAGTGCCAGCTTGGCCAGCTGCTGCGCTTCCTCGAGCGTGACGGTCTTCAGGACGGCGGCCACGGCAGCGAGGGAGCGGGCCGTCATGGACAGTGTGCTGACGCCAAGGCCGGTCAGGACGACGGCGAGGGCGGGGTCGGCGGCTGCCTCCCCGCAGACGCCCACGGGTTTGTTGTTGCCTTCCGCCCGGGAGCCTTCCACTGTCAGCCCCACGAGGCGCAGGACGGCAGGCTGCCACGGGGTGTTGAGGTTGGCGAGCGGGCCGAGCTGGCGGTCCGCGGCCATGGCGTACTGGGTGAGGTCGTTGGTGCCGAGGCTGGCGAAGGCCACCTCCCGAAGGATGGCTTCCGCGGTCAGGGCGGCGGAGGGAACCTCAACCATGACACCGGGGGTCTTGATGCCCGCATCGGCGCACATCGAGGCAAAGCGTGCGGCTTCTTCCGCGGTGGAGATCATCGGCGCCATGACCCAGACGTCCGCCTCGGACTGCTTTTCCGCCAGGGCGATGGCCTCCAGCTGGCGGTCCAGGACCCCGGGGGTGGTGAAGTCGGTGCGGTAGCCGCGGACGCCAAGGGCCGGATTGGGCTCGGTGGAGTCAGTCAGGAACGGAAGCGGCTTGTCCGCGCCGGCATCGAGCGTTCGCAGGACCACTTTCTTGCCCGGGAAAGCATCAAAAACACTCTTGTAGGCTGCGGCCTGCTCTTCAACGCTGGGCTCGGTATCCCGCTCAAGGAAGCAGAACTCGGTGCGGAACAGGCCCACGCCCTGGGCGCCCAGCTTGGCGGCCGCCTCGGCATCCTTGCCGCCGCCAACATTGGCAAGCAAAGGCACCAGGTGGCCGTCCGCCGTCGCGCCCGTTCCGCTGAACTCGGCCAGGAGGGACGCCGTGGCAGCCCATGCTTCCGCTGCTGCGCGAAGAGACTCGTCGGGTTCGGAAGTGATGCTGCCGGCGGCGCCGTCCACATAGACTTCGGTGCCGTCGGGGAGCTCGTCCACGCCCACTGCGGCCACAACGGCGGGAAGGCCCAGGGACCGGGCGATGATGGCGGTGTGGGACTGCGGACCTCCGCCGGCCGTGACCAGTGCCAGGACCTTGTTGGGGTCCAGGGTGGCGGTGTCGGCGGGGGCCAGGTCCTCGGCCACCAGGACGAACGGGGTGCTGGAGGCGGGGATGCCGGGGGCGGGCACGCCCCGCAGTTCGGCCACGATCCGGGCGCGGACGTCCAGGACGTCGGTGGCGCGTTCGGCCATGTAGCCGCCCAGGTTGTGGAGCATCTCTGACACTGAGGAGCCGGACTCCCAGATGGCGCGCTCGCCGGACATGCCGCGTGCCACAAGCTTGGCCGCGCCCTTGATGAGCATGGTGTCCTTGGCCATCAGTGCTGTGGCTTCCAGGACAGCCTTGCCGTCTCCGGTGGCGTGGGCGGCGCGGGCCTTCAGTTCATCGTGCACCGCCTGGGATGCTGCCTTCAGCGCTGCGGTTGCTTCCTCGGCGGTGGTCCCTGGTGCCAGCTGCTCCCCGGCGGGAGGTTCGCTGATGGGTTTGGGCATCTGCCGGACGGTGCCGATGACGCGGCCTGGGCTGACGCCTACTCCTGGGAAGTTCTGCACTGAAGGTCCTCATTCTCTGCCGGTTGCCAGGCCCGCCCGATATGTCCGGCGCCATGCCGGTCCGCCGGAAGACTGCTGCGTCCGGAGGCGTGAACGTGCCTGAAAAAAATTGTATGTGATTCAGTTCATATAGCAATGCTATAGGTGCTAGGGTAGCGGTTATGAGTTTGGATGGCCAGCTTCCCCCCAAAATGCGGCTGCTTCGTGCTGCCGCGGAGCTGCTGGCAAACTCCGGGGGAGCTCCCGTCTCCACCCGCCAGATCACCCAGCTGGCGGGGGTCACAGCCCCCACGCTGTACCACCACTTCGGTGACAAGGAAGGTTTGTTCGACGCCGTCGTCGCCGCAGGGTTTGAAGAGTATGTTGCGGGCGAAAGGGATTTCGCCCCCTCCGGACAGCCGCTCGAGGATATCCGGAGAATGTGGGACAACCACGTCCAGTTCGGGCTTAACCAGCCGGAGCTGTACCTGGTGATGTTCGGCAATATCCGCCCGGAAAGCCGCCCGGCAATCGTCGCAGATGCCGAGGCGCTCATGGAGGAGATGCTGAACAAGGCAGCGGTGGCGGGCCAGCTGAACGTCCAGCCCCGGGAAGCAGCCAGGTCCATCCTGGCGGCCAACGTGGGCGTGACCCTCATGCTGATTGCGGAGCCCGCCTCCGAACGGAACCTCGAACTGTCCACCATGACCCGGGACGCCATGATCTTTGCGGTGTCCGCCGAGCCCGCCAGCGGCGCGGCTCCGGGCGACGCCGGGAAGTCCTCGGTGGTGGTGGCCGCGATCGCCCTGAACGCCGCACTTCAGGCCTCGCACTCTGACCAGCTTTCAAGCTCGGAACTCAAGCTTTTCCTCGAATGGCTTCACCGCATCTCCACCAGCCCGGCGGGCTGAACCCGCACATTCCGGCAGTACGTCGTCGTAAGTATCGGACCATCCTGCGGAGCCGCAGGAATGACGGTTAGGAAATCACATGGCAACAGAGACAGTTGCAAAACCCCGCACCAGCGCACGCGTGCATGTCCAGAAGTTCGGGACGTTCCTGTCCGGCATGATCATGCCCAACATCGGCGCCTTCATTGCCTGGGGCCTCATCACCGCACTCTTCATTGAAAAGGGATGGTTCCCCGTTCCCCAGCTTGGCGGCTTTGGGGAGACGGACGGGGTGGCGAACACCGGCCTGGTGGGGCCGATGATCACCTACCTGCTGCCGCTCCTGATCGCCTACACCGGCGGCCGGATGGTCTATGACGTCCGCGGCGGCGTTGTCGGTGCCATCGGCACCATGGGCGTGATTGTGGGTGCCGGCATCCCGATGTTCATCGGTGCCATGATCATGGGCCCGCTCGGCGGCTGGACCATGAAGAAGATCGACTCGATCTGGGACGGCAAGATCCGTCCCGGCTTTGAGATGCTGGTCAACAACTTCTCCGCCGGCATCTGGGGTGCCCTGTTGGCCATGCTGGGCTTCTTCGGCATCGCCCCGGTAGTTACGGCCTTCAGTGAGGGCGCCGGCAGGTTGGTCCAGTTCCTGGTGGACAACGGACTGCTGCCGCTGACCAGCATCTTTATTGAACCGGCCAAGGTGCTCTTCCTGAATAACGCCATCAACCACGGCGTGCTCACCCCGCTGGGTGTCCAGCAGTCGCTGGAGCAGGGCAAGTCCATTCTGTTCCTGCTTGAAGCCAACCCCGGTCCGGGCCTGGGCATCCTGCTCGCCTACATGTTCTTCGGCCGTGGCGCCGCAAAGGCTTCCGCCCCGGGTGCAGCCATCATCCACTTCCTGGGCGGCATCCACGAGATCTACTTCCCCTACGTTTTGATGCGCCCGCTGCTCATCCTCGCTGCCATCGCCGGCGGAATGACTGGCATCGCCACCCTGGCCATCACCGGCTCGGGCCTGGTGGCGCCGGCCGCCCCCGGCTCCATTTTCGCCGTGCTCGCCCAGACCTCCCGGGACAGCTACATCGGCGTGATCCTCGCGGTCCTGCTGGCGACGGCCGCCTCCTTCCTGGTGGCCTCCGTCATCATGAAGACCACCAAGCACAGCGATGAGGTGGACCTCAACGATGCCACCTCACGGATGGAGCAGATGAAGGGCAAGAAGAGCTCCGTGGCCTCCACCCTGACGGGCGCCGGGGCAGGTGCTGCCGCGGGCGGCGGTGTTGGTGTCCTGGCGGGCCCGGTGCGCAACATCGTGTTTGCGTGCGACGCCGGCATGGGCTCCAGTGCCATGGGCGCCTCGGTGCTGCGCAACAAGATCAAGGCGGCCGGCTTCCCGGACGTCAAGGTCACCAACGCGGCCATCGCCAACCTTCGCGACGACTACGACGTCGTGATCACCCACCAGGACCTGACGGAACGGGCCAAGCCCGCCACGTCCAGTGCCGTCCACTACTCCGTTGACAACTTCATGAGCAGCCCGCGCTACGACGAAATCGTGGAGCTGGTCAGGGAGAGCAACAGTGAGGGTGCTGTGACAGCGGAAGGTCCGGACGCCGGTGCCGGATCGCCCGGCGGAGCATCCGCTTCCGGCCCCGCAACTGCCGCTGCAGCGGGGGCAGGGGCTGCCGCCGCCAGCCACGGCGCCCACGCGGCCGACGCCCCCGCGGACGCGGCTCCCGCCGCCGGAACCGCCGGTGCGCCGGAGATCCTGGCCCGTGAGAGCGTGGTGCTGGACGGTTCAGCCACAACCCGCGACGCCGCAATCGACGAAGCCGGCAGGCTGCTGCTGGCCCGCGGCGCCGTGGATGAGGGATACATTGCCGCCATGCACGAGCGCGAGGAATCCGTGTCCACGTACATGGGCAGCTTCCTGGCCATCCCCCACGGCACCAACGCCGCCAAGGACCACATCCGGAAGTCCGCGGTGTCCGTGATCCGCTACCCGCAGGGCATCGACTGGAACGGCAAGCAGGTCAAGTTCGTGGTGGGCGTGGCAGGAGTCAATAACGAGCACCTGCACATCCTGTCTTCCATCGCGAAGGTCTTCACCAGCAAGGAGCAGGTTGCCCGGCTGGAGGCCGCCACCTCGGTGGATGAAGTCCTGGAACTCTTCGGAAAGGTCAACGCATAGTGAAGGCTGTTCATTTCGGGGCCGGGAACATCGGCCGTGGCTTTGTGGGCCTGCTCCTGCATGACGCCGGCTACAAGGTGGTGTTCGCCGACGTTGCGGAGGAACTCATCGCCCAGCTGGCAGCGGCGGACAGCTACTCCGTGCACGAGGTGGGGGAGAACCCCGCAGTGCGGACGGTCAACAACTTCCGGGCGCTGAACTCCACCACGCAGGAAGCGGAACTGATCGGGGAGATTGCGACGGCGGACATCGTCACCACCGCCGTGGGCCCCCACATCCTGAAGTTCGTGGCCCCTGCCATTGCCAAGGGCATCGCGGCGAGGGATGCGGGCCTGGCTCCGCTGCAGGTCATGGCCTGCGAGAACGCCATCAATGCCACGGACATCCTCGCCAAGGAGGTGGTCTCCCAGCCGGGGGCTGCCGCCGGCGCGCTGGACGGGAAGGCTGTGTTTGCCAACACCGCCGTGGACCGGATCGTTCCCAACCAGGAAGCGGGACAGGGCCTGGACGTCACCGTGGAGACGTTCTACGAGTGGGTCATCGACCGCACGGCCTTTGCAGGGGCAGCGCCGGCCATTCCGGGTGCCACGTTCGTGGACGATCTCTCGCCGTACATCGAACGGAAGCTGTTCACGGTGAACACCGGCCATGCATCGGCGGCCTACTTTGGGTTCGAGGCGGGCCTGGAGAAGATCTCCGAGGCCATGGCCGACCAGGACGTGGCCGAGGACGTGCGGGCGGTGCTGGAGGAGACCAAGCAGCTGCTGGTCTCCAAGCACGGCTTCAGCAACGACGAGCAGGAGGCCTATGTCCAGAAGATCCTGGTGCGCTTCTCCAATCCGTACCTGCCTGACACGGTGAACCGGGTGGGCCGCGCGCCGCTGCGGAAGCTGAGCCGGCACGAACGGTTTATTGGTCCGGCCGCCGAGCTGGCGGAGCGGGGCATTGTGCCGGAGGCGCTCCTGGGCGCCATTGCCGCGGCCCTGCGCTTCACCGATCCGGCCGATGCCGAGGCAACGGAGCTGGCAGGCATCCTGGCCTCTTCCAGCCCGGCGGACGCCACGGCCCGCATCACCGGGCTGGAGCCCGACCATCCGCTGTTCAACGCGGTGGCAACCCTGGTGGAGGAGCGGCAGGCGGAGGCGGCCAAGGCCCCGGCCTAAACCCTCTCGCACTTGCTGCAGCCTTTTCAGGAACCCTCTCGCAGATCCTGCAGCTTTCCCCAACCCTCCAACAACGCACGACGCCGGCACTCACCCCAGTGCCGGCGTCGTGCTACTTCGCCTGGCCAGGCGCTGCGGCCCCGGTGAGCACCCGGCCCACGTACCGCATCACCAGGGATCCGGCTATCAGGGCCGCGGAGAACGGCAGGAAGAACAGGGTGACGAGCTGGAAGACCACGCTGAGGAGCGCCCCCACTGCCTGCGAGTAGGACGGCCCCAACTGCAGCGACTGGAGGATCTGGGGAGCGAGGATGACAGCCATCGCGCCGGCTGCACCAATGATGATTCCTGCCCGCAGGGTTGTTTTCGGCAGGGCTGACAAAGTTTTCTGATCCATGACGGACTCCCCCAATAAGGTAATTCACTCCTACGCTGGTCCCCCAGCCAAACATGGGGCGCGGCTGAGGGCAAGGATGCTGGAGAGGCCGTGGAATGCTGGTTCAGTGACAACGAAACGTGCTTCTTCCGGTACCCCGCCCTTTTTGATGACGGCCGACGTCGGCAGCGGGACTTTCCGTCTCCGCCCCGCCTCCCGCGGAGACCTGCCTGCCATCGTCCAGCTCCTTGCGGACGATTCCTTGGGTGCTGCGCGCGAAAGCGACGGGGACATGGAACCGTATGAGCGGGCCTTTGAAGCGATCGACGCCGACCCCCGCCACCTGCTCGTCGTGGGGGTATTGGTGCGGTCGGGGTCAGCTGACACTCCCGTGGTGAGCACCTTCCAGATCAGCTTCCTGCCCGGCATATCGCGGCGGGGCGCCTGGCGCTCGCAGATCGAGGGCGTGCGGGTGGCGGCCGGCGTCCGGGGCCAGGGCATCGGAAACCTCATGGTGCAGTGGGCCATCGCCGAGTCCCGGCGCCGCGGGTGCTCACTGATGCAGCTGACCACCCACAAATCGCGGACGGCGGCGCAGCGTTTTTATGGGCGCCTCGGCTTCACGGCGGACCACGAAGGCATGAAGTTTCCGCTCTGATCGCTGCACCCACAAACGGGCACCGCACCCGGGAGTTCCGGGGTGCAATGCCCGTTGAAGGGTGCAGAACGAAAGCGGGCGCTATGCCTTCTTCGAGCCCTTGGCCACGAACAGCGTTTCGGCCTGCTCCAGGGACATCCCGTTGGTCTCCGGCACCTTGAACATCACGAAGAAGAAGGACGCGGCGGCGAACAGGGCGTACATGGCGTAGGTGAGCGGCAGCGAGCCGGCCGCCATTACCGGGAAGCTGAGCGTGATCACAAAGTTGGCCACCCACTGGGCTGCCGCGGCCAGGCCCAGGGCCCGGGCACGGATCCGGGACGGGAAGATCTCACCCAGCAGGACCCACACCAGCGGACCCCACGATGCGCCGAAGCTGACCACAAAGACGTTGGCCGCCACCAGCGCCACCGGACCCCAGGCGCCGGGAAGGGAAATCTCCTCGCCGGACCCAACGGCGGTGGAGAAGGCCACAGCCATGGCACCCAGGGACACGGCCATGCCCACGGAGCCGGCCAGCAGGATGGGCCGGCGCCCGATGCGGTCCACCAGGGCGATCGCCACGAGCGTGACCAGGATGTTGGTGACGGACGTGGCCACGGAGATGGTGAGCGAGTCCTTCTCCTGGAAGCCCACGGCCTTCCAGAGCGTGGTGGAGTAGTAGAAGATCACGTTGATGCCCACGAACTGCTGCAGGACGGACAGGATAATGCCCACCCACACCACTGCCTGCAGGCCGAACGTCTTGCCGCGCACCGAGCCCTTTTGGCCGGCCAGCTTGTCCTCCTCGATGGCATCCTGGATCTCGCGGATGTGGCGGTCGGTTTCTCCGGCGGGGACGATGGAATCAAAGACCTTCCGGGCTTCGTCTTCCTTGCCCTGGAACACCAGGAAGCGCGGCGATTCGGGAAGGGTAAAGGCGATCCAGCCGTACACCACCGCGGGCAGGGCCGCGGCCAGGAACATCCAGCGCCACGCCTCGATCCCCAGCCAGTAGGCCTGGTCGGCGCCGCCGGCGCTGGTTGCCAGGAGCGCGTCGGACAGCAGCGCGGCAAAGATGCCCGTGGTGATGGCCAGCTGCTGCAGCGAGGCCAGCCGGCCGCGGACGTGCCGCGGCGAAATCTCGGAGATGTAGGCGGGGGCGATGACCGAGGCGAGGCCGATTCCCAGACCGCCCACCAGGCGCCAGAAGACCAGGTCCCAGACGCCGAAGGCGAACCCCGTGCCCAGGGCGCTGACCAGGAAGAGCAGCGCGCCCAGCTTCATGGCAGGGATGCGCCCGTAGTGGTCCGCCACCTTGCCGGCGAGATAGGCGCCGGCAGCGCAGCCAAGCAGCGCAACGGCCACCGCGAAGCCGGTCACGGCCTCTGACAGCGCAAACTCGTCCTTCATGGCATCCACGGCGCCGTTGACCACCGACGAGTCAAAGCCAAACAGGAATCCGCCCACCGCGCCCGCAAGCGCCAGCCAGATCACCCGCTGCGGTATTTGGGCGGTTGTCTGCTCCTGTGCAGTGGGCATGGGTCTCCCTAGGTCTGGGTTTTGGTGGATGCGGTGCGGACGTCGTCGGCTGCGGAACCGGCCCTGGGCCGGCGCACACGCGTTACACAGTGTTCCATGCCACGGAGCACCGTTCCAGTTGAGGGCACAGCAGGGCCTCGCGGCGCTTAAACGAACGACGACGGCGGGAGGCGCCGCCGCCGTCGTCGTCCGTCTTGGGGGGCCGGCTGGCTTAGTGGGCCGGCACCGACTCCTGGGAGGCTGCCTTGGAATCCGTGAGCTTCTTGTTGGGCAGCGCGAAACTGATCAGGAACGCGACGCCGGTGAGCACGGCCGCCGTGAGCATGACGGCGTCGATGGCGTACGCGAAGCCTTCCGTGATGGGGCGCGTCAGGGTGCTGTTGGCGGTGTGGAGCCAGCTGGTGTCATTAAGGGATTCGTTGGAGGCGCCGTTCTGGAAGAACTCGTACAGCTTGGCGTTGGAGGGATCCGCTGCGACGGCCGGGTCCTGCAGGACTGCCTGGTACTCCGGGCTTCCCATCGCCGACTTCATGGTGTCGGCGATCCGGGCCGCCGCCAGGCTGAACAGCATGGAGATGAACACGGCCGTGCCTACGGCGCCGCCCATGGAGCGGAAGAACGCAGCCGAGGAGGTGCCCACGCCCATGTCGCGGCGCGGTACGGACACCTGCATGGCCAGGGTGAGTGGCTGCATGCAGAAGCCCAGGCCCATTCCGAAGAACACCGCGATCACGCAGGGAACCCAGAGGCCTGTGTCCACGCCCAGGGACAGCCCCATGGCGGTGGCGGCCGCCGTGAGGATGGCCGTGCCCAGGATGGGGAAGATCCGGTACGTGCCGGACGCCGAGATGGTGCGGCCCGCCGTGATGGAGCCGGTGAGGATGCCCACGGTAAAGGTGATCATCATCAGGCCCGCTTCGGTGGGCGTGAGGCCCTTCACCAGCTGCAGGTACAGCGGGAGCATGGCGATGGCCCCGAACATGCCGATGCCGATGATGAAGTTCAGAAGCGAGGACAGGCCGAACGTAACGTTCCGGAAGAGGCGCAGGGGAATGAGGGCGTAGTCGCCGGCACGTTTCTCGGCCAGCAGGAACCAGGCGATGCCCACCACGCCCAGGCCGTAGCAGAGGAAGGAGTTGAAGGACGCCCAGCCCCAGCTGCGGCCCTGCTCCGCCACCAGCAGCAGCGGCACGATGGCAAGCGTGATGGCCGCCGCGCCAAAGTAGTCGATCTTCTGCTTCACGTGCTTTGCCGGCAGGTGCAGGAACAGGAACACCACCGTGAGCGCGGCCAGGCCGATGGGCAGGTTGATGAAGAACACCCACCTCCAGCCCTCAACACCGAGGATAGTGGCGGAACCGGCAAACGCGCCGCCCACCACCGGCCCCAGCACGGAGGAGATGCCGAAAACGGACATGAAGTAGCCCTGGTACTTTGCCCGGTCCTTGAGCGAGACAATGTCGCCGATGATGGTCAGCGCGAGGGCCAGCAGGCCGCCCGCCCCGAGCCCCTGGACACCGCGGGCCAGCGCCAGTTCGGTCATGGAATGCACCGACCCTGCGTACAGCGAGCCCGCTAGGAAGATCACGATGGCGGTCAGGTACAGCGGGCGGCGGCCGAAAATGTCGCTCAGCTTGCCGTACAGCGGGGTGCTGACCGTGGACGTGATCAGGTAGGCGGTGGTTGCCCAGGCCTGGAGCGAGAGCCCGTCCAGGTCGTTGGCGATGGTGTAGATGGACGTGGACACGATGGTCTGGTCCAGCGATGCCAGGAACATGCCCAGCATCAGGCCCACCATCACGGTGACAATCTGGCGCTGTGTCAGGTTTTCTCCGGCGGCGCGCGCGGCAGGTGCTGTGGACATGGGTACTCCAAGGAAGGAAAGGGATCACGCGAGGATAGTTGCTTTCAGTAACTATCCTAGGTGCAGTCCTATTCCTCCCTACGGAGAATTCTTCCGGGCCGGGGATTACCGCTCCACGAGGATCCCGTCCGGGTCGCACCAGATCATGGACCCGGGGCGGATGGTCACGCCGTCGATCTCCACGTCAACATCCACCTCGCCGGCGCCGGCCTTGGCGCTCTTGCGGGGGTTGCTGCCCAGGGCCTTCACGCCGAGGTCCAGTGCGGCGATTGCCTCACGGTCGCGGATTGCGCCGTTGATGACGACGCCGGCCCAGCCGTTGGCCACGGCGCTTTCGGCGATCATGTTCCCCATCAGGGCGGTGCCCAGCGAGCCTGCGCCGTCCACCACCAGCACGTTGCCGTTGCCGGGCGTGGCCAGCGTGGACTTCACCAGGGCGTTGTCCTGGAAGCAGCGGATGGTCCGCGCATGTCCGCTGAAGTGGGAGCGGCCGCCCAGGGACTGGAACTGCAGCGATACGGACGCCAGCTCGTCTCCGCGTTCGTCGTACAGGTCCGCGGTGTTGACGGCGGCGGTGCCCTCCGCCGGCGTTGGCGCTGCGCTCATGGTGTTCTCCTCGGTGCTCGTGGGCCGTCCTGGTGACCGGTGCCGTCTTGCGAGGCGGCACGGTACCGCCCACGATAGTCTGACTCCGTCGCCATTTAGCCGCAGCCGGGGGAACACGTCATGAGCCAGTCCAACACACCGGTCCCGCCGGACGTTCCACGGACCACGGCCGCGGCGCTCGCCGAACCCACGCAGCGGGTCACCGCGCGCTGGGTCACCGGGCTTGTGCTGGTCAACGTGGGCATCAATGCTGCATTCTTCGGACCCATCAACGTCTTTATCGCCCAGCAGGCCACTGGCATCGACGAAGCCAACAAGGAAGCCATCGCCTCCCTCGTCCTTGGGTGCGGGGCCGCCGTATCCCTGGTTGCCAATCCGCTCTTCGGCGCGCTGTCCGACCGGACGGTCTCAGGTTACGGCCGGCGTTCCCCCTGGGTTCTTTCTGGTGCCATCCTGGCCGCGGCAGCGTTGCTGGCAATGTCAGGGGCCACGGCTGTCGCCCTGCTGGTCCTGTTCTGGTGCCTGGTCCAGCTGGGCGCCAACGCGGCCTACGCGGCCATCACCGCCGCCATCCCCGACCGCGTGCCGGTGCTGCAGCGCGGCGGCGTGGGGGGACTGGCCGCCCTGGGCCAAACGGCGGGGATCCTCCTCGGCGCAGTCTTCGGGGCGGTGGTTTCCGGCAACTTCATGGTGGGTTACTGGCTGTGCGCGGCCGCCCTGCTGCTCTCCGTGCTGCCCTACCTGTTCCACCGGAATGACCCGACGCTGCCCAGGGAGCTGCGCCCGCCGTTCTCGTGGGGCAATTTCCTCCGCGGCTTCTGGATCAGCCCGGCCCGCCACCCGGACTTCGCGTGGGCGTGGCTCACCCGCTTCCTGGTCAACGTCTGCAACCAGCTCACCATCGTCTACCTGATCTTTTTCCTCACGGACGTCATCAAGCATGAGAACCCTGCGCTGGGGGTCCTGACCCTTACCGGCATCTATGCGGTGCTGGTGATGATTACTGCGGTGATCGCGGGGCCGTGGAGCGACAGGGTGGGCAAGCGCAAGCCGTTCGTGATCGCCTCCTCCGCCATGATCGCTTTGGCAGGCCTCACCATGGCGTTCTTCCCCGTGTGGACCGGCGCCCTGATTGGAGCCGCCATCCTTGGCATCGGCTTCGGCGCCTACCAGGCCGTTGATTTCGCCCTGCTGACGCAGGTGCTCCCGCAGGCCGCGGACCGTGGCAAGGATATGGGGGTCATTAACGTGGCCGCCTCGCTGCCGCAGGTATTCGCGACGGGCCTCGCTTACCTCGCGGTGACGCAGTTCGGCGGGTACGGCACCCTCTTCACCACGGCGGCCGTCATCGGCCTGCTGGGCGCCGTTTTTGTGGTGAAAATCAAGAGCGTCCGCTGACCTGCCGGGGGCACGGAACTAAGGCCTCTGACTAATGACGCCACACTGCCGTGCCGTATAGTTGATCCGGATTTGGCGGCGGTCCGGCAGGGGAGGATCGTGGCTGCTGCACCATAGGAACCCAACCCCGGAACGCTGATGCCCGACACCATTCCAGACCATCCGCCCATGGCCCCGAGGCCGTCCGCGCCGCGCCAGCGGCACCGCTATACCAAGATCCTGGAAGCTGCAGGAGGGTTTGCGCGCAAGGGACTGGAATCCGTGGACATGGCCGAAGTGGCGGCGAGGGCGGACGTGCCTTTGGGGACCCTCTACCGGTATTTTCCTTCCCCGGTGCACCTGATGCTCGCGCTCTACCGCCACCAGCTGGAGGAACTCCAGGGAACCGGGCGGACCACGGCTGCCCGCTTCCGAGGCAGGGCCCTCGGGAACCTGGTGATGGAGATTTTCCATATGCGGGTGATGCAGCCTGCTGTCGAACAGTGCCTCAGCCGCGGTGTCTACCTGCCGGACCGGGACACCACCGGACTCCTGCGCGAAGTCGACGCCCTGAGTGAAAAAGCGGTTGCTTCAGCCTCCGGTGACGCTATCGCTGCCCGTGTGCTGCTGCTGGCGATCACTGGTCTGGTCCAGTCCGTCCGGAACCGCCGGCTGTCCCTCTTCGAGGCGGAGGAAGACCTCAAAAAGGCGTGCGCGCGCCTCTCGCCGGCCAGCGAGCCCGGCTACACACTCCACCAGGGCGCGTAACAGGTCTAGACCAATCCGGCCTTAAATCAGCCATAATGCAGTGACGTGAACCACATTTGAGTGCGGTAAAACGCTTAGGCAGCGGGCCGGCCATGTCAAACCGGACGCTGCCCCTCGTGGCGGCCCCTACGATTGTCGAAACGGAGCAGCAGGGACTAATCCCCCAAGCTCCCACGGGCCCGCCACCCCTGGGCATCCTGCCGCACCCCAGCCACCGCCCGAGCCATTGGCTCTTGCCTCACGAGCCGTGCGCCCACGGCCAGCACCAGGAGACAACGACGTGTCCATTGACGCACTTGCAGCAACTGACAATTCCGCAGCCACCGCGCTGACGGAAGCCGAGATCTTTGACGCCCACCAGGGCGGCAAACTCTCCATCACCAGCACCGTTCCGCTGTCCAACAAGCGGGACCTGTCCATCGCCTACACCCCGGGTGTAGCAGAGGTCAGCCGGGCCATCCACGCCAAACCCGAACTCGCCCGTACGCTCACCTGGGCCGAGCGGCTCGTCGTCGTGGTCAGTGACGGGACGGCCGTCCTGGGCCTGGGCAATATCGGAGCCAGCGCCTCGCTCCCCGTCATGGAGGGCAAGTCCGCCCTGTTCAAGACCTTCGGCGACCTCGACTCGATCCCCCTGGTCCTCAACACCACCGACGTGGATGAAATCGTGGAGACCCTGGTCCGCCTGCGCCCCAGCTTCGGCGCCGTCAACCTTGAGGACATTTCCGCGCCCCGCTGCTTCGAGCTGGAGGAAAAGTTGATCGAGGCGCTGGACTGCCCCGTCATGCACGATGACCAGCACGGCACCGCCGTCGTTGCCCTCGCCGCCCTGACCAACGCCGCCAAGGTGACCGGCCGCAACCTGGAAGGCCTGCGCGTGGTGGTTTCCGGAGCAGGGGCGGCCGGGATCGCCGTCGCCGAGATCCTGCTCGCGGCCGGCATCACCGACGTCGTCCTGCTGGATTCCCGGGGCGTCATCAACAGCAGCCGCGCCGATCTTGCCACGGACACCGCCAGCAAGAAGGCGGACATCGCGGGGCGCAGCAACCCCCGCGGCGTGGAAGGCGGCCCGGCCGAGGCCCTCGACGGCGCCGACGTCTTCATCGGCGTCTCCTCCTCCAAGCTGGACGAGGAGCACCTGAAGCTGATGAACCGGGACGCCATTGTGTTCGCCCTCTCCAACCCGGACCCGGAGGTGCTGCCCGAGGTCGCCGTGAAGCACGCCGCCGTGGTGGCCACCGGGCGCAGCGACTTCCCCAATCAGATCAACAATGTCCTGGCCTTCCCCGGGATCTTCCGTGGTGCCCTGGACGCCGGAGCCCGCCGCATCACCCCGGCCATGAAGCTCGCCGCAGCCTATGCCATCGCCGATCTTGCGGCGGAGGACCTGTCGGCCGACTACATCGTGCCCAGCCCCCTGGATCCGCGGGTCGCCCCCGCCGTGACGGCGGCAGTGGCGGCTGCGGTGGTAGCCGGGTAGCGCCCCTTCCCTCAGGGAACGTACGACGGCGGTGCCTCCCCTGCGCGGGAGGCGCCGCCGTCGGGGGTTAAGGGGGCGCCAACCATAGACTGGGACCCATGAACTCGGAAACCTTGGTGACCATCCTGTCCGGCCTGGCAATCCTTGTGGGCGTGGCGGGCACGGTCATTCCGGTCCTGCCGGGCAGCATCCTCATCGGCGCGGGCCTGCTCGCCTGGGCCATCTGGGGCGGGGCCGGCACGGCGGGGTGGGTGGTGTTCGCGGTTGCGATGGTGTTCGTGGTGGCAGGCATGGCCGCCAGTGCCGTCCTCACCGGCAGGAAGCTCAAGGAGCACGCCATTCCGAGCCGGAGCATCGCCGTTGCCCTGGTTGCGGGCGTGGTGGGCATGTTCATCATTCCCGTGGTGGGGCTCTTTGTGGGCTTTGCCGCGGGCCTGCTGCTGAGTGAATTCCTGCGCACGCGGAACATCGGCTCCGCAACAACCTCCAGCTGGGCCGCCCTCAAAGCCACGGGACTGGGCATGCTTGCCGAGTTCGGCCTGGCCTGCCTCGCGGCCAGCACCTGGGTGATCGGCGTCTGGGTGGCCGCCGCCAACGGCTGAAAGTCTTGCGCCTGCACGGTTCAGGGCGTACAACGGCACCATGACGGACCAGCCTTCAGCCCGGGACCACGTGCACGCCTGGATGGAAAAGTACCAGGCCGCCTGGGCCAGCAACGAGCCACAGGACATCCGGGACCTCTTCACGGAGGACGCGCGGTACGAGACCCGGCCGGGCGATCCGGAGCCGTGGCTTGGCCGGGACGGCATTGTGGACGGCTGGCTTGCGGCCCGGGACGAACCAGCCGACTGGACCTTCACGTGGAAGCTCCTCGGAGCGGACGCGGACACCGCCTTCATCCAGGGCATGACCACCTACTCCGCCGGGCGGCCTTCCTACGACAACCTGTGGGTTATCCGGTTCGACGGGGCAGGCCGTGCAGCCGCATTCACTGAATGGTTCATGGAACGGGCTTAGGCCTGCCTCCGTACCGTCCGGCCGGCAGCCGGGCCTCGGCGTGGGCGGCGGTGCACGGTTAGCATGGAAAGATGACCGCCGGGGACACTGCACCGATCTATTGGGACAGCCGCGACCTCACACCTTTCGGCCGGCCGCAGCTGCGTACCCCCGTCCATGACCTCGCCGGGGGAGTGGGCGAACTGCTCACCGGCGTGCTTGGCGGACGCCACCCGGCGCTGCTCTCGGTGGACGGCGAGATCCCCCGCCTGAAGCGCATGACGCCCAAGCCGGCCAAGGCCGTGCACGACGCCGTGTTCACCAGCCGGCAGCCTGAACAGCTGATCACGCTCGCCAGGGCCTACCCGGGATGGGCCGGCCTCTGCTACCTCATGTCCGGCCTGCTGGTCTACAAGCAGGGCGGCTACCTGCGGGCGTCGGAGCTTCTCCAGCGCGGCCTCACCACCAGGAATGAGGATGAAGCCAACCGCTACTCGTCCACGTACCTCACCAGGATCGTTACCCGCATCGAGCTGGCCGAGCGGGTTGAAGTTCCGGTCCTGTTCAGCGAGGAGTCGGTCTTCCTGGCACTGGCGCACTCGCTGCGGGAGACGGGGCGCACGGAAGCTGCGCTGGACGCTCTCTCCGGACTGCCGCCGTCGCTTCCCATGGCACTGGCACGCTGTTCCCTGGCGCTGGCCCTGGGCAGGAGCCGGACGGTGATCGACTGGACAGACGGGCTGCTCAACGCTGATGACCTCTCCGCCGCGCTGCTGCTGGTCAGGGCCCGGGCACTGCGGCGGGAAGGGCGCCTGGAGGCCGCGAACCAGACCCTTGCCGAGGTCCTCCGCCGGCGGAAGACGCACCTGACGCTGCGTAACGACGCCCTCACGGACAGGGCGCTGCTGCTCCTTGAATCCAGCCGGAGGTCGCTTAACCCGCGGGACTGGGGGCGGCGGCACGAGGACCCGGTGCCGCAGAGGGAGATCGCCGCGCCGGTGCCCATCCGCAAGGACGAGGAGATGCGCCGGATCTGGGAACAGGACTGGAAGAAGCTCAGCGGCGACTAGGGCGGCCTACCCGGCCGTGGCGAAGGTGCCGGCCGTCAGGAACGGAAGCAGCTGCTCGGCCAGCAGCGCCAGCGCCAGGACCACCATGATGATGCCGCTGGCCAGGGTCACGGTCCGGGCGGCGCCGGGGCGGGTCTGCAGCAGGGTGCGGGACAGCAGGGCGACGGCGGTGTACACGAGTCCCGCGAGCAGCACGAACGTCAGGCCCAGCAGGCCGGACTGCACCGGGACCGGCAGGGACGCCTCCGCGCTGACGAACTGGGGAACGAGCGCCACGTAGAACAGCAGCCCCTTGGGGTTGATGCCGCTGGTGCCCATTCCCTGCAGGAAGGTGCGAAGCCCCGTGCTGCCCCCGCTGCCGTCCCCGGCCGTGAAGCTCGCCGCCCGCCAGGAGCGGAGGGTGCTGATACCGAGCCACATCAGGTACCCGGCGCCGGCGAGGGTGATCCAGCCGAGAACCCCCGGCGCGCCCGTGAGGACCGCCGCCAGACCCGCCACCAGCAGGACGGTATGAAGGACGTATCCGCCGCAGAGTCCCGCCACCGCGGGCACAAAGCTGCGCTGCCTGAGGCCGGCGGCGATGGAGTAGGCCCAGTCCACGCCGGGGGTGCAGGCAAGGGCTGCGGCCACCAGTACGAAGGCCAAAAAGAGCTCGGGGTTCATGGTTTCTCCTGCGGCGTGATCCAACAGGAGAAACCCTAGATACTTTGGGGGCGGAAGTGCTGTCCTTTTTCGCTGGCATAAAGAGGTAAGCGGTAAGATTCTTGCGTGATTGACCATATCGACAGGAATATATTGCGGCACCTCAAAGAGGACGGCCGCATGACTGCCACGGCGCTCGCCGGAAAAGTGGGCCTGACGGTTGCTCCCTGCCACCGGCGGCTGCGCGACCTGGAACGGGCAGGCGTCATCCGGGGCTACAAAGCGGACATCGACCCCGCTGCCGTGGGCCTAGGCTTCGAGGCGATTGTTTTTGTCACGCTCCGCCAGGTGGACCAGGCAACCATGGAGATCTTCGAGAACCGCGTGGCGGACAACCCCAACATTGTGGAGGCCCAGCGGCTTTTCGGTTCCCCCGACTACCTGCTGAAGGTCATCGCCGAGGACCTGCCCGCGTACCAGCGGTTCTACGACGCCGAACTTACGTCCCTGCCCGGCGTGGAGCGGCTGACGTCCACGCTGGTGATGAAGAACCTGAAGTCCAATGCTGGACCTCCCGTCTAGGCCCTGGCCCGGATGCTGCCAGGCACTTGATGCTCCTGCGCCCTACTCCTTGAGCAGTCCCGTGGTGCGGTACGGAATGACCTCGCGCAGGAACATGCTGGTGGAGGTGCGCACGATGCCCGGGCAGAGCCTGATTTCCTCTGACACCCGGTAGAGGTCGTCAGGGCTGGTGGCCACCACGCGGATCAGCAGGTCCGTGTCGCCGGCGGGGGCGTGGCATTCCAGGACCTCCGGGATCTCCCGGAGGGCGGCGATGGCCTCGTTGAGGTGGCTCTGGTCCAGTTCGGCGCTGACCGAAGCGGCTACCCCGCGTCCGAGCGCGGCAGGCAGCACCCTGCTGCTGTTGGGGCGAAGGGCGCCCGACGCCGTCATGCGTTCCAGCCGGGACTGGACCGTGCCGCGGGCCAGGCCCAGCCGCTGGGCCAGCACCATGATGGGAACCCGTGGATCCTCGTCCAGCGCCCCGAGGATCCGCTTGTCGGTGGAGTCCAGTTCCTGCAATCTGATCACTTCCTGCCGTTCTGCGCCGCTGATAGTAGTCAGACTGATCAACGGCGGCTGCGCCTGTTGCGCCAACTGTACGGATACTGGTGAAATGTTGGCAATGAGGGAAAAGCTACCGCTGATCCCGCAGGCTCACAGGCTACCGGCACACCACCCGGAAACTGGACACCGCTTCCCGCAAGGAGGCTGCCCTGATTGACTCTTGTTCACACCATGGTCTTTCTGTAAACACGGCAAGGGCCCCTGAACTACCGGCGTCGGATGTCCGAAGTCATCGGTAGCTGAGGGGCCCTTGTGTTGTCCCCGGGCGCCGCGTCCCGCGCATAGTGTTGAACCATGAATTCCGCCGGCCGCTTCGCCCCGAGTCCTTCCGGGGAGCTCCACGTAGGAAACCTGCGCACGGCAATCCTCGCGTGGCTGTTTGCCCGCTCCACCGGCCGGACGTTCCTGCTCCGCGTGGAGGACCTTGACCGCGCCCGGTCCGGCGCAGAGGCCGGGCAGCTGAGGGACCTGCAGGCCGTAGGGGTCACCTGGGACGGCGACGTGGTGCGCCAGACCGCCCGCGGTCCACTGTATGCCGGGGCGATCTCGCGGCTGGAGGCGGCAGGCCTCACCTATGAGTGCTTCTGTACCAGGCGCGAAATCCAGGAGGCTCCGTCCGCCCCGCACGCGCCGCAGGGTGCCTACCCCGGAACGTGCCGGAACCTCGATACCGCTGAACTGGAGTTCAAGCGTTCCACCAGGCCGGCCGCCATCCGGCTCCGCGCTGACACGGCCGAGTACACCGTGCGGGACCTCCTGCACGGAAGATTCACCGGCGTGGTGGACGACTTCGTGCTGCGCCGCAATGACGGTGTCACCGCCTACAACCTCGCAGTGGTCGTGGACGACGCCGAGCAAGGCATCGACCAGGTGGTGCGCGGCGACGATCTTCTGCCGTCCACCCCGCGGCAGGCCTACCTGGCATCCCTGCTGGGTATTCCTTCTCCGGAATATGCGCATGTTCCCCTGGTGGTGAACAGCGACGGCGCCCGCCTGGCAAAGCGCGACGGAGCGGTGACGCTCCGGGACCTCGCGGACGCGGGGAGTCCCCCCGCTGCCGTACGGGACCGGCTGCTGGAATCGCTGGGGCTGCCGGCAGGGCCGCTAGGGAACGCCCTGGCTGCGTTCGAGCCGGATGCCCTGCCGAGGGAGCCCTGGGTGTGGGGCGGCCCGTAGGCTTAGGGCATGTCAGACCAGCATGCTGCGGAGCAGACCCCGGCGCCCTCATTCACCGTAGAGACCGCAAAGGTCCTTGCCGAGGTGGCCCACAACCGCCAGAAGGACAAGCTGAAAAGGCCCTACAAGGACCACGTCCTCGCCGTGGGGGACGCGCTGGCCGACTTTGACGACGACATCCGGATCGCCGGCTACCTGCACGACATTGCCGAGGACACCCCCATGACCCGGCAGGCCCTGCTGGACATGGGTGTATCGGAGCGGGCCGTGGAAATCATCGAACGGGTCACCAACCGGCTGCACAGCAACCCGGACGATTACCAGGCAGGGATCCGCGAGATCGCCGAGGACCATGACGCCGCCCTGGTCAAGATCGCGGACAACGCGCACAACTCGCTGCCTGAGCGCGTCCAGGCGCTGGCGGACAAGTGGCCGGACAGGCCGCCTGTCACCAAGTACCGGGACGCCCGCCCGGTGCTGTACGCCGCCGTCGAGGTTGAGGAGATCCGGAAGATCCTGGCCCGCGTGAATCCGTGGCTGCTGGAGGAACTGGATGACCGGTTGGACGAGGAGGACACCACGGACTACGAGACCCTGTCCTACGACGACGGCGTTCCTGCCGCCCCGGAGGGGGATGCTGCCGGCAGTGAGGCTCCCGGAGCTACCTCGCCCGGGGAGCGGTAGCTGCTTCCAGCCTCTGCAGCGCAAGATGCAGCCGGCCGGACCCGCGGCGTTCATCGATCACGATGGAGGCACCGAGCGCCAGCACAATGACCAGAAGGCAGACGGGGACCGATGCGCCCGCCGCAGCCAGGCCGACTGAAGCGGCCATGGCGGCCAGCACGCCGCCGGCGACCGTGATCACCGTGCGGTCCGGGCCCACCATGATGCTGTACAGCCACGTCACGGAGCCCTTGAACAGTGCTACCGGAATGGCGATGCTGGCCACCGCCGCGGCTGCGCTGATGTGGGCTTCGTGGTCAATGTAGTACGCGGCCACGTGCAGGCCCGCGCCGGTGGCCGCAATGGCGGCGAAGATGGGGATATGGCCGTAGCCAAAGAGGAAGGACCGGTGCCGGCGCAGGTGCAGGGCCCGTCCGGCCGGCAGCATGAAGTAGATCCACCACATGGCAAATGCCAGAGCCGTCCCGCCGAAACCCACCAGCGCCGCGTCGACGCTCCAGCCGTGGTTGGCCACGATGGCCCGGAGTGTCTCGATGGCGCCGATCAGGCATTCACCGAGGGCAATGATGGCCAGCAGGCCGTACCGTTCAGCGATGTGGTGCGCGTGCCAGGGTGTCCTGGTTTTCCGTTCGGCGGCGAAGGGGGTGGCCATTTCGAGGACGATCAGCGGCGCAATCATGATGAGCGTGGTGGGCACGTCAGCCTCGATCACGGCCACCGCGATCCACCCCAGCTGCACCAGCGCGAGATACCGCGCGTAGCGGAGGCACGTTTCACGGCGGGCCGGGTCCTGCCGGGCTGCCCTGAGCCACTGGGATACCAGGGCGAGCCGCATCACCACGTAGCCGCCCACCATCACCGCGTTGTCCACATGGTCGCCCTCCACCAGCGAGTGGAACATGGGCTCGATCCCCATTGCCAGGACCAGGACCCCCACGATCTGGATCATGGTGACCACGCGGAAGATCCAGTCGTCCGTGTCATAGGCGCTGGCGAACCAGGTGAAGTTGATCCATGCCCAGATCACGGCGAACATCGCGAAGGAGAAGCCCAGCAGCCCGGCCAGGACGTGGGCTTCCGCGATTTCGTGGGCGAGCTGGCTGCCGGCAACCCCAAAGGCGATGACAAAGGTCAGGTCGAAGAAGAGTTCAAGCGGAGTGGCGGCCCGGTGTGCCTCGTGCGGGTCTCGGCCGCCCATGCGCGCCATGGCATGACGGAGGGGATTGGAGGACATGGGTCAAAGATTACGCCCCGCTGATCCCGCCCCGAAAGTTACCTCCTAGACGCGGCCCAGGGCGTCGATGTCCTCCAGGAACTCCTGGTGCACTTCGGCACTGACGGTGGTCCGGGTGTCGGCGATGGCGTCCAGGTAGTCCTCGGTGGACGGGCCCTTCCGCACCGCCCCGCGGACGGAAAGCGCGCCTCCGGAGCCCGGCCCGCCGTCGTCCTTGCCGTAGACCACGTTCTCCAGCGCCCGCTGGGAGGCACTACGGGCTGCATACTCAATGTCTGCCGGGGAAAATCCCTCGGTCCGCTCCACGAGCAGTTCCACGTCCACGGTGTCCACCACGGGCGCGGGAATGAAACGCTGCCACATGGCTTCGCGGGCCTGCCGGTCCGGCAGTCCGATCGGGATGACGTAGTCGAACCGGCCATGGCGCAGGAAGGCCGAGTCCAGGGCGCGGATGAAGTTGGTGGCGCAGACCAGCAGGCGGCCGGGCTGCTCGCGGAAGGCCGGGATGATCTTGAGCAGCTCGTTGGTGACGCCCTGCAGCGGGGACGGCGGCTCACCGGAGCGCTGGGACGCGATCTCCTCCACCTCATCGATGAACACCACGGCGTGCTCAAGTTCGGCGATCTCCAGGAACGTCTCCCGCAGTGCCCCGGCCAGGCCCTGCGGGTCGGCCGCGAGCCGGGACGGGAATACCTCCACAAACGGCCATTCCAGCCTGGACGCGATGGCTTTGGCGAAGGTGGTCTTGCCGGTGCCGGGCGGGCCGAAAAGGACGACGGCGCGCGGCGGCACCACGCCGAACTCGTCAGCGAGGTCCGCTTCGGCGAGCGGAAGGACCAGGCGGCGTTCCAGCAGTTCCTTTTCCTTGCGCATGCCTGCCACGTTTTCCCAGAGGTCCCGGGCCAGGACGCGTCCGCCGAGCTGTCCGAGCGCGCCGAGCTCCTGCCGCTGGACGGGGATGGTGCGCTCGAAGTAGCGCAGGTTCTTCTTCAGGGCGAATCCCCGGCTGAGGAACGCCTCCACCCGGGTTTCGGACTCCGGCATGAGGGCTGAGAGCTTGTTGAGGCCGTGGGGTGCCATGCGGTTTTCGACGGCGGCGAGCAGCGAGGTGCCGATCCCGCGGCCGCGGTATTCGGGCAGCGTGGCAAGGAAGACGATCCAGCCCTGGTCGTGGGCGGCGCGTCCGACGGCGGCCCCCACCACCTGCTCGCCCTGCACCGCCACCACGGCGTGGTCCTTCTCGCAGGAAGCCAGTACTTCGGAGAGGGCGTAGACGGGTTCCACGTTGCTTGCCTTGAGGCTTTCCCAGAGGTGCAGGATGCCGTCCAGGTCCGCAGAGTGGAAATCCCTGATGCGCCAGTTGGTCATGGGTCTACTCCTGTGGTGGTTCTTCGTTGAACAGTTAGAGCAGCGGTGTGCAGCGCTCTGCTGAGCATATGCGAACCGCGGCGGCCCGGGGGTTGCGGGGGCGTTGCATGACGGCCGGCCGCGCGCCGGCGAAGGTTCTCAGATGCCCAGGGTGCCCAGCGTGTGCCGCAGGGTGTCGGCGGAATGCTGCAGGGCTGCCAGCTCGCCGTCGTCCATGGGCATTTCCAGGACGGTGTGGACGCCGCCGCGCCCCACGACGCTCGGCAGGGAGAGGGCCACCCCGGAAATTCCGTGCTGTCCGTCCAGCACCGTGGACACCGGCAGCACCGCTTTGTCATCGCGGAGCAGGGCTTCCACGATGCGTGCGCCGGAGAGGCCGATTGCGTAATTGGTTGCACCCTTGCCGGCGATGACCTTATACGCCGCCTGCGTCACTTCGCGTGCCGTCTCGGCCAGGTATTCGGGGGTGAAGACGCGCTCCCCGTCCACCGTCCAGTCGCGGACCGGGATGGGTCCGATGGTTGCCGTGGACCACACGGGGAACTCGGTGTCCCCGTGCTCGCCCACGATGCTGGCGTGGACGCTGGGCACGGCCACTCCCGCCCGGCGGGCCAGCAGCCAGCGCAGCCGGGAGGTGTCCAGGACCGTGCCGGAGGAAAAGATACGCCCCGCCGGGAGCCCGGAGATCTTCTGCGCTGCAACGGTGAGCACGTCGCAGGGGTTGGTGACCAGGACGTAGACCGCGTCCGGGGCGTGCTTGAGGAGCCGGGGCATAAGCTCTTCCAGGATCCGCACGTTGGTTCCGGCGAGGTCCAGCCGGGTCTGTCCGGGCGCCTGCTTGGCTCCGGCCGTGATGACCACGACGTCGGCGCCCTCCGTCACGGCGATGTCGCCGCCGCCGGTCATGGACGCAGCGGCGGCAGCGAACTGGGTGCCGTGGGCGAGGTCCAGCACTTCGGCGTCAGCCTTGGCAGCATTGACGTCGAACAGGGCGATGTTGCTGGCCGAACCACGGATCAGGGCAGCGTACGCAAGGGAACTTCCCACACTCCCGGCTCCCACCACGGCGAGTTTGGATCCTGACATGAGGTACCTCGATTCCCCGGGCCGATCGGGGCCCGTGTTGGTGGTGCAACTCCCGGCAGTGGCTTTCATGCTACCGAGGCAGCAGGGGCAGGCGGGAGCGTTGAGTGTCCATTCCGGGAGGAGTAGCGTGTGATTCACCTCACCCGCACCCCTTTCAGGAGCTACCATGCCATATCTGGGACGCCGGTTCGCTGCGGTCACTGCAGCGCTGGCGATGAGCGTGACAACCGGTGCCTTATCCAGCCCGGCATCTGCCGACTCGGGGCAGGACGGCGAGACCAAAAAGACCCCAGTAGCCAAGGGTTACGGCGGTGCCGTCAGTACCGTCGACCTGGACGCATCCGCGGCCGCCATCGAGGTCCTCCGCAAGGGAGGGAACGCTGTGGACGCTGCCGTTGCCGCCGCGGCAACACTGGGCGTTACCGAGCCGTACAGCGCCGGGATCGGGGGCGGCGGCTACTTCGTGTACTACGACGCCAAGAAGGAGAAGGTCAGTACCATCGACGGCCGCGAGACTGCTCCCGCGGCGATGCCGACGGATGCGTTCATCGACCCGGCCACCAAGGAGCCTTACCCGTTCAGGAAGCAGGCCACGAGCGGAATCTCCGTAGGCGTTCCAGGCACCCCAGCAACATGGGAGCGCGCCTTGGAGCGCTGGGGCAGCATGAGCCTTGCCGAAACGCTGGAGCCGGCGATCGATGTTGCCGAGCGGGGCTTTGTTGTTGATGGAACGTTCCGGCAGCAGACGCTTGAAAACAAGGACCGGTTCCTGCCCTTTGAAGCAACAAGGAAGCTATTCCTGCCCGGGCCGGATAATGATGCTCCTGCCGTGGGATCTGTTTTCACCAATGAGGACATTGCCGACACCTACGAGCACTTGGGGAAGCATGGGATGGACGCTTTCTACGAGGGCAAGCTGGCCGAAGAAATCGTGGCCACCGTCAGGAATGCGCCCTCGTCCACTGATCCCACGACGCTGCCCGGTCCCGCCGGGGTTATGACAGCCGAAGACCTTGACGATTACAAGGCCCTGGACCAGAAACCAACCCATGTGAACTACCGCGGCTTTGACGTCTACGGAATGGCGCCCTCCAGCAGCGGCGGCACCACCGTGGGAGAGGCGCTGAACATCCTGGAGGTCTTCGACCTTCCCGATGTGAAGGAAGACCGGCCAGCCGTCCTGCACCACTACCTTGAGGCGACTGCGCTGGCGTTCGCCGACCGCGGCAAGTACGTGGGGGATCCTGCCTTCGTCAAGGTTCCCACCAGGAAACTCCTGGATCCGGTCTTCGGCAAGGAGAGGGCCTGCGAAATCGACCCGCTCACGGCAGCAAAAAAGCCTGTGGCTGCAGGTGACGCAGGTGATTACGACGGCACCTGCGACCGTGAGCCCGCCGCACTCGCCGATGAGAAGGACACCGAGAACATCAACACCACCAACCTCACCGTCTCGGACAAATGGGGCAACGTGGTGGAATACACCCTGACCATCGAGCAGACCGGCGGATCCGGCATTGTGGTCCCGGGCCGCGGCTTCATCCTGAACAACGAGCTGACCGATTTCTCGCCGGTCTACAGCGAGGAAGACCCGAACCGGATCCAGCCCGGCAAGCGGCCGCGGTCTTCCATGTCACCCACCATCGTGCTCAAGGATGACGAGCCGTTCCTGGCCTTGGGTTCTCCGGGCGGTTCCACCATCATCACAACGGTGCTGCAGACGCTGATCAACCGCATCGACCTCGGCATGACCATCGAGGAGGCGCTCGCCGCCCCGCGCGCGTCCCAGCGGAACACCGCGAATGTTACGGCAGAGCAGGCCTTCATCGACGCGCCGTATGGAAAGGACCTTGCCACACGGTACGGCCACAACTTCACCCCTGCCGGCACCCCCGGAACCTCTGCTGCCGAAATCGGCGCGGCGACGGCCATCGAGTTCAGCGAGGACGGGAAGAAGGCCACTGCCGTGGCCGAGCCGACGCGCCGCGGGGGCGGCTCGGCCCTGGTGGTCGAACCTTCGCGCAAGTAGCCAACGCCGGACCTTTCGTTAAACCCCGACGGCGGCACCCTAGGTTCTGCAGCTTCAGAACCTAGGGTGCCGCCGTCGGGCGTTAGGGAGAGGTGTTACTTCTTGAAGGTTGCTGCTGGTGGGTTGGCGATGACGGGGGAGAGTCCGGTGTGGCCTTCGCGGGTTTGGGCGATGTCGCGGATGCGGGTGCGGCAGGCGTACCAGCCGGCGATCATGAGGGCGGAGGCGATGGCGGTGACGAGCATGGTGAGGGGGGAGTCGATGAAGACCATGGTGAGGACGCCGGCGAGGAAGAGCAGGGAGAGGTAGCCGGTGTAGGGGGCGCCGATCATGCGGAAGGAGGGGCGTTCCAGCCAGCCTTTGTCTGCCCAGCGTTTGAGTTGCAGCTGGCATAGGACGATGGTGGCCCAGGTCATGATGATGCCGACGGAGGCGACGTTGAGGACGATTTCGAAGGCCTGGGCGGGGACGAGGTAGTTCAGGGGGACGCCGAGGAGGGACACGCCGGCGGTGATGGCGATCCCGCCGTAGGGGACGCCGGCTTTGTTCATGCGGGAGGCGAAGCGGGGTGCTGAGCCGTTGACGGACATGGAGCGCAGGATCCGGCCGGTGGAGTAGAGCCCGGCGTTGAGGGAGGACAGGGCGGCGGTGAGGACGACGAGGTTCATGATGACGTCCACGCCCTGGATGCCGATGGAGCCGAAGAAGGTCACGAAGGGGCTGACGCCTTTTTCGTAGGAGGTGTAGGGCAGCAGCAGGGCCAGGAGGATCACGGAGCCGACGTAGAACACGGCGATGCGGAAGACGACGGAGTTGATGGCTTTGGGCATGATCTTTTCCGGGTTTTCGGTTTCGCCCGCGGCGGTGCCGACGAGTTCGATGGAGGCGTAGGCGAACAGGACGCCCTGCATGAGGATGATCATGGGCAGCAGGCCGTTGGGGAAGATCCCGCCGTTGTCTGAGAGCAGGCTCAGGCCGACCTGTTGGCCGTCCACGGGGGTGCCGAAGATGACGAAGTAGGTGCCGACGACGAGGAAGATGACCAGGGCGGCGACTTTGATCAGGGCGAACCAGAATTCCATTTCGCCGAAGACCTTGACCGAGACGAGGTTCAGGGCGAGGACGACGACGAGGGCGGTCAGGGCCCAGGCCCATTGCGGGACCGCTGCCATCCAGGGGATGTAGTTGCCGAAGAAGTTCATGTAGAGCGCGGCGGCGGTGATGTCCACGATGGTGGTGGTGGCCCAGTTGATCCAGTAGAACCAGCCGGAGACGAACGCGGCTTTTTCGCCGAAGAATTCGCGGGCGTAGGAGACAAACGAGCCTGAGGAGGGCCGGTGCAGGACCAGTTCGCCCAGGGCGCGGAGGATCAGGAACGCGAAGAACCCGCACACGGCGTAGGCGATCACCAGGGACGGGCCCGCGGCGTTGAGCCGGCCGCCGGCGCCGAGGAACAGGCCGGTACCGATCGCGCCGCCGATCGCGATCATCTGGATCTGCCGGGGCTTCAAATTCTTGTGGTAGCCCTTGTCCTCGGCATGCAGCGCCGACTCAGAAGCATGGGCATGACCACCGTCAATAACGTGGTCCGGGAGCGTGGGATTAGACATGGGGGTCCTAGGGGTATCCGTTGGCATGGGGGATTACTTGCTCAGGTTGGCCAGGCGCTCAGGGCTGAGGAGTTCCTGGAGCTGCGTGTTGGTGAGGAGTCCGTGTTCCAGGACGAGTTCGGCCACGCCCTTGCCGGTTGCCAGTGCTTCCTTGGCGATGGCGGTGGCGGTGGCATAGCCCAGATGGGGATTGAGGGCTGTGACCAGGCCGATTGACTGCTCCACCGTGCGGCGGAGGTGCTCGGTGTTCGCGGTGATGCCCCGGATGCAGCGCGCCGTCAGGGTGCGGCAGGCGGCTTCCAGGTGGGAGATGCTCTTGTGGAGGCTGTGGACGATGACCGGCTCGAACGCGTTCAGCTGGAGCTGCCCGGCTTCGGCCGCCATGGTGATGGTGACGTCGTTTCCGATGACCTCGTAGGCCACCTGGCTGACCACTTCCGGGATCACCGGGTTGATCTTGCCGGGCATGATGGACGAGCCGGACTGGACGGCCGGCAGGTTGATTTCGCCGAAGCCGGCGCGCGGTCCGGAGGAGAGCAGGCGCAGGTCGTTGCAGATCTTGGAGAGCTTCACGGCCACCCGCTTGAGCACGCCGGAGAGGTGCACGAAGGCGCCAACGTCCTGGGTGGCCTCGATCAGGTCGGGCGCGGTCACCAGCGGCAGGCCGGTCACTTCGGCGAGGTGCCGGCAGGCAGCTTCCGCATAGCCTGCGGGTGCGTTCAGGCCGGTGCCGATGGCGGTGGCGCCGAGGTTGATCTCGTGGATGAGCAGATCGGCTTCAGCCAGGCGGAGGCGGTCCTCGCCGATGGTGATGGCGTAGCTGCCGAACTCCTGCCCCAGGGTCATGGGCACCGCGTCCTGCAGTTGGGTGCGGCCCATCTTTACCACTGTGCGGAACTCCACCGCCTTGGCTGCGCAGGCTTCCTCCAGTTCAGCCAGGGCATCCAGCAGTTCCCGCGCGGCGAAGATGGTGCCCAGCTTCACCGCGGTGGGGTAGACGTCGTTGGTGGACTGGCTGAGGTTCACATGGTCGTTGGGGTGCAGGCGGGCGTAGTCGCCCTTGGGGTGGCCAAGGATTTCGAGGGCGCGGTTGGCAATGACCTCGTTGGCGTTCATGTTCGACGACGTCCCGGCGCCGCCCTGGATGACGTCCACCACGAACTGGTCGGCGAGTTGGCCGTCGAGCACGTCCTGGCAGGCCTGCTCAATGGCGTCCGAGCGTTCCGCGTCCAGCAGGCCCAGTTCCCGGTTGGTGCGGGCGGCGGCCAGCTTGACCGCAGCGAGTCCACGGACAAGGTGCATGTTGGAGGACAGCTTCTGGCCGGTGATGGGGAAGTTTTCCACGGCCCGGAGCGTGTGCACGCCCCAGTAGGCGCCGGCGGGGATGTCGCGGTCGCCGAGCAGGTCGTGCTCGGACCGGGTGTGCGCAGGGGCGGTTCCTGCTGCGGAGGCTGGTGTATCGATGATGGTCATGTGTCCTTACGGGGCTTCGTTGACGGGTGCGGACGGGAAAGTGTGGGTCAGGAAATCGGTGGCCTGCAGCAGGCCCACGTGCTGGCCGCCGCCCAGGACGGGCGCCGTTCCAAGGCCGGCGAGCGTTGCGGTGTCCACGCCCAGCGCCTCCAGCAGCCGGATGGTGGCGGGCATGCGGGCGCGGTCGCCGCCGTCGGAAATCTTCACGGCTGCCGAGCGGCCGTCCGCAAGACCAACCAGCTGGACGCCTTCAAAGCCGTCCTTCGCCACCGCGCCCGGGAGCAGGCGCATCAGCTCGGTGACGTCACGGCCTTCCCCCGCCACCATGTCCGGGTGCTGCTGCATGGCCAGGCCGACGGCGGCTTCCGCACCCAGCGGGGCCGGGCCGCCGTCATCGTTACCGCCGCTGTTGTCCGCGGCGGCGCGGGCAATCGCACCGAAGGCGCGGGCCATGCCCGGCAGGGTCAGGGCATACAGGGGAGTGCCGCAGCCGTCGGTGCTGAGGGCGAGGGGTTCGTCGCCGGTGAGCTCGGTGACGGTGGCGGCCACGAGCCGCTGCAGCGGGTGCGAGGGATCCAGGTAGCCCTTGACCGGCCAGCCGTTGATGGTGCAGGTGGCAACCATGGCGGCGTGTTTGCCCGAGCAGTTCTGGGTGAGCTGGGTGGAACGGCCCCCGTTGCGCAGCCATTCCTCCTGTTCGGCCGGGCCGTAGGGGAGGTCCCTGCTGTTCTCGAAATCGCTGACGCTGAGTCCGTGCAGTTCCAGGATCCGCAGGGCTCCCTGACGGTGCTTTGCGCCGCCGGAGTGGCTCGCGGCAGCCAGGGCCAGGAGGTCCGCGGGAAGTTCGAGTCCGGCCCGGACCATGGCCACGGCCTGCAGCGGCTTGAGCGAGGACCGGGGATAGAACGGTGCAAGCGGATCGCCCGCGGCGGCCACTGTGGTGCCGTCAGCATCCAGCGCGATGGCCGACCCGTAGTGGATGCTTTCTACAACCCCGTCGCGGGTGGCGGCGACCAGGGGCGTGTGCTGCGGGAGGGCGGCAGCGCTGAGGGCAGGCGAAAGGGCAGGGGAAAGCATGGGTTCCTTGGCTGGGTGGGGGCGGGGCTAGGTATTGAGGATGGAATCGAGGGCCAGGCCCACGGCGTGCAGGTGGTGGGCCATCGCGGCGCGCGCATCCTCGGGGGAGCCGGCCTCGATGGCGGCGAGGATGTCCCGGTGTTCGGTGTCCGAGGCGTGCTGCCTGTCCGCCACCATGTTCAGGGTTTCGGACTGGTGGGCCAGGGCGCCGCGGATGTCCGCCACCACGCTGGCAAACACCCGGTTGCCGCTGGCCCGGGCGATCGCTGCATGGAAGCTGGAATCCAGGGCAACCCAGGATTCGGGATCGGTTTCGGTGCGCATGGCGGCAACGAGGTGGCGGAGAGTTTCCAGCTCCCCGTCACTGCGCCGCTCCGCAGCCAGGCCGGCTGCGGGAACCTCGATGTGGGGCCGCGCTTCCGTGAGGTCCCGTGCTGAGTACTGGCCGAGGGCGAGGTCGTTGGCCACCTTATCCGCCACGACGAACGTGCCTTTGCCCGTTTTGGTGACGGTCAGGCCCAGGGCCGTGCAGGAGCGGAGGGCCTCGCGGATCACCGAGCGGCTTACCCCGTACTGCTGGGAGAGCGTGGACTCGGAGCTGAGCTTGCTGCCAACGGGAACGGCGCCGGACTCGATGTCCTGTCGGATCGCATTGAAGACCGCTTCGGCGGCGCTGAGCCGGGCGAGGGGTGCAGGCTGTCCTGCTGTCCGGCTGTCTGACAGGTTCACGCTTTAAATATGGCAGGGGTCACACGCGGTGTCAATATTGTTCTCCTTAGCGAGCGCGGTATGTGCCAGACTGGCCCGCATGACTGATGCAGTGCGCCGCTACTGGAACAGCCAGGCAGGGAACTTCGATGTTGAAGCGGACCATGGGCTTGTTGACCCCACCGTCCGGCAGGCGTGGAAAGAGTTGCTGCTGCCGCTGATGCCTTCGCCGGGATGCGACGTGGCGGATCTTGGCTGTGGCACAGGCAGCCTTTCCCTGCTGCTGGGCGAGGCCGGACATCAGGTCTGGGGTATGGACCTGTCCGAGCAGATGGTGGCCAGGGCGCGGACCAAGCTGGCGGATGCGGGCGTGTCCGCTGAGTTCGTCGTGGGTGACGCATCGGTGCCGCCGCGCGCCCGTGGCTCTGCCGATGTTGTCCTTGCCCGCCATGTGTTGTGGGCCCTCCCAAAACCTGACGCTGCGTTGGCTCGATGGGCCGGACTGCTGCGTGGTTCGGGCACCATGATCCTCGTGGAGGGGCTGTGGGGAACTGGCGCGGGAATTCCTGCGGACCGCTGCCTCGAACTGGTTCGCTCCCACCGTAAAAATGCCACCGTAACAATGCTGACGGACCCTGCATTGTGGGGCCGGGAGATCAGTGACGAGCGCTATGTTGTTGTCAGTACGGCCTAGCTTACGCGGGCGTTGTCCTCAATGGAGCGCAGGATGCCGAACAGTTTCACAACGCCGTCGTCACCGAACAGCACGTCCGGCCCGGATGGCGCGAGCTCGTTGTAGGGCGAGTCGAAAAGGGCAGCGGGATTGACCTTGCCGTTTTCCACCAGATGGTTGGTCAGGACCTGGAGGAAGTCGAGCTGCTGGGCTGTCAGGGTTGTCCCGGCAACAAATTCCCGGAGCGCTTCCTCTACTGCGTCCCGGTCCAGGCCCACCAGCGACCGCACATACAGGCCAAGACCCTCAGCCGCGGCCCTGTCGAGGTCCTCCCGCGAACCGAGGCCACTTTCCAGCAGGATGCGTTCCAGCTCTGAGAGATCCAAGGCAGTGAGCTGCCTGTTCCGGCGCAGGCGCTGGATGGCGGCGTGGTCCTGATGGTCGGCCAGGTACAGCCGGATCTTCTCACGGTACCGGGCCAGGTCGATGTGGCCATTGGACGCCCCGGCGAGGTCGATCTCTTCAAGCTCGCCGAGCTCGTCCAGGAAGTTGGTGTAGACAACGTTCCGCTTGCGTTTCTCGATCAGGTGCACAAGTTCGCGGAGCCGCAACCTCATCTCCTCCAGCCACTCCGCTGACACGGACTCCCACTCGGCGTCGTCCAGGATGGCCTCGATCAGTGGCAGCTGCGCCGCGATGGCTGGAACGTTCGGCTGATCCTGCAGTGCGGAGGCTACGGCCTGTACTTTCTTGCGGAACGCGTCCAGGGGTTTGCCCTGCAGCGCCGCCAGTTCGGTTTGCAGCAGAAGGTAGTCGAAGCGCTTGGCTTCCTCCGTGTCCGGCAGTGCGCCGATGGGGGCGAGACGGGCCACTTCCGCCTCGAGGGCGTCAAAGTCCTCGGCACCCAGGGAGTCCCAGGCGGATGGTTCGGCAAATTTGTCCACCCACTTGCGGACGGGCTTGACCAGGAAATTCTCCAGCGGCAGCCTGCCCACGGTGTTCTTCAGCGAGTCCCGCAGCTCAACAACGAAGGGCGAAGTGGAATCCCAGGCGAGGTCCGCCGTCGTACGCAGCAAGCGGACGCGCGTTGCGAAGGTGCTCTCGGCGAGGGACTTGCCCAGGGATCCTTCGTTGCCGGGCATCCCGGCGTTGAAGTATTCGGCGTTGCGGCAGAGGTCGAAGATGAAGAAGTCCTTCTTGTCTTCGCCGGGGCCGAAGAGGTCCGGGCAGAGGCGCGTGCCGCGTCCCACCATCTGCCAGAACTTGGTCTTGGACCGGACCATCTTGAAGAAGACCAGGTTGACCGCCTCGGGGACATCGATGCCGGTGTCAAGCATGTCCACGGAGATGGCGATGTGCGGGTTGCTGTCGCGGCGCGAGAAATCGTCGATGAGGGTCTGCGCGTAGTTGACCTGGTAGGTCACGACGCGGGCGAAGTGGCCTTTGAGGTGCGGGTAGTTTTTGTCGAAGCGCTCGGCGATGTAGTCGGCGTGCCGGTTGTTCTTGGCGAAGATGATGGTCTTGCCCAGCCGGTCGCCGCCCGCCACCTTGTGGCCGTGCGTCATCAGCACTTCGAGCGCTTTGTCCACGGTGTCGGTGTTGAAGAGCCAGGAATTGACGACGGCGGGATCGACGGATTCGGGGATCTCGCCGTCCTCGTTCCAGTCGAGCTCGTCCCACTGCTCCTTTTCGTGCTCGGGGAGGTCGTCGTAGGCGATGCCTTCGTAGGGGAACTTCAGCGGCACGGGCACCACGCGGGGCGGGACAAGGTAGCCGGCCTCGATGGCCTCGTTGAGCTCGTAGGCGAACGTGGGGACGTTGTCCTCGATGCCGAACAGGCTGTAGGTATTGCGGTCCACTTCCGACTGGGGAGTGGCGGTGAGTCCGATCAGAAGCGAGTCGAAGTAGTCGAAGATCGCCTTGTACTTCTGGTAGATGGACCGGTGGGCTTCGTCCACGATGATGAGGTCGTAGTGGCCGATCCCGAACCGCCGCTGGCCCAGCCGGCCCTCTGTTTTGTTGATGAGGTTCATCATGGTGGGGTAGGTGGCCACGTGGATGCGGCTGTCCGCCTCCTCGCCGGAGCCCAGGATGACGGGGCCGGAACCGGGAAGGTGGGTTTTGAACGCGTTGGCTGCCTGTTTCACCAGGGCAACGCGGTCCGCCAGGAACAGGACGCGCTTGGCCCAGTTGGCTTCCTGCAGCAGTTTGGTGAGTGCGACGACGGTGCGCGTCTTTCCCGTTCCTGTCGCCATGACCACCAGGGCCTTGCGTTCGTAGTCGTTCTCGTAGGCTTCGGTGACGGCGCGGATGGCGTTGTGCTGGTACGGCCGCTCGACGATTTCGTCATCGATCTGCTGCTGCGCCAGCGGTTTCCGGGTCTGCCGGCGGTTGATGAGGAGCTGCAGCTGGTCCCGGGTGTGGAACCCCTGGACGGTCCGCTCCGGGTACATGGTGTCGTCCCAGATCCACGTCTCGTAGCCCGAGGTGTAATAAATGATGGGCCGCCTGTTGTACCGGCGCTCCAGGCAGTCGGCATACAGCTTCGCCTGCTGCTTGCCCACGTGCGGGTCCTTGGTGGTCCGCTTCGCTTCGACGACGGCCAGCGGCAGCCCGTCCGCGCCCCAGAGGACGTAGTCAACGTAGCCGGTGCCGCTCAAGGTGCCGCTGTTGGTGGGCATGGTGTCCACCTTGAACTCACGGTCTTCGGTGTTAGTGAGCGGCCACCCGGCTTCGTTCAGGTCCCAGTCAATAAGATGTTTCCGGGTCAGTGCCTCGTCATAGTCGTGCTGGTCCGGGACCGCTTGGTTCTGCTGCTTGGTGGCGGCGATTTCGGCCCGCAGCTGCGCCAGCTGGGCGGCGAGGTCCGCCGATTCGGCCGCAGCCTTGGCCAGGGCCTCGTCCTTGGCCTTGAGCTCCTCCTCCAGTTTCTGGAGGGCCTCGGGGGAGTGCTGCTGGGCGGGAGGCGCGCTCGCCGGAGCGAGGTGGCCGGAGTCAAACGCCAGCGACGGCGGCAGCTGGCTGCCGTTCTTCGCGTAGTTCCGCGCCAGCCAGTAGCAGACGTGATGCAGTTCGCGGAGGACGATTTCCGCGCCCTGGACGGTGGGGTTGACCGGGTTGTGGACGGCGTTGTTGCCGGCCTTCCGGATGATGGTGAGCTTGCTGCCGATGGTGCTGCCCACAAGGCCTTTAAACGCAGGCTCGTTGAGCAGGGCGTTGAGGTCGTCTTTATACGGGAGGACCAGGGCAGTCTCAACCCTGTAGAGCCAATCGACGAGCCGCTCAACCGTGTACCGGGAATAGAACATGGAAGCGCGGGGGTCCACGCGGGCGAACTTCTCTGCCCTGCGGGCATGCTGTGCCAGATCCGGCCAATCAGCCAGCAGAAAGCCGAAGTTGCTGTTGACTACCCCCACTATTTGACCCCCGTCACTGCCACGCCGCGTATGGGCACTAGTCAACCACGCGAAAGCGGCCGTCCAGTACTTGTAGAACAAAGACTACTTCGGGAATACACTGCACGTATGGACAAGGTGGGCGTTCGGGAACTCAAGCAAAACCCCAGGGCTGTCATCGAGCGCGTTGAGCATGGAGCCAGCGTGGAGATCACCCTGCAGGGGCGAGCTGTGGCCAGGATGTCTCCCATTACGCACCGCAGGAAGTGGACGCCCGCTGCCGACGTTGCCCGGGCTCTTGAACTGGCCGGGCTTGGTGCGGACCAGACCGGCTGGCTGGAGGAGCACCACGAATCCAGGGATGCTGATCCGTTGGTGGATCCGTGGGAGACGCGGTGATCCTCCTTGATACGAACATCCTGATCAGCCCGCCGGCGGAGTGGCCGGAAGGTGAGGTGCTGGGGTCAAGCATTATTTCGCTGGCGGAGCTGCATTTCGGCATCCGTTCCTCCGCTTCCGAGGAGATCCGGAGGCAGCGCGTACGCCGCCTCGCCGTTTGGCGGGAGCTGATGGACTGGCTCCTTTTTGATGAGCCTGCGGCGGAGAGTTATGGGGAGCTGGCGGCAAAAGTCCGCTCGCTTCGGCCGCAGCATGCCAGGAGCAAGGACATCATGATCGCAGCGCAGGCCCACTCGTTGGGGATTCCCTTGATGACGCGGAACGCCAAAGACTTCGAACTGGTCAGCGACGTCGTGGAGATCCTTGGCGTAAGTTGAAGCAGCCCGTTCTCCCGCTCATAGATCGGTTTACTCGAAGAAGTCCTCGTCGAGTTCCACCACGTCGTAGCTCTGCTTCACCTGGACGCCTACCCGGTACTTGATCATGAGGCTGACCAGGCGGGCCGAGTCGATCAGGATGATGCGTGACGGCACGTTCTCGGCGTACTGACGGGCGCCGGACGTGAAGGTGCTGGTGGTGATGAACACACCGCGGGATGCCCCGACTCCGTGCAGCGCTCCCACGAAGGCCTGGATGGTCTCGCGCCCCACCGTATTGCCGTCCGCGTAGCGCTTGGCCTGCACATAGATCCGGTCGAGGCCCAATGCATCCTGGTCGATCACACCGTCGACGCCGCCGTCGCCGGAACCGCCGATGCGACGTCCCCGCTGTTCGGCGCCGCCGTAGCCCATCTTGAGGAGAAGCTTGACCACTGCTTCTTCGAAGAAATCGGGATGTCCTTCGCGCAGCCGTTGGATAAGCGCTGCGCCCACCTCGTCGTGGATCCGGTTGATGCCGTCCTCGATCTGCTCGACGGGCTCCAGTTCTTCCACGGTGGGAAGGCTGGCAGTGGATGCTTTCTGTGCCGGTATCTGCTTCTCGGACTTGGGCCAGTACTGGGCGAAGAGCTCGTGTGCCTGGCTGTAGTTGATTCCATCCGGGTTGGCGTGCAGCCACTGCCGGCCGGGATCGGTGATGCAGTAGTGGCCCTTCGTCGGCCTGTCGATCCAGTTGGCGCGCGTGAGGTGGCTGAGGACCCACCCCATCCGCTGCTCGTAACGCAGTCCACCGGAGTTGAGCGTTTCAAGTCGGGCTGATTCCGAAAGTCCGGCTTGGTCTGCCGCCTGATGGAACAGGTCTTTGCGGTGGAGTGTACGGCCGTCTTCGAGTGCCCGCAGGACGGGAACTATCAGTGCCGGCCAGATCGGGACTTCGGTAGCAGTCGACTCCACTTGAACGTCTGACATCACAGTTCTCCCTTGAATGCTCGATGCTGAAGTGAGGCAAAGAGGGCGTCCAGTTCGACAAGGTGCTTCAGGTGTATTTCTTTCAAGCGTTCGACGGCAGCAACTCTGGTCGCGAAGGTCTGCTGAACTTCCAGCGGAGGGACCGACATGGGGCAGGTCTTGACTGTGGAAGTGCTAATTGTGTTGAGTCCAGACGTGGTGTTCGCCGCTCGGAGCAAGTATTGCCTTCCCTTCAACGAGTTCAAAAAGTGCATCGCAAAAACAGGATTCACCCTACTAATGTCCGCACGGACCCGGATCAAGTGATTTTGATGTACGCAGTTGGCCACCTCACCCGACCATAAGCCACATCGGCCAATCTCTTCCGGATTCCCGTGCCCTTCGACAATGAGAAGGTCGCCTGGCTGCAGAGTGGTCCGCTGCCGCTCCGTGGGAGTTAAGCCGATTTCTTTGATTACGCCGAGGTCGAGCCGGCCGCGATAGACGTTGGCAACTCGAAGATAGGGGGCTCTGCTGGGAAGGGCATCACGTTTGCGTGTGACCTGCAGGCCCCCCTGCACTTCGGCAACCTCCTCGAGGGGGACCGTTATCCAAGAATCCGCATCTGCGTTGAACTGGGAGTGAAAGAGCGACTGTGTGAGGGTGTCGAGGTGGACGAGGGCTTCGCGACGCTTGGTGCGGAGTTCGTCGGCCTTGTCCAGTATCGCCGCAATCCGCCGCTGCTCGTCGAGGGGCGGGAGAGGGATCTCAAGCGACTCTACGTCCCGTCTCGTTACGCCCTTGATTGTGGCTCCACGAGCCTGCCGCTCAAGGGTCGGTTGGTGTAAGCGGAGCATTTGCGTGATGTAGGAAGCACAGGCTACCCCGGGGTGCGGCTTCACAGCCGTAATGTCTTGGCTGAACGCAATGTCCCGCCCGGCGACCGCGACTTTTCCTACCGAAGTGCGAGTCACCAGCAGCACGGTACCCTCGGTGACGACGCTGGTAGCTGACTTCGCGACAGCTTCTGGCGATATGTAGCTGCGTGCAGCGTACGCGACGGGTCCGGTGATATCGGCCCCGGTGATCCAAGGGATTTCTCCTTGGAAATAGGAGTCGACCGACCTGCTAGGCGTACCTCCGCTGGTGAAATTACATACATCTCCCAGCCTCGCGAAGTTCACTTCAGCAGCTCCCGCAGCTCTGCCATGCCCTCAGCAATTTCTGCCTCCAGCTCGTCCAACGTCGCCAGAATCTCCGCAGGCTCGGCGTGCTCGACGTCTTCCTGTTCGATCTCCTTGTACCGGTTCAGGGAGAGGTCGTAGTCGTTGGCGGCGATCTCGGAAAGCGGCACACAGAACGACTGGTCCGTGCGCGCCCGCTCAAGTTCCGTCGTCGTGCGTTCGTTCCAGCGGGCGAGGACGTCGGGGAGGTCGGAGGAGCCGAGTGGGGTTCGCTTGTCGTCGAGGCTGAAGCCGTCGGACTTCACGTCGTAGAACCAGACGTTGTCCGTGCCGCCGGAGTTTGTCTTGGTGAAGAACAGGATGGCGGTGGACACCCCGGCATACGGCTTGAAGACACCGGAGGGGAGCTTCACTACGGCGTCGAGCTTGTGGCCCTCGACGAGTGTTTTCCGCAGGGACTTGTGCGCGCCGGTGGAACCGAACAGCACGCCGTCGGGAACGATGACTGCTGCGCGGCCGCCGGGCTTGAGCAGTTTGATGAAGAGTGCCAGGAAGAGGAGCTCGGTCTTCTTGGTCTTGACGACGGTCAGGAGGTCCTTGGCGACGTTCTCGTAGTCCAGGCTGCCGGCGAAGGGCGGGTTGGCCAGGATGATGTTGTACTTCTCCTCCTCCTCGGCGTGGAGGTCGGCCAGTGAATCACGGTACGAGATGTCCGGGTTCTCCACGCCGTGCAGCAGCATGTTCATGGAGCCGATGCGGAGCATGGTGGAGTCGAAGTCGAAGCCGTGGAACTGCTGGTTGTGGAAGAACTTGCCGCTTTCGCCATTGGTGAGCAGGTTCGGGTTGTTCCTCCGCAGGAACTCACCGGCCTGCACCAGGAAGCCGCACGTGCCCGAGGCCGGATCACAAATGGCCTCCAGCGGCTTTGGCGCGGTCATGGCCACCATCAGGTCGATGATGTGCCGGGGCGTTCGGAACTGGCCGTTGGTGCCGGCGGAGGCCAGCTTGGACAGCATGTACTCGTAGAGATCGCCCTTGGTGTCCTTGCCGTCCATGTTGATGCTGTCGATGACGTCGACCACCTGCTTCAGGACGCCGGCGTTCGGGATCTTGAACTGGGCATCCTTCATGTGGTGGCTGTACGTGGAGTCCTCACCGTTGGCCAGCTTGGGGAGCTCATTGCGCAGGAACGGGAAGATGCTCTGCGAGAAGACGGTGAACATCTCAGCCTGGGAGAAGTCCTTGAACCGGGACCAGCGAAGGTCCGAGTATGGCCGGCCCTGCGGGTCCAGGCCGTCCGGGAACACGGCGTTCTGCAGCGGCTGGCCCAGCAGGTTGGCGCGCTTCTCCTCGCGTGTGTGGTTCTCGTCCAGGCGCTTCAGGAACAGCAGATAGGTGATCTGTTCGATGACTTCCAAGGGGTTGGAGATACCGCCGCTCCAGAACGTATTCCAGACCTTGTCTACTTGGGACTTGATTTCACCTGTGATCACCCATGTGAGTTTAGTGGCTGAGGGAGTAGCGCTTGGCTTTCATGGGCAGTGCTGCCCTGTGTTGGATCGGACACTCAACGTGGCACCGGACTTCTGCCTGAACCATGTGTGAGGATGTCCCGTATGAATGATGTGAACCCGGACCTTGCCCTCTACGTCGAGGGCGAGACCGCCCTGGTTGCAGGGTCACCTGACGCCATCGCGGAGCTCTTCCGGAAGCTTGACGTACCGCCAGAATCAACGTCAAAGGTCGGTACGGCCGTCACTGACATGCTGGCTGCAGCCGGCGGGCTGCTAGGAATGATGGGCCAGGGAGCAGTCAGCGGCAACTCGTTCCAGATGACACCTGAGTCCTACGCCAAGTACCTGGAGTTGGCTGGTTCCACCAAAGAAGCCTTCGGCATCGTCAGCGGTGTCCTTCGCAATCCTGACGGAAGTATCGACACAGTCGTCAAACTGGTGAAATCTTCCCCCGTGGGCCTCCCAGCCGGACCAGACCCTGCGATGCTGGCAGCTGCGATCGCGATTCGATCCGCGCTCCACAGCCTGGAAGTGCAGCTCGAATCAATCGACGCAAAGCTCGATACGGTGCTGCGGGACACCCGGAACGAAGCGCTGGGCAACATCCAGGGGACCACCTTTATCCTGGAGAAGGCCTTTGGCTATTTCGAGGAAACGGGAGAACTGACGCCCACCCTGTGGGACCAGGTGGCGGGGCAGGCTGCTGCTTTGTCACAGATGCACGCGGTGGCCCTCAACCACATAGATGCGCTCGCGGACGGACTAAATGCGAAGAGCTTCGGCAAGCGGCTGGACGGGGCAAGGAACGCTGCCTCAGGTGAACTTCAGCATTGGCTAATCATCACAGCGGTGGCGCTGACGAACATGGTCCGGATGGATTCACTCGAAATTGTCCATGGCGCCACGGGGGACCGGGCAGGCGCGCACATTCATCACGTGGAGCAGGCCAGGGACCGCCGCCTTGAGCTCACGAGGTCCAAAGTGCAGAAATTGGCAGACGCTGCTGCGAAAGCGTCCAAAGTGGACACCTTAACTCGGGTGGCGAATCCCTTCGAGCTGCCCAAACTCTATGATGCGGTATCTGAAATCCAGCGGCTTCTCGTGGTGTTCTCCGAGGCGTACGGCATGCCGGCTACAGAGGCATTCGAGCGCAAGGAATGGCATACGTCCCTTCTTGATCTGGGCCACGCAGCCGGGAGCGCCGTGGCCGGGGCTGTGGGTGCCGCGGCCGGCTCTGTTGCGGCAGCACCAAAGGCCATCGCCGGAGGAGTGGAGGACAGCATCCTGCAGGTCGCCCAGAGCATCGAGGAACGCCGCAAGAGCGCCCATTCGGGCGATCAAACGACCTCCTGATCCGACCATTGCAGCGGCGGATCCGGAGAGTAGTTAAGCCCTCGGACCCGCCATTGTTGATGGGCGTTCAGCAGGGCGTCCAGGTTTTCCCGCCCGGCGCATAGCAGCGGGGTCCTGTGTATTTGGAGGGTGCCGGTGGTACATAGGGTGCGGGTGCTGGTGGAACGTATGGCTGGGGAGCCGGGGCTACGTACGGCGCCGGTGCGGGCAGCCTGCGAAGCCGCTCTGCTTCAGCAGCGGCCTGCCGGGCGGCTTCGTCCGCTGCTGCCTTTGCGGCGGCTGCGGCTTCGTCGGCCGCCTTCTTCTCGGCAGCTGCACGTTCTTCAGCGGCCTTCTTTTCAGCGGCGGCGCGAGCTTCGGCTGCCAGGCGGTCTTCTTCGGCCTTCTTCTCAGCTGCCGCCAACGTCGACTGCTGTGCCTTGAACTCGTCCCTCTTCTGCTCGCCAGAGGCAATCTTCTTTTCGAGCGCTGCCACAGCGGCCGCAGCAGCGGCAGCCGAAAGCCCGGCCCAGTAGATTGCCCTGTTGGCGTCCTTGGTAGCAGCAAGGACCGCCCTGAGGGATTTGGCAGCGGCAAGCTTCGCAGCCAGTGCGGCCGCCGCCGTGCCCGCGGCCGCCGACGTTGTTGCCGGCGCAGCCCCGGCTGCCTCTTCCAGTGCTTTGGTTGTCTCAGCCAGCTGCGCGGGAAGGGTGCAGTCTATGGCCTCGGAAAAGAGGCCGGACTTCGCAGCCCGGGCTTCCTCGTAGGCTGCCTGCACGGGCGGAAGGAACTTGCGGTTTTCGCCGACCTGCACCGGTATCCCCAGCCCTTCCCTTGCAATCTCAGCATTCACGAGGGAACCGTCCGGAGCAAAGACTCCCGCCAGTGTGCGGCCGTATTTGTCGTGGCGCTCGACATCGAATTCCAGCCTTACCTGGGTGCCCTCGGGAAGGGCTTCCTCGAGGTACTTCGAGGCTTGCGGGCCAAGGCACTCCACCGGCTGGTTGGGGTCCTTGGTTTCAGGCGTGTCCACATTGAGAAGCCGTATGGTGTGGTCGCCGTTGTTGATGGAGACGATGAGAGTGTCGCCGTCGACAACCCGCACCACCGTTCCGGAATCCTCGTTCGCTGCTGCGCCGACAGCAACGGAGCCTGCCACCAAAGCTGTGGCGGCCATTGTGGCGATTATCAGTTTCTTCATTTAGTGCCTTCGGTAGACCCTGCGTCAGGTCCGTGCCGGAAGAACATCATCCACCTTGAAGAAACCTGAGTGCTTGCTCTATGTATGCTGGCCACCAAAATGCAAGAGTTCCTCAAGCGACCCTCAAGATTGCGGCAGTTCTGTGCCGCACGCCTGAAGCTGCGGGGGAGCTTTTGCTTGGATTTACTGAACCGGCATGATCGTGCCGATCTCCCTCTTTTGATTGACCGCGGTCAGCAGTAGTGTGGCTTTACAGTGCTAGAGCGGAACGATCGTACCTAATGAGAGTCCTATGCCCCAGAGCTTTGCGGCGGTGATAGCGGGAGAAGTGCGCGCCCGCCGCGCAGTCCTCCGCCTGACGCAGCACGATCTCGCCCAGCTGGCCGGCGTCTCCGAGCGCTTTGTCCGCTTCGTCGAGCAGGGCAAGCCGAGCGTCCAGCTGGACTCCCTGGTGGCTGTCCTTGACACCCTGGGTCTGGAACTGAAGGTCACCGCCCGGAACAGCCAGGCGGCCCGCGCGGCCGGACCGCCAGCCGAGAACAGCCCTGAACAATGAGGCACCGCATCGCGGACATCTACAAAGCGGGTGTTCTGGCAGCACGGTTGGAACGGCACGACGGCGGTACCCGCTTCAGCTACCTGCCTGCCTACCTCCATTTGGCCGGACCCGCCGTCGCGACTTCCCTGCCGCTCAGCAGCGAACCGGTGCTGTCGGCCGCGGGGGCCGCACCGCCCTATTTCACCGGGCTGCTGCCTGAGGGCCGCCGGCTTAATGCGCTGCGGCGTTCCATCAAGACCAGCGCTGATGACGACCTGTCCCTGCTCATCGCCGCCGGCTCGAATCCTGTGGGCGACGTGCAGATCGTGGGCCACGGGGAGCCCTTGGACCCGGATGACCACGCGGTCCGGCTCGATCCGAAACAGCCGGTGGACTTCGACCAGCTGCTGGGGGATCCCGACCTGATCGACCCGGTGGCACTGGCCGGCGTGCAGGACAAGCTCTCCGCCGGCATGATCTCTGTCCCGGTGACCGGTACCGGGCGGCAATTCATCCTCAAACTCAACGCGCCCGAATTTCCGCATGTGGTGGAGAACGAGCTGGTGATGTTCCGTTACGCGGCCAAGCTCAGGATCCCGCTGGGCAAGGTCCGGTTGATCCGGGACGTTGCCGGCAGGCCCGGGTTGCTGGTTGAGCGTTTCGACCGGGTTCCCAAGCCTGCGGGCAAACCGGGCGGGGTGCGGCGGCTGGCGGTCGAGGACGGGGCGCAGGTGCTGAAGCTGTATCCGGCGGACAAGTACAACGTGGGTTACGGGCAGGTCTGCCATGCGCTGGCGGACCATTGCGCCGCACCCCTTCCCGCCCTGAGGAATTTGGCCATCCAGGGAGCGTACGCATGGCTTACCGGCAACGGGGATCTGCACGCCAAGAACGCGTCCATGGTCCAGCAGCCGTCCGGGGAGTGGACCATTGCGCCGGTCTACGACATTCCCTCCACAGTGGTGTACGGAGACAGGACGCTTGCGCTGAGCATGAACGGCAAACGGGCGGGTGTCTCACGGCGTCATTTCCTGGGCTGGGCCACGGAGCTCGGGCTGCCGGAGCGCGCGGCCGCCCAGGTGGTGGATGTTGCCCTGAAAGCGGCGGGCCCGCTGCTGGCGGACCTGGAATCCGGGACCGCCTTCCGCGGCCTGGGCGGGTCCGGGCAAAGGACTGACGACGACGGCGGCTCCCCGTTTCCGGAAATGGTCACTAGGGCTTGGGTCAAGGAGATGAAGCACCGGCGGCGGCTGCTTGAGGGCTAGGTGTACTAACCCGGTTGGTTGGTGACACGGCTGGCCGGTGAGGCGCCTTTGAGTGCGGTGTGGGGCCTGCGCTGATTGTAGTACTCGATGAAGTCTGGGTAACAGGCTTGCCGTTCGGCTTCTGAGTTGTAGGCCTTGGCGTAGGCCCATTCCTCTTGGAGGATGCGGTTGAAGCGTTCGACCTTGCCGTTGGTTTGGGGCCGGTAGGGGCGTGTGCGTTTGTGCTTGATGCCGGCCTCGGCCAGGACAGCGGCGAAGGCGCGGGAGCGGTAGCAGGAGCCGTTATCGGTGAGCACCCGCTGGATTTTGACGCCCCGGGCGGTGAACGCTGTGATGGCGTTGCGCATGAACGCCGAGGCTGTCTCTTTGGTTTCGTCGGGCAGGATCTCGGAGTATACGAATCGGGAATGGTCATCCACTGCGTGATGGAGGAAGGTATAGCCCCGGACCTGGCCGCGGTCCTTGGACCGGCCTTCTGCGAGGTTCCTGGCCCGGGAGTTCGCTTCGCCTTGTACCCGGCCCTGAACGCGGTGTCCGCCGCCGTTGGGTATGCGGCCGACTCTTCTATGTCTGTCAAGCGGCATTCGAAGTGCAGGAGGCGTTGAGCGTACGGTGTACGCGTCGGGCCAGGTAGCGCTTGATGCATCGACGGATTTCCCTATTTGTGTGGCCTTCTGCCCGCCGCTTCTCGACGTATTTCCGGGTCTCGGGATCGTGGGCCATTTTGGTGAGCGCGACCATGTGTAAGGCGCGGTTCAGGCTTCTGTCGCCCCCGCGGTTCAGGCGGTGGCGGACGGTGTTTCCTGAAGACGCAGGGATCGGGTTGACGCCCGCCAGGGAGGCGTAGGCGGCCTCGTTTCGGACCCGCCCGTGGTGGGACCAGGTGGCGAGGCAGGTCGCTGCAGCGACGGGCCCAAAGCCCGGTTCCTGAAGCAGGGGCGCGGCCTCGCTGATCTGCACCAGCTCGGTCAGTTGGTTCACGTTGGATTTGAGCTGTTCATCGAGTTCGAGGACACGCCTGGCCAGGCGAACCGCCTCGGTGCGGGCAATGGACAGGGAGAGCTCCTCCTCGCGTGCACGCCACCGCGAGACGTCAGTGATCTGCCCGACGGAAAGAGGCTTCCGGGCGTCCATTCCCAAAACGTGTGTGCGCAGCAGCGCGGTGAGCGCGTTGACCGAGCGGGTCCGTTCGGTGCTCATCGCATCGCGTGCCGTGATCAGGATCCGCAGGGCTTGACGGACCCCGTCGTTCACCCTGGGCCGGCGCAGCTTCTCCAGCGGCAGCGGCAGCACGGCCGCGCCGATCCGGTGGGCGTCCATGGCATCGGACTTCCCAACGCCGCGGCACTTCCTGGCATCCATGCGTGGTGCCTCGGCGACCGGGAAGCCCTCAGCAGCAACAGTGCCGGCCAGGACAGCCCCGTAGGATGCGGCGCCTTCGATGACCCAGAGAGCGTCGGCGTCTGCCCCGGTACGGCGGGCGACCCAGGCGATGGCCCTGCTGATGCCGGCAGGCGTCGTGGGAAACTCCCGGGTATCCAGCAGCTCGCCGGTCCCGGCGGCGAGGACGGCGTAAACATGATTCCGGGCGTGGGTATCAACCCCCACGACAAACGGGTGGGAATGCGCAACGATAGACATGGCGGTGCAGCACCTTTCCTCAGCGATGGACAAGGTCCGGCCGCTAAAGGCCGGTACCGGTCCGGGTAGGAATCACATCGGAACAGCACTGTGACGAGTCACGCGCTCAACAACGCGGACAATCTTCTGATCAAGTCACCGAAGTGGGCCGGACAGGTACCGGCCGACCACCCCGACGGAAGGACAAGTCGGACGCAAGACACTAATGGTCATAGTTTCTTTGAGTCACAACCACCGAGGCGGACGGCCGATACCATCCTGCCAGCCAGTCCCAGACCAGCTGCTGATAAGACTCACAGAGCTTCTTGATGTCCACGTGGATCATTTCCCCGGGCCAGGCATATTCGTATCGGCGGGCGTGGTCTCGGCCGCGGATCCTGATCCCTGTGGCCGGGTCGGTGAAGCGCAGCGGCGGACACAGGTAGCGGGTCAGGATGCGGTGGACCGTGGAGACATTCAGGTGCAGGTGGTACGCGATCCGGGCCGGACCCCAGCGACGGTTCACGCGCAGTCCCAGCACACGCCGTTCGGTGCGCATCCGGGTCCGGTGCGGGCACGTCAGGGGCCGGCTCCTGCGGTCTTCCAGCGCAGCCTCACCCAACTCCCGATAGCGGCGGGACCAGCGCGCGGCTGTCGGGACGGAAACGTTGAATCTCTCGGCAGCACGGCGCAAAGGCCAACCATCAACCACGATGCACCGGGCCAGCTGAAGACGCCCCGAATAGGCCAAAAACGCGTTACGGTGGGACACGAGGACCTCCTGGTTTGTGTTCGCTCTCGACAAGCACCACACAACACCCGGAGGTCCTCTTATTGCGTCAAATCAATCCCCGTGTCATCAACCAGCCGGGACAGTACAGCTAGGCCGGTTCCGGTCCCTTCTGGTGGCCCCCGTACCAGCTGAGGACCCGCAGGGCGCGGAGGGTGTTCCACCGGCTGGGTTGCCCATCGCCGTCCTCCAGCGTGAAGTGCACCTTGCCGGGATGGGTGTTCTCCAGCAGCCACGAGCCGTCCGGCTGCTGCCTGGAGCGGACGGCCTCCACGGCTTCTCCCAGCCGTTCGTCGGGCGTGCCGCCGGCGGAGCGGAAGTAGTCCAGCCCGCGGAGAACGTCGTAGAACCAGCGCGTGGGGTAGGAGAACTGCAGCCATTCGGGACTGACCTCGGCGCCCGTGCTTTTCCGCCGGTGCAGCCTGCGTTCCAGCAGGTATTCCCCGCCGCGGTGCCGCGCCTGCCGTGATGCGCCGGTCCCCCCGGTGGCCTGTTCGTACTCCAGCAGCCCTTCCAGCACGCAGATGGTGGTGTGGAATGAAGATCGGACAGATCCCCGTTCTGCTTCGCAGTTCCATCCGCCGTCCGGAAGCTGTTCACGGACCAGCCGGTCCACCACAGCGTCGACGTTCTCCCCGAAGTAGGCGCCCAGCCCCACCACCATGCCGTTGATGCAGGGCTCGGTTTCGCCGTCGAAGAAAGGCTGGTTGCCTTCCTCCCAACGGCTGTTGTCCCTCACCAGGCTGACCGCATGCCTGGCTTCCTGGGCGGCGGGGTTCAGGCCGAAATCGCGCAGGAGCAGCAGGCTGTAGGTGGTTGCGGTCCAGGGCTGGCCGTGGGGGTCGTCGTCATGGTCCGGCCAGTAGGTGCCGCCGTCCCATTGTCCGTCTGCTCCTTGCAGCGCTAGAAGGCGGGCGCCCCAGCCGCTGGTGGCAACCAGGTTCCGTTCGGCAATCACTGTCCCAGGCGCCGCGCCGGTCAGGTCGCGCAGGACCTGCCAGCGGAGGGCTGGATCGGACTCGAGCAGCCAGGCGATGACATCCATGCCCTAGACGGAATGTTAGAGGTGCTGGATTCCTGCCCGTTGCATGGCGTCCTTATAGATGTCCACGTTCTTGGCCAGAAGCTCTTCCTGCTTCGCTTCCGAGACGGCGAAGGCCCGGCCTCCGAGCGCGGTGGCCTTGTATACCTTGATACCGCTGTTCTTCAGCGACTGGTGGTAGGTCTTCTCGAAGAGGGTGAGGAAAGTGGAGGCATCGGTGCCGTGGGCGATGACCGCAGACACCCGGGAGTTGATCTTCAGGAACTGCCGGAACGGGCGGAGGCCGTCAGTTTTCTCCTGCACATTCAGGGCGGACGGCATATCCGCATCGCGGACCCAGGGGTAGGCGTGCCACGGCATCACATAGCGGGGATCAAGTTCTGCCAACTCGTAGATCTGGGTGGCGCGGCGGGCGGCCTCATCGTCGTTGTAGTGCGAGACAAAGCCGGACTCGGTGCCCTTGCCGGGGCTGACCTGCAGGCTGACGATGCGGCACTCATCCTCGTCGTGCACAGGGTCGATATAAGGGACGACGGACCCTGGCTTCTTTTCCATCAGTTCGTCGCAAAGCTGGGTTACCTTCGCAATGTTCGGTTCCTGTAGCAGGGCCTTTTTCTCGTCCCAATCAATCGTCACGATTTCTCCCTCAGCAGCAAGGCGTCCAGAATCAGGCGTCTTAGGCCACTCTACGCTTCCACGCTGATGGGTGGGCAGGTGAAGTTCTCTCTCCCTTCTGTGAGATCGGCTGATTGGGTCAGCCGGAACCCGGGCGGCCGGTGCTTCGAACAACGTGTTCCGTCCTTGGCCGCGAGGGAATGCCGGAATCGCGCAGTTTAGTGCTTTGGCCTGCTGTAGGCGCTTTGGACGTTTCCCACGACGGCGGGACGGCGGGCCCGCTGCGACGGCGCGGCTCGCGCTGCCCGGGGAGCGAGCTCATATGGGGGACCCGTAGCGAGGACAGCAGCAATAGCGGCTGGAGCGCCCGCTCCAGCGCCCTCGAGGCCGGTGCCGGGAGGTGGCAGTGCGGTGGAGTGGTAGGTGTGGCCGGTGGGGGTTTTCAGTTCCACCGTGTGTCGTGGTCCAGGGACCGGTCTGGCTGAGAATCCGGGTGTTTCTTTGGTGTGGTTGCAGGCTTCGCAGAGGCCTTGGCCGTTGTTGCTGGTGGTGGGCCCGTCCTGGTGCCAGGGGATGATGTGGTCGTGGTGGCGGATGGGTGCATCGCAGTAGGGGATGCGGCAGGTGTCGTCGCGGACCTGGAGGAACCGGCGGAGCCCGGGAGGGAAGAGCCGGGCTTTCGAATCCATGGCGAGGAGTTCGCCGGTGCCGGGGGCTGTGAAGACCCGGCGGAGCCAAACATCAGTACCGCTGCCAGCCCTGACGTCCGTCTCCGGAGCGCCGGCGCTGTCCGCTGGTCCCGCGCCGGGTCGTTCTTGCTGCCCGAGGATGGTTTGCCGTGCCCAGTGGGCGGGGACGATGCCGTAGCCTGCCAGGCGGGCGGGTTCGCTGTCGGCCTGGAAGAGGGTGCGGTCGGTCATGACGAGCTGGACTTCAATGCTGCTGATCCCGGCCGGGGTGCCAGTGATGCGCTGCACCAGTTCATCGGCCATGGCCGCGCCCCTGGAACGGTCATCACCGTTTGATCGGGCGGTGTCGGCGTGGCGGGTGAGGGCGGCGTACACGGCGACGCCCTGCGCGACCGGGAGCAGGGCGCTCAGGCGGGCCATGGTGTCCGGCGCCGGGCGGAGCGTCACGGTCCGGTCGTTCACTGCCTGATTGGCTCGTCTGGCTACGGAGCGCGGGTCGCGCCGGTACGCGGCGGCCCGGACCGCGGCAAGGATGGTCCGGTCCCCGGCGCCGGCCAGTGCACCTGTACCGGAGAGGGTGCCGGTGTCGGCGGCGAGTTCCTCATCCACCCCGCACCGGTCTTCGGCGGACAGGCATGCTGTTTCCTTCACGATGAGGGTGGCGCGCCATTCGTTCAGCTGCCCGGACTGCAGGGCGGCCAGGGTGTGGGGCATCTCGGTGGTGAGGGCTTTGGCCAGGCCCAGGAGCCGGCCGCCGCGGGCCGGGGACTCCCGGCGTGCCAACGCGACCTGCGCGGCAACACCGGCGCCCTGTTCCTTGGCCGGGACACCGGCCGCGGCCTGCTCCCTCCGCTGGGAGAGATCGAAAGCCACAGCGATCCGGGCCTGTTTCGCAGCCGCCAGCGATTTCAGGTCTTCAAGCTCCCGCACCTGATCAATCATCCCGGGGCCGTCAGCCGCGACCGGAACCGACAACAGGGAACGCGAGATGTCAGCAACGGACAGGACCCCGGGAACCGGCGCCACCCAGGAGACAAGGCGCGTGGCGTCCGCAGGCGCAGCGGGTTTTCCCGCCACCTGCGCTGGTGGCAGTGCCCCTCCCAGCACCTGAACCGCTTCCATAAACAAAGTCTTCCAGCAGGGTCTGACAACAACCGGCTGCTAAGGGCGGTATGTGGATAAACCGGGATAAGCCAAGTGGCCGTGAGGCGTGCTGTTGAATGAGGGAATGCAGTTCTCCAGAAAGGGCCTGAAAGCCGAGGGGTTCGCGGGCTTCCGTCCCATCGGTTCGCTCGAGGCCATGCGGATCCCGCAGGGTACAGGCGTCTTCGCCGTCCTGGCACCGGAAGGGTTCCAGCCCCGCTTCCTCAAAAAAAGCACCGCAGGCGTCTTCAAGAAGAAGGACCCGTCCCTGCCCGAGCCCGCCCTCGCCGCCGAATGGGTGGACGCCACCGTCGTTCTTTACCTGGGCAAGGCAGGCCCGGGCAGCAAGGGCAACCGCGGCCTCCGGCGGCAGGTCCAGGAGTTCCTGGATTTCGGCCAGGGCAAGCCGCCGGGGCACTGGGACGGCCGGCTGGTCTGGCAGCTCGCGGATGCGGACCAGTTGCTGATCGCCTGGAAGGAACTGCCGGCGGAACACCTCGCCAAGGCAGAAGCGGGCTACCACGCGGCCTTCGTCGAGGAACACGGAAGGCTCCCGTTTGCCAACCTCGTGAGGGCACGCACAAAGGGGTGAGACCGCAGCCTGACCTACGCCAGGCCGCCGTCGTACGTAAAACGCCCGGCGACGAGCGTGGCGGCCACCGGCATAGCCGCGAACACCGCGTCCGGCGCAGCCAACGGATCGGCATCAAGAAGTACCAGGTCGGCGGGATCACCCACGCGCACCTGCGAACGCCCCCGGCTCGACGCCAGGAGCGCCTGCCCGCGGGTAATGGCTTCCTGGGGATGCCACGGCCCGCGCCCGTCATCGCGGGCCCGCGCCGTGGCCGCCGCCATGGCAGCCCAAGGATCCAGTGGGGCCACCGGGGCATCCGAGCCCAGCAGCAGCGATGCCCCGGCGTCGAGCAGGGAACGCAGCGGGAAAGCGCGGTCAGTCCGCCCTGGCCAGTTGGTCTCCGCGGCATCGCGATCGTCGAGTGCATGGACAGGCTGGACGCTGGCCAGCACGCCCAACGAACCGAAACGCGCCAGGTCCTCCCGGCGGACAAACTGGGCGTGCTCGATCCGCCCGCCAATCCCCGCCCGTTCGAAAGCGTCGAGGGCCACCTGGTTGGCCGCATCCCCGATTGCGTGGACGGCGGGAAGGAATCCGGTGGCCCTTGCCCGCTCCAGCAGGGCCAGGAGCTCCTCCGGCTCCACCGTCAGGAGCCCGCGCCCGCCAAAGGGGTAGGGATCCACGCAATAGGCGGTGCGGGTGTTCAACGCCCCATCAATAAGCACCTTGAGCGGTCCCACCCGCAGCAGCCCCTTGCCGCCGTCGACCTCCTGTCCGGTCCTCATGCCTTCGGCCGCAGCGCGCTCAAGGTCGGCAGGGTAGACACCGGCGTCCACCCGGAGGGCATCGAAGCCGCCGGCAATGCGCCGAAGCCACGGGTCCCGGTTCCAGGTCATCTCGAAATCCACCACGCCCACCACGCCACGGGCAGCAGCCGCCCTGGCGGCTCCGGCCACCCAGGCATCCACCACGGCGTCGGGCAGGCGGCCCAGCTCCCGTGTCAGGGCAAAGGCCGGGTCCTCGCGCAGCAGCCCGGAGGCGTCCACCTGTACCGCATACCGCCTGGCCGCAGCGGTATTGAGCCACACGCTGTGCAGGTCGTGGCTGACCAGTGCGGTGGGCTGGCTGCCGGTTGCCTCATCCAGCAGCGCCAGGGAGGGCGTGTCCGGCCACAGGGCGTCACGGAAGCCGACGCCGACGGCGGTCACCGCCGGATCGGCGCCGGGCATCGAAGAACGTACGACGGCGGCCGCATCCTGGGCGCTGACGGCACCGGAGAGGTCAATGCGGTTGGCGTGCAGCGCCCACTGGGTCATGTGGACGTGCTCGTCCCAGAGCCCAGGTAGCAGGCAGCGCCCGCCGGCGTCGATGACGCGCGCGGCTACCGGAGAGTCAGCATCTGCGCCAAACCCGGCCACCCGGCCGTCGCTGATGTGCACGCTGTACAGTGCGGCGTCCCCGGGTATCCGCACGTTTGCAAGGACCAGGCCCGTCACGCCGAACCGCGGAGCCGTTCCATCTCGCGGCGGTCCTTCTTGGTGGGCCGGCCGGCGCCCCGATCGCGCTGCGGCAGGCCGAGGGCGGGGGCGACCGGGCGCGGAGGTGTGTGGTCGGTGAAGCAGTGCGAGGCCGGTTCAGCCCCAACGCGCTTGTTGATCAGCCGGCGCACCTCGAGGATGCGTTCGTACCCGGACATCCGAACGGTGACTGTGTCGCCCGTGACCAGCGTCGCGGATGCCTTTGCAGGGCTGCCGTTGAGCCGGATGTGGCCTGCCCGGCAGGCAGCCGTAGCCGCGGAGCGGGTCTTGTAGGCGCGGACGGCCCACAGCCACGCGTCGATGCGGACACTGGCGGGGGAGGAAGGAAGGCTGGTCATGGCTGGCACCGAGTATAGCCCGGCCCGCTTTCCCGGCGCCGGACCTGTCGGCGGCTCCAGCACCAGCCGGGCCGCCCGGCTAACCAACCGTTACGCTGATGCGCTGCACCACGTTGTTGCCCATCCCCTGGTAGTTCCAGTTCTGCTCCAGGGGCTGGGTGGCTCCGGTTGAGTCCGTGGCACGGCAGGACAGCACGTGCCCGCCCAGGTCCGCCACCCACGGCATGGTCCACTTCCGCCACGCGTATCCGCCCGCAGGCTTGTCGAGCTGGGCCGGCAGCCACGCGCCGTCGATGCCCACCTCCACCGACGTGACGGCACCCCCGCCGGACCACGCCCTGCCCTGCAGCAGCACCGGCCCGGGTTTCAGCATCCGGTTGCGGGTCAGGAAGTCCGGGATGCCCGGCGGAACCATCAGCGAACGCACCCTGATCCGCGAAACCGGCGTGCCGGCGTCGTCCGCTGATTCCTGGTAGCGGTAGGCGACCTCCTGCTGGAAGCCTTTGAACGGGGTGGTCACCACTTCGATGGATTGCAGCCATTTCACGCTGGCCATGCCGTACCAGCCGGGCACCACCAGCCGCAGCGGGTAGCCGTGCTGGGGCGGCAGCTCAGTGCCATTCATCGCATAGGCAAGGACGACGTCGGGACGCAGCGCCTCATGGATCGGCAGGCTGCGTGCGTAGCGGTGGGGGACGCCGCCCTGGACGCCCTCGTCCACCCCGGTGAACACCACTTCGACAGCGTGCGGGTGGACGCCCGCCTTTCCCAGGAGGTAGGCCAGGGGTACGCCCGTCCAGTGCGCGGTGCCCACGCCTTCCAGGATCCACGGCTGGCTGACCGGCCGCGGATCCAGGAGCGACCGTCCGTTCCCGGCGCACTCCAGGGTGACGGGCACCGTGATGACGGGGTCCCTGCGCAGGGCGGCCATGGTCAGCTCCATGGCCATGTCCACCGCACCGCTGATCCGCAGGTGCCAGGAGGACTCGTCAATGTCCGGGATGTCGAAGTGGGTCAGGACGTAGTGCAGCCCCGGTGGGGTGATGTCACGGCGGAGGGCCTCCAGCGGCATGGAGTGGTTGCGGGCCCCCAGCTGGAGTTCCTCCCGGGTGATCGGGCCGGTGGTGGGCCCGGCCGTGTGCGCAGCGGGGCTTTCCGCCGCTGCGGCTGGGCCCGCGGACTGCTGGTGCGTGAAGATCTGTTTCATGGTGGTGCCACTCCTGCCGGCCGGCTTGAACGTCCCCTGTCCACAGGTCTACGCCCGCCCTGCCGGCACGTCAACGGCCTTCCCGTTGGAGTCAGAGGACAGGCCTGGCCAGGAATTCCCGCAGGCTGATGGGGTCTTCACCGGTGAGCCCGTGGACATCCGGTGATATCCCCGCCATGTCCCCGGCCGCGATGGCGGTATACGTGCTGACCCACGCGTCCACCTGCCACGGAGGTGCGCCATAGGAGGCCCGCGACGCGTAGGCCTCCTCCAGCGTCTCCGGCTGGTAGGAGACGGTGCGGCCCGTACTCTGCGTGATGATGTCCGCGGCCTGCGCCAGGGTGAGTTCCTCGGGGCCCGTGAGGTTGTAGATGGCGCCCTTATGGATGGCGGGGTCGCGCAGGACGGCCACGGCGCAGCGGGCAACGTCCTCGCGGGCCACCCCCGAAAAGGCGCCGTCGCCGGCGGGTCCGCGGATCACGCCGTCCTCCCCGGCCAGGAGCGGCAGGAAGTCCAGGTACAGGTTGTCCCGCAGGAACGTGAAGTCCATGCCGGATGCCCGGATGTGCTCCTCCGTGGCGTAATGGTCCCGGGCCAGGGTGAAGGTGGCGTCGGGAGCTGCGCCGTAGAAGGACGTGTACACCACATGCTGCACCCCGGCGCCTGCCGCGGCGTCGATGAAGGCGGTGTGCTGCTGCACCCGGTCCTGCGTTTCCGCGGCGGACACCATAAACAGCACTTTCACGCCGTCCAGGGCCTGCCGGGCAGCCGCGGTGTCTGTGTAGCTGCACACGGCGGGCGTGGCACCATCCAGCTCAGGCGCACGCGCAGGATCGCGGACCAGCAGGCGCTGGGTGGAACCCAGCGCGGCGAGTTCCCGCGCCACCATGCCGCCCAGCCCGCCGGTGGACCCCGTGACGCCGAGGCCGGGGAAGTCAGGCAGTTCCGCTGCGGAAGTCACGGGCGCCCTAGGCTTCGCGCGCGGCGGGGGACTTGGTCTGGGCGGGATCGCGCTCGGCCAGCGGTCCGATGGCGTCGTCGATCTTCTTCAGGACCTCCGGCTCAAGCTTCACGCCTGCCGCCGCCACGCTGTCCGCGATCTGCTCCGGCCGCGAGGCGCCGACGATGGCCGAGGCAACGTTCGGGTTCTGCAGCACCCACGCCACGGCCAGCTGGGGCATGGAGAGGCCCGCTTCCTCGGCAATGGGCTTGAGCTCCTGCACGCCGGCCAGGACGTCGTCGCGCATCCAGCGCTCGATCATCTTTGCGCCGCCCTTTTCATCCGTGGCGCGGCTTCCTTCAGGGGCAGGCTGGCCGGGCAGGTACTTGCCGCTCAGCACACCCTGCGCCATGGGGGACCAGACAATCTGGGACACGCCCAGCTCCTCCGACGCCGGCACCACCTCGGCCTCGATGACCCGCCACAGCATGGAGTACTGGGGCTGGTTGGAAATCAGCTGGAAACCGAGCTCCCTGGACAGTGCGTGTCCTTCACGCAGCTGCTCGGCCGTCCACTCGCTGACGCCGATGTACAGCGCCTTGCCCTGCCGGACGATGTCCGCGAACGCCTGCATGGTTTCCTCCAGCGGCGTCTCGAAGTCGTAGCGGTGGGCCTGGTAGAGGTCCACGTAGTCCGTCTGCAGGCGCCGCAGCGAACCGTTGATGGATTCCATGATGTGCTTGCGGGACAGGCCAAGATCGTTCTTGCCCTTGGGGCCGGTGGGCCCATAGACCTTGGTGAAGATTTCCAGGGATTCGCGCCGTTCGTTCTTCAGCGCAGCACCCAGGACCGTTTCCGCTGCCGTGTTGGCGTAGACGTCGGCTGTATCGAATGTGCTGATGCCGGCGTCGAGCGCTGCCCGCACGCACTGGGTGGCGACGTCGTTCTCCACCTGCGAGCCGTGCGTCAGCCAGTTGCCGAACGTGATTTCCGAGACTTTGAATCCGCTGTTTCCGAGGTATCTGAATTCCATGGGTTTCACGCTAACCCAGATGGTTGCTCAGGGTAAGGGCTGTCTGCCCTTCGAAGCAGACCCTGTGGAACCCGCTTCCTTGGCTGCCTCCGCCGCCGCCCTGCTGATCTGCGCCGGGCCGGACAGGGACACCAGTGATCCGGTGTCCAGCGGAGCCAGGACGTGGGGGACCTGCGGCTTCTTGAAGGACCGGGGCAGCTCCCGCGAGGGACGGCTGTTATCCAGTGCGGATTCCACCAGCGGGGCCACTTCCGCAACCTCTTCTGCCGGCACCTGGGGATCGGGCAAATCCCGCACTGAAAGCTTGATGTCCGGCGAAGCCGCGCGTGCCTTGGCCTTTGCCCGCGCGTCCGCGTCCGCAACGGCAGCGGCCCAGTCCTCCGCGAGGACAGGCGGCTCGCGGCGGGCGGCGGCCAGCGCGGGGTGGTGTTCGACGGCGGTGCGCAGCGTCGTTTTCAGGTGGCCGGGCTGCAGCGCGGCGCGCCAGTCGCGGGGAGGCTTCCCGGCCCGCTTGCGGAACGCGCGCGCAAGCAGCCCGGCGTGTGCCGGTCCGGCTGCGGACGCCGCGCCAGCGCCGCCGTCGGACGCCTGCTGCTGGCCCCCGGCAGGTCCGGCGAAGCGTACAAGGGGAAGGGATTCTTTTCGGGAGCGCCGGCCGAACAGGGCCATCAGCAGCGCGGCTGCCAGGCGGCCAAGCCCGGCAAGGACCAGGGTGATGACCCCCAGCAGGAAGAGGACCAGGAACATCAGGAGTGCAACGCCCACGGTTCCCAGGAACGTCAGGTTGAGGATGAGCGTATCCGGATTCTCCACGTCATCTCTCCTCTCTGCCGGCAGCAGGACGCACCCCGGCCCTACTCCGCCAGGGCGCCCGCTCCTTCTCCACCTTACGGATTTTTGGGGTGCCGTGCCGCCGGACGCTGGGGTGCGCCCCGGTTTGTAGCAAAGCTGTTACCGCGTGTGACAGCATCTTTTGCATGACGGTATCCATAGACCAGGAAAACTGCCTGTGCCTGTCCGGGGAGCAGTACGGACAGTGCTGCGGACGCTTCCACCGGGGAGTGGCGGATGCTGCCACTGCTGAGCAACTCATGCGCTCCCGCTACAGTGCGTTCGCATTGCTGGACGCGGACTACCTGATGCGCACCTGGCACCCCCGGACAGCGCCGGCGGAGCTGGAACTGGATCCGGGGATGGAGTGGCGGCGCCTGGACATCCTCTCCATGTCCGGCGGCGGACCGCTGGATACCGAGGGGGTGGTGGAGTTCAAGGCGTACTACCGGCACGGCAGCGGCCGCGGCGTCCTCCACGAGACCAGCCGGTTCGTGCGGGAAAACCGCCGCTGGCTCTACGTGGACGGGGACGTCCACGCCTGACTACTCGTTGTCGTAGGCACTGTCCGGCGTGAATCCCGCCCGGTCCACCTTGCGGTGGAACCGCATGCCGGCAAGTCCGCCGAGGACGGCGCCAACCAGGGCAACAGCGGCCACCACGACGGCGGCGATGATGCTGGTGGTGGTCAGCTGCCCTTCGTTGATGGGGATCCGCGGGAAGCTGTTGAGGTTGGCCAGCACGTTGAACTGCTGCCCCGCCACCAGGCCCAGGATGGACACAAGGATCGCCACGATCAGCGCCCAGATCCACACCATGAGGCCCTGTTTGGCACCATTGAAGCGCGCCATCCTGCCTGCCACGTAACCGCCGGAGTAATAGGACACGAACAGGATCACCAGCAGGACAATGATGCCCACCAGGCCCACCGTGCCCTGGTTCTGGGCTGCCTGGCTGACAGCTTCATTCACATCGGTGTTGGTGGCCAGGCCAACAGCCGTTCCCGCCGCCGCCACAAAGGCGGTGAGTAGCACGGCCATGCCGGTGGCAGTCAGCCAGCCGAAGAACGCGGAGCCCACCTTGATGCCGCCGAACTGTTCCTTTTCCCGGGCCACGGCGGTCTGCCGGTCGGTCAGGTTGGGATCGGCAGCCGGTGCGGGAGCTGTGGGAACGTACTCCCGCTCGGCGGAGGCACCGGCCCGCCCTGTGCGGTCCGGCACCCGGTCATAGGTGGAGGTCGGCGCGGCATCGCTTGCCGGCACCTGCGGGTAGGAGCGGGTGGGTTCGCCCCCAACGGCATCGTCGCGGCGGGTCCCGGTTCGGTCAACATCCTCGCGGGCACGCCTCGGAGGCAGGTTCTCTGGGTCTGTTGAGCTACTCATGGCTCCACTCAAGCATCACCCACCAGTGATAGCAAGGATGCTTACTATTTCGTGACCTGTGGCGTCACCGGTATCTGCGGTGCAGGTTTTCCCGCCGGGAGGCTCCGGGGGAGGCATCAGCGATCCACGGGCCGGTCCCTTCGGACTGGTCCAGGATGCCCTCCTCAAGCCAGGTGTAGTCCCCGGCCAGGACCTTCCGCGTGAGGGAGTGGTCGGCGTCGTCCGTGTTCCGCCACAGCTGGTCAAAGTACTCGTCCACACGAACCCGGGCCTGCTCGCAGTAGGCCTCCGCCAGCTCATAGGCACTGGCGGCCTTTTCCGGTGCGGTGTGCAGCAGGTTCTCCGCCCGGGCGCAGCACGCGGTCATGGCGAACAGCTCGGCGCCGATGTCCACCACCCTGCCCAGGAACGCCTGCTTCCGTTCGAGCTTCGCCTGCCAGCGGCCCATCCCGTAGAACGTCTGGCGGGCCAGCCGCCGAGACGAACGCTCCACGAAGCGCAGCTGCCTGGCCAGCCGCCCGAACTCACTGTAGGAGCGCGGGTCCATGCCGGCGCCGGCCACCAGCTTGGGGAGCCACCGCGCGTAGAAGCCGGAAGCCCCGACGGCGGCCCTCGCTTTGTCGGACAGGCTCGCGTCCAGAGACGCAAGGTCACCGGCGGCGGCCAGGTGCGCATCCACCGCCTCCCGGGCGATCAGCAGCCGCATGATTTCCGACGAGCCCTCGAAGATCCGGTTGATCCTCAGGTCCCTCAGCTGCTGCTCCGCAGGAACGGCGCGCTCGCCGCGTGCCGCCAGCGAATCCGCGGTCTCAAAGCCGCGGCCGCCCCGGATCTGGACCAGTTCATCGGCAATCCGGCAGCTGATTTCCGTGGCCCAGAGCTTGGCCAGGGCGGCCTCGATCCGCACGTCCTTCTGGCCGGCGTCGGCGAGTTCGGCGGAGAGCTCAAAAACCGCGTCCAGGGCGAAGGCGGAGGCGGCGATGAATGCGATTTTTTTGCCCACGGCCTCGTGCTCGCCCACCGGCCTGCCCCACTGGGTCCGGGCGTTGGACCATTCCCGGGCGATCTTCAGGCTCCAGCGGCCCGACGCCACGCACAGCGCCGGAATGGAAAGCCGTCCAGTGTTCAGGGTGGTGAGCGCAATCTTCAGTCCCTGCCCCTCGCGCCCCAGCCGGTTGGCGGCCGGCACCCGGACCTGGTGGAACCGGGTCACGCCGTTTTCGATGCCCCGCAGGCCCATGAACGCATTCCGGTTTTCCACCGTGATGCCCGGCGAGTCCATTTCCACCACGAAGGCGCTGATGCCGCCCTTGTGGCGGGTGCCGTCAGCATCCGTGTGGGCCGGCACCACGGCCATCACCACCACCAGTTCCGCAATCACCCCGTTGGTGGTCCACAGCTTGACGCCGTCCAAAAGGTACGCCTCGCCGTCGTCCGTGGGCGTTGCAGTGCTGCCCAGCCGGGCGGGATCGCTGCCCACATCCGGTTCCGTCAGCAGGAAGGCAGTAATGGCGCCGGCCGCGCAGCGTGGCAGGTACTCGCGCTTTTGTTCCGGGGTGCCAAAAACCTTCACCGGTTCCGGCACCCCGATTGACTGGTGGGCCGAGAGGAGTGCACCGAGGCTTGGGTGCACGCTGCCCAGCAGCGCCAGGGCCCGGCCGTAGTACACCAGGGACAGGCCCAGGCCGCCGTATTCCCGGGGGATCTTCATCCCGAAAACACCCAGGTCCGCCAGGCCCCGGATGTAGTCGTCGGGAATCATGGCATCGCGCTCGATCACCCGGCCGTCCATGGTGCCCGCGAACTCCAGCAGCCGGGCCATGAATGCCTCGCCCCGCTCCACGGAAGCCGGGTCCGGGGTGGGCCAGGGGTGGACCAGGCTGAGGTCGAAGCTGCCCAGGTAGAGGCCTTTGGCGAAGCTGGGCCGCTCCCAGCCGGATTCCCGTGCCGCTTCCGCCACGGCGCGGGCCTCATCGGCCGTGACGCCGGCGCCGATTTTGCCGGCGGGTACGGGGGTGTCCTCTGCGGGGGAGTCTGTTGCCGGTCCTGTGGAGGTGGGGAGGCCGGTGGCAGGGCTTGTTGCGGGGCTGTCAGTGGCGGAGCTCATGGGTCATCTCCTTGGCCGGATTGGCCGGTGTAGCCATGGATCCGCCGGGTTGGAGAACCCTTCAGCTGTCTCTCAAGATTACCCGCGGGTAGGTTCCGGTGCTAGGGGAAGCCTGGGCCTGGAAATCGCCTGCAACGTCCACCGTGGCGGCGTGGTGAACCAGCCTTTCCCAGCCGGTATTAATACCGTGCACCACGGCCAGGAGCGTTTTGGACGCCAGCGTCCAGCCCAACTTTCCGGCCCCCAGGAGGATCAGTGCCACCAGTCCCGAGGCCAGGACGAAAGCGGCCAGGATAAACCCGAATACCAGCGTGCCCACGAACACCAAAGTGGCGTTGTCCACTGCTGTCAGATCGAACGGCATGAGTCCCCCTGCTGCGTCGTTGCGTGTGTTAGGAGTTGGTTGAGACCAGTAGCACGAGCGTAGGGGGAGCCTCCCTTTCCAGCCAGAGCCGCAACGGGCGCAAAGCCCTGTTGATATGGGATCGAAACACTACCGCCCGGTAGGTCACGGAGTGGTCGCGGCGCCTGCGTTAACCTTGTAGTTGGCGGTTTTCCGATCCAGTCCGCCGCCCGCCCCGCAAACAGTCCAAGGAGAGTGTGTGCCCCGCTCCGCCAGGTCATCCGCTGATGCCATCAGCGCCCGGCTTCGGGACCTCGAACTCCTCACCAAAGGACCCGCCTGGGCGCTGACGCGCTCGGCGCCTTGGGTGATCGCGGTGCTGCAGGCGTCCTTCACCCGCACCCGGCCGCAGCTGCCGCTGGAGGAGTTCCATGCCGACGTCGACTCCTTCCTTGAGGAGCTCCGCCGCCAGGACCCCGGGCTGGGTGGAGGGGCGAACGGGAAGTCCTTTGGCGACGAGTGGACGCGCCGCCAGTTCCTGACGCGGCGCAACCAGTCCGGCCAGATCGTCTACGAGGTGACGGAACCCGCGGCGCGCGTGCTGGCCTTCCTGGACAGCCTCTCCAGCGAACGGTCCACCCTCAACGGGTCCCGCCTGGGCACGCTGCTGGGCGACGTGGAAAAGCTCGCCAACGAGACCAACCCGGACCAGAGCGCCCGGCTGGAGTCCCTGGAAGAGGAGATCGAAGAACGCCAGCAACTGATCCAGGACATCAGCAGCGGCGAATTCGACGGCCTCCTGGATGACGACGAGGCGGTAGAGGCCGCGGGAAACATCCTGGACCTGGCGGCAAGCCTGCCCGCCGACTACAAGAAGATGCGCGACCGGATCGAGGAACTGGTGGGCGAACTGCGCAACCAGATCATCGAGGAGTCGCTGACCAAGGGCGCCACCATGGCCCAGGTGCTGGAGGCGGACAAACGCCTCCGGCAAAGTCCCGAGGGCAGGACGTTCCGGTCCTTCACCGCCTTCCTCGAGGATCCGCAGCAGCAACTGCGCTTCCGGTCCGCGATCGGGGAGGTCCTGGGCCGGCAGTTCGCCGACGACCTTTCGCCGGAGGACCGGGAAACCCTGAAGAACCTGGTGGCGGAGCTTCGCCACCAGCACAGCCAGATCCAGCGGATCTACGGCAAGCTCAGCGAGAGCCTCAATACCTACGTCCAGAGTGACGACTTCCGTCAGTCCGTCCGGCTCCGCCAGGTCCTGCGGGAGGCCGAGCAGGCCATCAGGTCCCTTCCTTATGAGCGGGAACGCCCTGGCCTGGTCCCCGGGCCGGTCCTGTTCAACGCGGGGTTCGAATCGCTGTCCATGGTGAAGCTCTTCGATCCCGACGAGTTCGCCGCCCCGCCCAAACTGGCCGATCCCATCGCCTTCAGCGACTCTGACCGGGTGCGCTCGCCGAGGACCGGCAAGGCGAAGCCGGAGGTGGTGCGGGCTGCCCTGGCCGGCGCCTCCACCCTTTCCGAGGCGTGGCAGCAGCTGCCGCCCGGAGAACAGCACATCAACACCATCCGCGCGCTCCTCTCGCACGCCCTCCACGCCGGCGCTGGCTTCGACAAGCAGGGCCTTGAGGCACTGGACTACGAACAGATAGACGGCACCACGCGCAGGGCCTACCTGCCGCTGGTCACGCTTCCAAAGGATCCTGATGACTGAAGAGACAACCACGACGACGGCGGAGCGGCCTTTCGCCGTCACGCCCCGCGACACTTTCGTGGACGGCGCCGCGCTCTTCCCCGGTGATACCGGGGTGCTGTCCATGAAGGTGCGGCAGGCGCTGGTAAAGCTCCTCAAAGGCCCCTACGTGGACGGCGGCCGGGACGAAAAGCTGTGGACTGTCCTGCTGGACAACCAGGTGATCCTGCGGAGCCGGCTGTCCGAGCTGTTCCTCACCATGGAGCTGGACCACGAGCGGAAGATCGCCGTCCTGCGCCCGGTGGACCCCGACGCCATCGGCGGCAGCACCCGCTCCAGCATCCTTCGGCAGCAGCGTGCCCTCAGCCGGGTGGAGACCATCGTGCTGCTCCGGCTCCGGCTGCTCCTGGACCGCCATGTCACCGCGCAGACCGACCCCACCATCACCCGCGAGGAAATCGCCGACCTGGTGGCGCACTACCAGCCCGCCGGCCAGCAGGACGCGCTGCGGGATTCGGACGTGGTGAACAGGGCCATCACCAAGCTCCTGGCCCGCCAGCTCCTCCTCCCCACAGGGCTGGACGACGTCTACACCATCTCCAACGCCCTGCCCCTGGCCCTCCCGTTCGACAACATAGGCGACATCCCCGCCCACATAGAGGCCCTGGTGGCAGCAACCACAGACCCCGCGGGCACGGAGGCGCTCCTGGAGTTCGACAACGGAGCAGCCGGTTCCGCGGACAGCGACACTGACACGGAGGACGCCCAGTGAGCATCGCTTCCATGCTCCCGATGGGTGAGCTGACAAACCCCGGCCAGATGCGCCTTGCCCTGGTGCAGGTGGTCAACTGGGGTACGTTCCACGGAGCCCACACGATGCATGTGGACCGCAACGGCACGCTGCTGACAGGCAACTCGGGCGTGGGCAAGTCCACGCTGTTCGACGCCATGCTGCGGGTCTTCGATGCCCGGCCCAGGTCCAACGAGGCCGCGGCCCAGCGTTCGGGCGGAGCCGTGGAGGACAAACGGACCACCTTCACCTACATGCGGGGCAAGGTGGGCGACAAAGCTGTGGGAGAGGGCTCGGCCAGCGCCTTCCAGCGGCCCGGTGCCACGTGGTCCGCCGTCGCCCTGACGTTCGATAACGCGGCCGGCACGCGGGTGACCGTCTCGGCCCTGTTCGACCTTCCCAAGAACGGCACGGAGTCGAGCGTCGGACGTTTCTATGTCATCGACCACGACCCGCTGGACCTGGAAGCCCTCGAAGGCATCGCGGACAAGCGGTTCACCAAGGCTGCGCTGGAGACGATCTTTCCCGATGCGCAGGTTTTCGATGTCCACAAGGCCTTCGCCGAGCGGTTCCGCCGGCTGCTGGGCATCAACTCGGACCAGGCCCTTCCGCTCCTGCGTGTCATCCAGGCCGGCAAGGGCCTGGGCGGCAGCGTCAACACGTTCTTCCGCGACCAGGTCCTGGACGCCCCGGCCACCCTCGCGGCGGCGGACGACGTGGTGGAGGAATTCAGCAACCTGATGTCCATCCGGCAGCGGCTGGAGGACGTCCGCCAGCAGCGGGACCAATTGGCACCGGTTCCCGGACTGAACCGGGAGTACGCTCAGGCGCTGCTGGACGCGAACAGGCTGCGGGACCTCGCCGGCGAGGAGTTCGAGGCCTACAAGCAGAAGCTGGCCGTCACGGTCCACCAGGGATTGCTTGAACGGTTCAAGGGATTGGCCCAGGCGAAGGCGAAAGAGCTTGGTGCCGAGCGGACTGTCCGGGACGGGCTGGCCAAGGACCTCCGCCAGCTGGAAGCGGATTACAACAACCAGGGCGGCAATGCCATCTCCGCAATCGAGCAGTCCCTGGAAAACGCCCGCGTTGGGCTGAAGCTCCGCCAACAGGTGGAGGAGACGGCGCGCCAGGCGCTGGCCGACGCCGGCCTGCAGCTTGACTGGACCGAGGAGGGCTGGGAGCAGGCGCACGGGCAGGCGGCAGCAAGGTCCGCGGAGCTCAACAACGATTCCCAGGCCCTCCAGGAACTCCGCTTCGAGGCCTTCGACGCGCACGCAACCAAGAAGCGCGAGCTGGCCGCGGCTGAGCAGGAATTCGTGTCCCTGAAGACGCGCAAGTCGCTGCTGCCGCCGTCGAGCATTGAAAACCGGGCCGCGATCGCCGCCGCAACCGGCATCCCGGAGGACCGGATGCCGTTCGCCGGCGAACTGATGGACCTCGCCGAGGGGCAGGAGAAGTGGCGCCCGGCCGCCGAGCGGGCGCTCCGCAACCTGGCCACCACGCTGCTGGTGCCGGGCGAGCACTTCGCCGCGGTCACCCGGTACCTCAACGATCACGCCGTGCGCGGCGCGCTGCGGGCCGTGGACGTGTCCAAGCCACTGTCCGGCGGCGCGCTGGCGCTGGAGGACGTGCGCGACGGCGACCTGCTGACCAAGCTGGACATCCTCACCACGGGCGTCGCGGCCGAGGCAGGGTCCTGGATCCGTGAGCGCATCGCACTGGACTTCGCCTACACCTGCGTCGAGGACCCGGATGAGCTGGCCTCACTGGACCGCGGCCTCAGCCTGGGCGGCGTGGTGAAGCGCAACCGCCACACCGTGGAAAAGGACGACAGGTTCACCAGCCGGCAGGATTACGTCCTCGGGTTCGACAACGCCGCCAAGCTGGAACTTGTTGCCGGGCAGGCGGAGGACCTTCGGCAGGAGGTGGCCAAGGCGGCAGAGCTGGCGCAAAGCCGGGAAGACTCGCACCAGGGCATGGCCCGGCAGCTTGAGGCCCTGCGCCGCATCGCTGAGGACCACCGTGGCTGGGACCAGGTGTCGGCGGCAGTGGCCGCCGAGGAGCTCGCCCGGCTCGAGCAGCGGCTGAAGGACGCCCTCGCGGCACAGGCAGACCTGGAACCGCTGCGGGCCAGCATCGAGGAGGTGCGGCAGAAACACCAGGCCAGCACCGAGGCCGCCGCCGTGCTGCAGAGCGAGTACAAGGCACTGGACCGGCAGCTCACCGCTGCCGATTCCCTGCTGGAAGGTGCCCGCCAGCGCCTGGCCCAGGCGCCGCCGTCGGACTCCACCGTCACTGCCCTGGAACCGTACTTTGCCGATTTCGGTGATGTGACGGAGATGCACGAGCTGGACAACCTCGCCCACCGGGTGCGCACCGCCCTGCTGGCGGAGCTCCACACCGCCGAGTCCCGCGGGCAGGCCACCGCCGAGCGGCTTACACGCATCTTCGAGGCGTTCGTGCGTGACTGGGGGAGCGCCATCTCGGCAGACCACGGCACCACGATCGGTGCCGCCGGCGAGTTTGAGACGCGCTACCACGCGATCGTGAGCGATGGCCTCCCGGCCCAGGAAGCGGAGTTCCGCCAGTTCTTCAACCAGCGCACGCATGAGTCCTTCAGCACGCTGCTGCACCTGCTTGATGAGGAGCGGCGCTCCATCACCAGCCGCATCCTGCCGCTGAACGGCATCCTGTCGCAGGTCAACTTCCACGAGGGGAGTTTCCTTGAACTGGACATCAAGCAGACGCTTCCTCCCACGGCCAAGCAGTTCAAGGACGCGATCCAGAACGCCCTGAAGGCCCGGCATTCCCGCCCGGCCAAATCCGAAGCGTCGAGGAAAGGCGCCACAGGCTTGGAAACAGGAGGGGAAAGGGACGACGACGCCGAGCTCACCGCCCGCTACAAGTCGCTGGAGACGCTGGTGAAGCGGCTGGGCTCGCAGGCGCCCGAGGACCGGCGGTGGAGGGCCGAGGTCCTGGACGTGCGCGGGCACCTGTTCATCCAGTGCAAGGAGCACCGCGAGGTTGCCCAGCCGGCGTCCGGCAAAAAGGGTGGAGCGAAGAAGTCCGAGGTGTTCATGCACGCGGATACCGGATCCATGTCCGGCGGGGAGCGCCAGCGGTTCACGGCCTTCATCATGGCTGCCGCACTGAGCTACCAACTGGGCATCGCGGAGCAGGGCTTCACCACGTATGGCACCGTAATGATGGACGAGGCCTTTGTGCTGGCTTCCGAGGAGTTCGCCGGCGCCGGGATCAAGGCGCTGCACGAATTCGGGTTCCAGCTGCTGCTGGCTGCCCCCGAGAACGTCATCGACCTCTCCCGGCACCTTGGTTCCGTCACCGAAATCCTCCGTGACAAGCGCACCAACCGCTCCGGAGTGCTCACAGCGCCGGTCATCACACCCCGGCAGGGCGAAGCGGGCGCATGGCGCTCGGAAGCGAACCCGGTGGACATCGTCCTGCGCTGAACGCCCTGACCACGCCTATATAACAAATTGATGGAATTATTGCGGAAGCTCTGGTGACGGGTGCTGCTGCCGTGCCACTCTGGGCTTTACCAACCCACCCCGCCTGAGTAAATCCCATAGGTACTGCGGAATGCCGGGTTCCGCCCTGTTCCCCAAGAGAACGATGGCGTCCTCTTGAAAGGCACCGGCATGCGCCCATCACAACGCGTGGCATTCTTCCCGGCGGCAATCGCTGCGGCCGCACTGTCCCTTGCGGGTTGTGCTGCCAGTACCCCGGTGGAAACCGCCGGCTCCTCGACCCCAGGCGCAACGGCTCCGGCTGCGTTCCGCGCCGACAGCCTGGTAACGGTCACCTTTCCGGACGGCAAGCTGTCGTTTCAGCACCCGAAGGGATGGCACGTGGAGTTCTTCAATGCATCCGAATCGCCGTACGTGGGCACCGCAACGGTGTTCGATCCCACCAGCCAGGCGAAAATCAGCATCTACACAGGCCAAATTGCAGACGTCGTAGCCAGTTCTGCCGCCCGGACCGTCCTCGAGACGGATCCGGTGCCGGGATTGGTGGGGCAGTCTGTTCCAACGCCCCATTCGTCGTTCTTTGTTGACCGCAGCGGCGACGCTGCCACTTATCGGATGGGGCTCACTCCGGGGCTGCCCGTATCGCCGGACGGGGAGGTGAGGGACGGGCTGGTCATGCTGGGTGACCGCGTTCTGACCGCCGATGTGGTGTTCACCGGTCAGCCGTTCGCCAATGACGAGGAGGCGAAAGCCTGGTATTGGGGAACGGAAGGCCAGGCCTTGAAGGCTCTGCTGATGAGCTTTTCCTACCGCTGACCCGCTTTGCTGTCCGTGCGATGTGCTCCGGCTATTTGGCCTGTACCCGGGCCAGGAACTGGGCAGCCCGCTCCTTCAGCCCTGCAATCTGGCGGAGGACCACGGCGGCGGGATCCGGGTTGATCTCATTGGCCGGTGGTTCCTTGCGGACGTTGCCGCAGCAGAGAAAATCGGCGCAGATCAAAGTGCCAACGGTGTTGCCGTTCCGGCCGGACTGCCCGGCGCGCCTGGCCACCCAGAGGAGCACATCCTCCTTGGAGAACACGTCGCGGCACAGCTCGCAAAGGACTGAGCGGTTCTTCCGGGCCCCGCCTTCGGGCGCCCGCAGCAGAATGCCCGTGACCCCCTTCGGCCCTGGGACCACAAGGTAGCCGCGGAGGGGCATCTTTTCGTCCCGCCAGCCCAGGAAGTCAAGGTTGTCCCAGTCGAGAGACTCGAAATCCTTGGGCAGGGTGAGCTTGGCCGCTTCGGAGCGGCTGGCATTGATAAACGATGAGCGGATTTGCTGAGGCGTGATGGATTGCATGGCTGGACTTTCGCGAAGGATGGGCCCCGGCGTGCGGGTAATGGCAGGTGGGTCTCAGCTGTTCCCCGTGGAGCAGGCCATAGCGGCCACCCCGCTCACCATGGCAGCGCCGGCCATGACGGCCTTCTGCTTGCACATTTGTCCTTCGTCTCCCCATCCGTCGCCGGCTGCGGCCGGCATTCCAGCCGGTTAATACCGGCAGGAATATCCTGTCAAACCGCATCTTCCCTGTCCAAGCCCACCGACCACGGCGGAATTGTGTCCTTTGTCACGAACGGGAATAAGACATGGAAACGTTGCGTAATGAGCCCGAGGGTAGGCTAGCCTTACTTAAGTTCGCTTCATGACTTAAGGAGTTCCGTGACTTCCCCCCTCTTCTCCGGGCCCAGTGCCACGCGCCGCACGCTGTTCAGATCAGCCGGCAAGGCCACGGCCGTCCTGGCCGCTGCGGCACTCACCCTGTCCGCCTGCTCCACAGGGCCGGCGTCCTCCGCCGGCGACGCCAGCGCCTCCAGCTCCAGCAGCTCGCAGTTCCCCGTCACCATCGAGCACGTCTACGGCGAAACCACCATCGAGAAGCAGCCCACGCGCGTGGCCACTGTCTCCTGGGTCAATGACGACGTCGCCATTGCCCTGGGTGTTGTGCCGGTGGGCGTGCCCAAGAACGAATGGGGCGGCAACGAGCAGGGCTCCACTCCGTGGAAGGACGCGGCTCTGGAGGAGCTCGGCGCCGGATTCGGCTCCGACAAAGCCCCGGTGCAGTACTCCGAGGCGGACGGCATCAACTTCACCGAAATCGCCAAACTCACCCCGGACGTCATCCTGGCCGCCTACTCGGGCCTCACCGAGGAGGACTACAAGAAGCTCACCGAGATCGCGCCGGTGGTGGCCCACCCTGAACTGGCCTACGGAACCTCCTGGCAGGACTCCACCTCCATCATCGGCAAGGCCCTCGGCAAGGATGCCGAAGCCGCCAAGCTGGTCTCCGACACCGAGGCCACCATCAAGGAAAAGGTTGCCGAGTACCCGCAGATCACCGGCAAGAGCTTCATCTACGGCAACCTGGAGCCGGCATCGGCCGAGGGCGTCAATGTCTACACCGCCAATGACAACCGTCCCCGCTTCCTTTCCGAGATCGGCATGCAGCTGGCTCCCGTGGTTGAGGAAAATTCCAAGGGCTCCAAGGAATTCTTCATCCCCTGGTCCGCTGAGAAGGCCAACGAGCTCGAGTCCGATATTTTCGTGACCTGGGTTCCGGACGCAGCCACCACCGAGTCCATCAAGTCGGACCCCCTTCTGGGCCAGATCCCCGCCATCAAGAACGGTGCCCTGGTGGCCGACTCGGACAACACCCTGACCCTCTCCATCTCCGCTTCCTCCCCGCTGAGCCTGCCGTGGTCGCTGGACACGTTCCTGCCGCAGCTGGCGGGCGCAGCGGACGCGGTGAAGTAGGCGCAGTTCCATGACGGAGAGTACGACGACGGCGGCGCGCCGTGAGCCCGGACCCGGCACTTTGGTGCCGGGACCGGCTCCTGCCGGCGGGACCTGCGGCCGCGCGTTCGCAGGGCCGCGCGCCGCCTGGCTGCTGGCCGCCGTCGTCGTACTTGCCCTGCTGGCCGGAGCCTCCCTGGCCATTGGCGCACGGGGCCTTCCCCTGGCCACCGTCTGGCAGGCGCTCACCGCGTTTGATCCCGCCAACGGCGACCACGCCGTGGTCCACGCCCGTATCCCGCGCACCGTCCTCGGCCTGCTGGCGGGCGGCGCGCTGGGCCTCGCCGGAGCAGCCATGCAGGGCGTGGCCCGCAACCCGCTGGCCGATCCCGGCATCATGGGCGTTAACGCCGGAGCCGCCCTCGCTGTGGTGACCGGCATCTACGTCTTCGGCGTCGGCTCGCTCTCCGGCTACATCTGGTTCGCGTTCGTGGGGGCCGCTGCCGCCGCCGTCGTGGTGTACCTCATTGCCTCGCTCGGCAGGGACGGGGCCACACCGGTGAAGCTTGCCCTGGCGGGCGCCGCACTGAATGCCGGCCTTTACTCCCTGATGAACGTCATCCTGGTCTCCAGCCAGGACACCCTGGACCGCTTCCGCTTCTGGCAGGTGGGCGGAATCGCCGGGCGCGACTGGTCCGTGGTGCTCTCCGGACTGCCCTTCCTGGCCGCCGGTGCCCTCATCGTGCTCCTGACCGGCCGCATCCTCAACAGCCTGGCCCTGGGCGACGACATCGCCCGCGGCCTCGGCCAGCGGGTAGGCCTGTCCCGCGCCGTTACCGCGCTCGGCATAGTGCTGCTGTGCGGATCGGCCACCGCGCTTGCCGGCCCCATCGCCTTCGTGGGCCTGGTCATCCCGCACGCCGTCCGTTTCCTCACCGGCCCGGACTACCGCTGGATCCTGCCCTTCTCCCTGGTCCTTGCCCCGGCACTGCTCCTCGGCGCGGACATCATCGGCCGCGTTGTGCTCCTGCCCGGCGAAGTCCCGGCCGGCATCATGACCGCCCTCGTCGGAGCACCGGTCTTCGTCTGGCTGATCCGCCGCGGCAAGGGAGCCGGACTGTGACCATCACCACATCCCGCGTCGACCCCTCGGCAGGAACTCCCAAAGCAGGGTCCGGGAGACCACGCCGCACCCGGCTGCTGCTGAACCGGACCGCCTTCCTGGCCGCCGTCGTCGTGGTCCTGTTCGCCGTGTCCGTCCTGCTGGGCAGCTACACGGTGACCATCCCGGACTTTTTCAGGATCCTCATCGCCCACCTGACCGGCGGTGAAAAGATCCCCGGTGCCAGCTTCATCGTGATGGAAAACAAGCTGCCGCGGGCCGTCATCGGCACCATGATCGGGGCCGCGTTCGGCCTGGCGGGCGCCCTGTTCCAGACCATGCTCCGCAACCCGCTGGCCAGTCCCGATGTCATTGGCATCAGCTACGGGGCCAGCGCCGCGGCCGTGACCGCCATCGTGGTCTTCGGCGCATCCGGCGCAGCGGTTTCCGCGGCGGCCCTGGGCGGTGCGCTGGGCGTGGCAGCCATCATTTACGCCATTTCCAGCGGCGGTACCCTGCGCAGAACCGGCCGCGGCGACGCTGCGGGGAACCGGCTCATCCTCGCCGGGGTGGGCATTGCCGCAGCACTGCACGCAGTGGTCAACTTCCTGATGACCCGGGCGGACATCCGCACCGCGGCGGACGCCCTGGTTTGGCTCAATGGTTCCCTGAACTCCGCCAGCTGGGACCGCGCGGGCGTCCTTGCCCTGGCCCTCGCCGTCCTGCTCCCCGCCGTGGTTGCCCTCGCCGGCCCGCTGCGCATCCTGGAACTCGGACCCGATGCCGCCGCAGGACTGGGGATCAGGGTGGGTGCCACACGGCTTGCGCTGGTGGTCACCGCCGTTGCGCTGGCAGCGGTGGCGACGGCGGCAGCCGGCCCGGTTTCGTTCGTTGCCTTCCTTGCCGGGCCCATCGCCCGGCGCTTTACCGGCAAGGCCAGCCTCCCGGCGTCGGCCCTTGTGGGCGCCGTGATTGTCCTGGCGGCCGACTATGTGGCCGCCAACCTGGCACCCCTGCTCCTGGACGGCACAGTGCTGCCGGTGGGCGTTATCACCGGTGCGCTCGGTGCCCCGTTCCTGCTGTGGCTCCTGGTCACGGCCAACCGAAAGGATGCCTGAGGTGGCAGTTCTCAACGCCAAGGACCTGACGCTGAAGTACGACCAGCGCTGCGTGGTGGACGGCCTCAGCGCCGAGATTCCGGAGGGGAAGGTGACCATGATCGTGGGCGCCAACGCCTGCGGGAAGTCCACCCTCCTGCGCGGGCTGTCCCGGCTCCTCAAGCCGGCGGCCGGTGCCGTAACCCTGGACGGCAAGGACATCCACTCCCTTCCGGCGCGTGAACTGGCCCGTACCCTGGGCCTCCTTCCACAGCACCCCTCTGCCCCGGACGGCATCACGGTCAGGGACCTGGTGGGCCGCGGCCGCTACCCCCACCAGGGCTTCTTCCGCAGCTGGAGCGAACGGGACGAAACCGCCGTGCAGCGCGCGCTCGAAGCTACCGAGACCCTTGCCCTCGCCGAACGGAACGTCGACGAACTTTCCGGCGGGCAGCGGCAGCGCGTCTGGATCGCCATGGCCCTTGCGCAGGAGACCGACGTGCTCCTCCTGGACGAACCCACCACCTACCTGGACCTCGCGCACCAGGTGGAGGTCCTGGACCTCGTGACGGACCTGAACCGCCAGCGCGGCACCACCGTGGCCATCGTCCTGCATGACCTGAACCTGGCCGCCCGGTACGCGGACACCGTGATCGCCATGAAGGACGGCGCCGTGGTAGCAGTCGGGTCCCCGCTCGAGGTGGTCACGGAAGGGCTGGTCCGCAGCGTTTTCGGCCTCGAATCGCGGGTCATCCCGGATCCCGTCTCCGGCACCCCCCTGATCATTCCCATCGGCCGCCACCACGTTCCCGCCAATGAACTGGAGCTCGTTTCATGAAAACCCGCGACATCGCCTCCACGGAGCCCATGACCCTGGCGTTCGAAGTGACCGTCACTTCGGTCCAGGAGCTCAGCTCCAATTTCCGCAGGATCACGTTCGGCGGATACTCGCTGCGGGATTTCGGCGTCCACGGGGACACCCTGGACCTCCGGATCAAGCTCATGATCCCGTCCCTCGCGGCGGACGGCAGCCCGCTGCCCCTCCCGGTGTTCGAAATGAGCCAGTCCGGCTGGTACCGCGAATGGCTGGCCATGGACCCTGCCGTGCGCGGCTCCATGCGTACCTACACCGTCCGCCAGGCACGCCTGGACGCGGTGTACCCCGAAATCGATGTCGATTTCGTGATGCACTTTGACCACCGTGGCAACGGCGGGCCGGCGGCGAACTGGGCCCTCAACGCCCGGCCCGGCGACGCCATCACCATCATCGGACCCAACAACAGGGCAGCCCACTGCGTCACGGCCGAAACCTACTCGGGCATCGAATGGCGGCCCGGCCTCGCGCAGCGCATCCTGCTGGCCGGTGACGAAACCTCCGTCCCCGCCATCTCCGCCATCCTGGAAAGCCTGCCGGAGTACATGACCGGGCACGCGTTCCTGGAGGTCCCTGAAGCCGGCGACTTCAGGGAACTCACGTCACCCGCCGGCGTCGACATCACCTGGCTGGCGCGCGGGGCGTCCATCGGGCGGTCCAGGCCGCACGGCGAGCTGCTCCAGGAGGCCGTGCGCAAGGCCGTGCCCGTGCCGGGCTGGGTGGGGATCAAAGCGGCCGACGGCGGCGCGGGCCCCGAGCCGGAGGACGTCAATGTGGACGTGGACATCCTCTGGGAGACCCCGGCACGGATGGAGACTTCCGAGATCCAGGCCACCAAGAACCCGGGAATGCCGGCCGGCGCCATGCCCTTCTACGCCTGGATCGCCGGAGAAGCAGCCGTGATCAAGGACATGCGCCGGTACCTCGTCCGGGACGTCGGGATCGACCGGAAGCAGGTGGCGTTCATGGGGTACTGGCGGCAGGGCAAGGCCGAGGGGTAGCCCGGGCCCGTCGCGCTACAGCCCCAGGCAACGCTCTCGCAGATCCTGCCGGTTTTCCGGCGACGCTCTTGCACTTGATGCCGGTTTTCCGGGGACGCTCTGCACTTCCTGTTCACCCCGGCGTCGTTCTTCCTTCTTCTGTGGTGGCTACCTTGGGCTGGTGCCTGCTCAACCGTTGCTTCCTGATTCCGGGAGGCGGGTGTTCGTCGCCCTGGGGGACTCATTCACGGAGGGGGTCGGGGACCGGGACGACCGGTTGCCCAACGGTGTCCGCGGTTGGGCAGACCGGGTGGCGGAGAAACTGGCCAAAGCCCAGCCCGGGTGGCGCTATGCGAACCTGGCCATCCGCAGCAAGCGGCTCCGGCATATCGTCAACGAGCAGCTGGAACCGGCGCTGCGGATGAGGCCCTCGCTGGTCACGCTGTATGCAGGCGGAAACGACATCCTGGACGTGAAAACGGACATGGCCGCGCTCATGGAGGACTACGAAAAGCTCGTGGCAACACTGGCGGAAACGGGGGCAACGGTGGTGCTTTTCACGGGGTTCGACGTCAAGGTCTCCGCACTGCTGGAGCCGCTCCGGAAACGCAACACCTACTACAACCAGCACGTCCGGACCATCGCCGCGAAGTACGGGGCGGTGCTGGTGGACTACTGGTGCCTGGATGCCTTCCGTGACCGGCGGATGTGGGACTCCGACCGGCTCCACATGTCCAAGGCAGGGCACAAGTACCTGGCGGGGCAGGTGCTGGACCAGTTGGGGGTGCCGCACAAGATCCGGCCCAAGGACTGGGAACCGCCCGCCCGGCACAGCCTGCGGGAATGGGAACGGCAGCAGCGGCGCTGGATCCGCGACTGGGTCCTGCCGCTCTTCGGCCGCAAGCTGCGCGGCGTCACCCTGGGGGACGAGCTGGGCCCGCGCTGGCCGGAGCCGGTCAAGGTGCCGCGGAAGGGCGGACTGAAAAAGCTGGCAGCGGGTGCTTCCGCCGCTGCACCCCGGGCCTAGCTGACCCTACCTGAAGCGCCAGGACGCTCAGCTGTCCAGCAGGATCTCGTACCCCGGGGCCACCCTGGCCGCGTGGAACTCCATGACCTCGAAGTCCGCCACCCCGTTCGTATAGAACGGGTCCTGCTCCAGGCAGGCATCAAGGACAGTGCGGTCGGCCTGGGAGAGCAGCAGGCCGCCGGTCCTGGGCACTTTTCGGCCGGCCGCAATGAAAACGCCGTCGTCGAAAGCCTTCTGCAGCCAGGCGATGTGGCCGGCGTTGTGGAAGTCCACGATGTCCTGCGGAACTCGGTAGCTCAGGGAGACAACATACATGGCCCCAGCCTACCGGCCGCCGCGGGGCCTAGTTGAAGAATCAACCACGCTGCTCTCGTAGAATGAGGGACATGACCGAACCGCGCTGGCTCAACGCCGACGAACGCCGTGCCTGGCTGGCCCTGGTAAGCATCAACACCCTTTTGCCCGCAGCCCTGGACACGAAGCTCCACACCGCGGGAAAGCTCTCGCTCTTCGACTACACCGTGCTGGCGATGCTCTCCGAAGCTGAGGGCCGGTTCCTTCCCATGAGCGAGCTCGCCGCCCGCAGCAGCGCTTCCCTGTCCCGGCTGTCGCACGTAGTGACCAAGCTGCAGAAGCGCGGCTGGGTGGAGCGGCGCCCGCATCCCCATGATGCCCGCGTCACCACCGCCCATCTGACCGAAGAAGGGATGGCCACCATCGTGGAGCTGGCGCCCGGGCACGTCGAGGACGTTCGCGACCTGTTCCTGGATGCCCTCACTGAGCAGGACGTCCTGGACCTGGCGAGGATCGGCGAGAAGGTGGTCGGCCGGTTGGACGCGGACCACTGGATCCTCCGGGAAAACTAGCCCACCCGCCAGCTGGTTGGTTGCTCCCGGCAACGGGTGGCAAACTAACCGGATGGACTTTACTTCCCGGTTTGTCGCCCTCGGAGACTCCTTTACGGAAGGCGTGGGCGACGACGATCCCACCCGCCCCAACGGTGTCCGCGGCTGGGCGGACCGCGTGGCCGAGCAGCTGTGCGCCGCCGACCCTGGCTTCGGTTATGCCAACCTCGCCATCCGCGGCAGGAAACTCCGCCACATCCTGGCTGAGCAGGTGGACGCCGCCGTCGAACTTAACCCCACCCTGGTGACCATCTACGCCGGCGCCAATGACATCCTCCGCCCCAGGATCGATATTGACGACCTCCTGGTGGAGTACGACGACGCCATCGCCAAACTGCGCGCCACCGGTGCCGCCGTGGTCATGTTCACGGGTTTCGACGCCCGCGGCTCAAAGGTGTTCAGCACCATGCGGGGACGCACGGCCATCTACAACGAACTGGTCCGGGGCATTGCGGGAGACCACGGCGCCCTCCTGGTGGACTACTGGCGCTTCAGCGAGTACTACGACTGGGGCATGTGGGCGCAGGACCGGATGCACATGTCCGCGGCAGGGCACGCCAATATGGCCAGGCGCGTGCTGGACGTCCTGGAACACGACCACTCGATCGACATCCCGCCCATGACCCCCGTCCCCGAACTCAGCGGGGTGGACGCCCTCCGCGCCAACGCCCGCTGGTTCCGCGAGTATGCCGGTCCGTGGGTTGTCCGGAGGGTCACTGGGAAGTCCTCCGGCGACGGCTTGAAGCCGAAGTACCCCGAGCTCACGCGCCTCTAACCCCGCGCCTGCTTATACACTCTTCGGCGCCGGATTGGTCTTTAATTGCGTGAACTCGTAGACTTGGTAGGCGCTAAGTGCGCGGAGCGTGCGCAATTGCTCCGGTTTCCCGGTAATTTCTCCAGGGTGGCCGGTAGTTAGGGGCTCAAGTTGCGTGACTAACCGTTGCCCTTCTTCATTTTTGGGTCGCCCTTAGCAGCATGGTCCAGCAGCAGATATGCGGATCATTACTTTCAATTCTTGAGGAGAAGTCATGGCAGCACACTGCCAAGTGACCGGAGCCGAGCCGGGCTTTGGGCACAGCATTTCGCACTCGCACCGCCGCAACAAGCGCCGGTTCGATCCGAACATTCAGAAGAAGCGCTACTGGGTTCCGTCCCTGCGCCGTAACGTCACGCTGCAGGTCTCTGCACGTGGCATCAAGACCATCGACGTACGCGGCATCGACGTAGTCGTCGCCCAGATCCTGGCTCGTGGGGTGAAGCTCTAGTGGCTAAGGACAAGGACGTACGTCCGATCATCAAGCTCAAGTCGACTGCGGGCACGGGTTACACCTACGTAACCCGCAAGAACCGTCGTAACGATCCGGACCGCATGGTCCTGAAGAAGTACGACCCCAAGATCCGCCAGCACGTCGAATTCCGAGAGGAGCGCTAAACATGGCTAAGAAGTCCAAGATTGCTCGCAACGAGCAGCGCAAGGTCATCGTTGAGCGTTACGCTGCAAAGCGCCTCGAGCTGAAGAAGACCCTGGTTGACGAAAACGCAACCGACGAAGCACGCGAAGCAGCCCGCCTGGGCCTGCAGAAGCTGCCCCGCAACGCGTCCCCGATCCGTCTGCGTAACCGCGACATCATCGACGGCCGTCCCCGCGGCACCTTCCAGAAGTTCGGAATCTCCCGTGTCCGTTTCCGCGACATGGCCCACAAGGGCGAGCTTCCGGGCATCACCAAGTCTTCCTGGTAATCCAGCACTGCTGCTACCAGCTGCTTGAGAAGAGCCGGCAACCTTTCGGTTGCCGGCTCTTCTGCGTTTAACGGACCTTGATGGCGCCGTTTGGGGTGGTGGTGCATAGGTACCCGTGCGACACCAGTACCTGCGTTGGGACTGTGCTGCAGCACACAGAAAGAAGGTGCGACGGCGGATGGCCCTCCAGGGATGGAAACAGGCCGTTTCGCCGCGGAATGGCGGGGATTGCGGCCCCCCGCGAGGGGGATTTGCAGTGGCGCTGGAGCAGGTGTATTGTTTTCTAAGTCGCCGCGAGGGAGACAGCGAAGAGCTGGTAACCACGGCGGCCAAACCCCCAAAAATCAACACCAATTCTGGTAGTGCTTTAGAGCGCTCCTGAAGTGGTTGGGAACGACTTCCTGCCGATCGGAATCCTGAAACATGGATTTGCTTCGGACTGGAGGATCGGGTAAGTTTGAGAAGTTGCTCCGGAGCGATCCACGGTGTTTGTTTGCTGGTGGTGGTGCCGGGTGTGTCTGTTGTTTGAGAACTCAATAGTGTGCCAAGTTTGTTGATACCAATTGTTTTAGTGATTGGTTGAATTGACTGGATCGTCCGCCCCTGTGGGTGGTCTGGTTTTTACAGCTGGTTTCAAATTTTGTGCAGCCTTTTTGTCCCGTTTTCCCGGGGCTGGGGGTTGTGTCTGTTTTACTTCAACGGAGAGTTTGATC
>NZ_BRCG01000023.1:0-79870 GCF_023708005.1 Pseudarthrobacter sp. NCCP-2145 | reverse complement strand
CCTCCACATCCAAATACCCGCGTTGCGCGTCCTCGCGTCCCTGCATAAGACCAGTCTTAACCACCAGCCTCACCAGTCCAGCCGACGCGCCTAAACCAGCGGATATTTCAGCAGTCTCCTAGGGCGCCACTCCCCAGCTGACAACAAAGAACCCCGGAAGCCATGTGGCTTCCGGGGTTCTTTGCTTGAACCGTAGTTCCTGGCATGTGCCTAGGTGTTGGGGCGCTTCCCGTGGTTCGCGCCGCCACGCTTACGGTCACGACGCTTGCGTGCACGCTTGCTCATAGCTGGCCTCCTTAATGTTGGTACTCAAAAGAGCTGCCCTCAAGTCTCCCACATCACGGGGCGGCCCGCGAACCAGGAACAGCCGGATGACCTGCGCATTGACGGCGGTGGGACCCCTGGCGGGCTAAGAGCCCAGTGAGTTGCGGATGGAGATGCCGGCCTGTTCCAGGACTGTCCTCAGCGTTTCCAGTGCCAGGGGGCTGAGCGGTTGCCTGCCGGCGTGCAGCCGCAGCTCCGCCCTGAGGTCGTCCCGGAACTGCTGGAGCATCATTTCGGCTTCCTTGAGGGACCGCTGGCTTTCGGCCGGCAGCCGTCCGGGGACCCTGAACTCCGTGGACAGTGCGCTGGCGCGGGCTGCCTCTGCGGTGGCAGCAAGGTCCGCACGCAGCCCCCTCATGTTGCTGCGGATGTCCGCGCGCAGGTTGTCCGCCAGCCGCCGGACAGAGGCTGAAATCTCGCTCTCCACGCCTGCCAGCTCGTCGCGGCGGCGGTTGAGCTCCGCCAGGCCTGCGGAGGTGATGTGGTAGTTCGTGCGGCGGCCGGCGGATTCGGTGGCAACCAGGCCTTCCTCCTCGAGTTTGCCCAGCCGGGGATAGATGGTGCCGGCGCTGGGGGAGTATGTCCCGCCGAACCGCTCCTTGAGCGCCTTGATGAGCTCATAGCCGTGTTTGGGCCCGGACTCAAGAAGCGCCAGAAGGTAAAGCCGGAGCGCGCCGTGGGCAAAGACCGGTGCCATCAGGTCCCTGCTTCTGCGTTTCCTGCCACGGTCCTATGGAAGATGGAGGTTTTTCCGGACACTGAGTTGGTCCGCACCAGCATCAGCTGGCCGTCAGGGCCCGCAATGGTTTCCACCTTGCCTCCCACCACCGTGTACCGCTGGTCCCCGATCACCACCGCACCGCTGGCGGACTTGGCGATGATGTCCACGCCTACGTCGTGGGGCAGCCGGATGGTGATGTCTCCCGAAACTGAGTTCGCGCCGAAGTCATGGGTGAAACCCAGGAGGTCGAAGCTCATGTCCCCGCTGACGGTGTTCGCCCGGATATTGCTGAGGCGGCCGGACGCCGTCACTTCACCGGAGACGCTCTTGGCCGTCAGGACCCCGGTGTGGTTGCGGATGGAGACTTCCCCGCTGACAGTCTGGACGTGCAGGTCCCCGGCTGTGCTGTCCGCCATGACCGAACCGGAAACCGTGCTGAGGCGGGTGTTCGCGGCTATGCCGGACACCAGCCCGTCGCCGCTGACGGTGCCGGCTTCCACGCTGACGTGGGCCGGCACGGCAATGCTGATGACGGCCGAGTTTTCGCTGTTGTGGTTGACCGTTCCCATCAGGTTCTTGAACCAGCCTTGCGGGCCGTGCAGCTGGTGGCGCACCTCCAGCCGGCCGTCGCTCAGGGAAACAGCCACCGGATCACCGTGCACATCCGAAATCTCTACCCGCGTGACGGGTTCCTGGTGCGTAACGACGTCGAAGCGTCCCTGCACCATGCCCAGTTTCAGGGACGTCACACCGTCGACGTCGATGGTCTCCGGACTGGTGACAGTCCATTCTTGATCGGTCACGGGCCCTCCAGGCGATATATCGTGTTGACCCTTCCCAACGTACCCCTGCCCATGGGGCAGGTCAAGATATATCGCGAACCTGGTGCTACTCCGGAGCGTCCAGGCCCAGCCACTGGAACCAGCCACGGTGCAACACCAGCCAGGCCATCAGCCCGTAGCCGGCCTGGCCGGGCGTGCCGCCCTGGGCTGCCAGGTCCTGCCGCCACTGTTCGTGGTTCAGGAGCGGGGAGAACGTGTCCACGTACAGGTGCTTGCGCCGGGTGGTGACGTCGGCGAAGGCGGTGTTGAGTTCGTCAAGGCGCCTGTTCTGGGCGGGGTCCAGGGTGGGGGGAGGGCCCACCACGAAGACCTCGATACGGTTCTGGGACGCCGAGTCCAGGATGTTGGCCAGGTTGAGCCGGCTGCGTGCGGTGGAGAGCCCGAACTCAATGTCGCGTCCGGAGAGCCCGATCACCAGGCGGTTCTCCGCCTTGTCGCTGAAGCGGCGCCCGGCCTCTTCGAGCCAGCGCGCGGCAAGGCCTTCCGTCCCTTCCTCAGGGCAGGGGAGGGCGTAGCTTTCGAGGAGCATGCTGTCCCGGGGAGTGCGGGCCAGCACACGGCCCAGCCAGCCGAGGGCCCGGGGGTCACCCAGTCCGGCCAGCAGTTCATCTCCTACAGCTGCAATCCGCAGCTTCCTGTCTTCCACGCGTTCCTCTTTACGTCGGTGCCTTGCCGCCGCCGCGGGCCTGGTTCAGGCCGCGGGGTAGGGCCGTGCATGCGATTGGGGCTTTTCATTCAGCGCTGCCTGTTTCCTTCAGCGCTGTGCACTCCATTAAACAGAACCGCCCGGCCGGAGTCTGGGATTTCGACGTCCGGCCGGGCAGCCTTTAGTGCTTACTTCCGTGCAAATGCCTGCTTCAGGAGGACATCCTGCTCCGCGGCGTGCCGTTTCATGGAGCCGGCGGCAGTGGATGCCGACGCCGGACGCGAAACCAGCCGGATGGTGCGCTCCAGGGCACCCGGAAGGTTCAGGCCAATGAACGGCCACGGACCCTGGTTGGCAGGCTCGTCCTGCGCCCACATAACTTCCGCGTTCGGGTACTTGGCGAGTTCCTTTGCGATCTCCTCGTGCGGCAGCGGGTAGAGCTGCTCCACGCGGACGATCGCGGTGGTCTTGTCATCCGTCTTCTGCCGGGTGGACAGGAGATCGTAGTACAGGCGGCCGGAGACCAGCAGGACGCGTTCGACGGCGTCCCCAGCCAGCTGCTCGTGTTCCCCAATGACGGGGCGGAACGTGCCGGTGGTGAAATCCTCAACGGATGATGCCGCAGCCTTGAGGCGCAGCAGCTGCTTGGGCGTGAAGATGATCAGCGGCTTGCGCGGCCTGTTGTAGGCCTGGCGGCGCAGCAGGTGGAAGTGCGAGGCCGCCGTGGTGGGGTTGGCCACGATCATGTTCTCTTCGGCGCACAGCTGCAGGAACCGCTCGATCCTCGCGGAGGAGTGGTCCGGGCCCTGGCCTTCGTAGCCGTGGGGCAGCATCAGGACCAGCGAGGACCGCTGTCCCCACTTCTGCTCCGCGGAGGAGATGAACTCGTCGATGATGGTCTGGGCACCGTTGACGAAGTCGCCGAACTGCGCCTCCCACAGGACCAGCGCATCCGGCCGCTCAACAGAGTAGCCGTACTCGAAGCCCATGGCCGCGTATTCCGAAAGCAGGGAGTCGTAGATCCAGAGCTTCGCCTGGTCGTCGGTGAGGTTGCCGAGGGGGAGCCATTCCTTGCCGTTGGCGCGGTCGTGGAAGACGGCGTGGCGCTGCACGAACGTGCCGCGGCGGGAGTCCTGTCCCGCCAGGCGTACAGGAACTCCTTCCATGATGAGTGAACCGAAGGCTGCGATTTCACCGAAGCCCCAGTCGATGCCGCCCTCGCGGGACATCTGTTCGCGCTTCTCGAGCAGCTGCTTGAGCTTCGCGTGGACGGTGAAGCCCTCGGGGACTTCCACGTGCGCCTTGCCGATCCGGGCCAGGGTGTCCGCGGAAATGGCCGTCGAGACCGGCGCGGAGGTGCCGGAGTCGGACTGCTGGGAGATGGGACGCTCGATGTCCGAGACAGCGGCCGTGTCTGCCGTGACGATCGGGATAGGGGAGGTCTGGGCCGCGTGGGTTTCGGCGAAGACGCGTTCCAGGCGCTCCTGGTAGTCGCGGAGCAGCTGCTCGGCTTCTTCCTCGGTGATGTCGCCACGGCCGATCAGGGACTCGGTGTAGAGCTTGCGGACCGAGCGCTTGGCCTCAATGAGGTTGTACATCAGCGGCTGGGTCATCGAGGGGTCGTCGCCCTCGTTGTGCCCGCGGCGGCGGTAGCAGACCATGTCGATGACGACGTCCTTGTGGAACCGCTGGCGGAACTCGTAGGCGAGCTGCCCGATGCGGACCACTGCCTCGGGGTCGTCGCCGTTCACGTGGAACACAGGGGCCTGGATCATCTTGGCAACGTCCGTGGAGTACGTGGACGAGCGTGATGATGACGGGGCCGTCGTGAAGCCCACCTGGTTGTTGACAACAACGTGGATGGTTCCGCCGGTGCGGTAGCCGCGGAGCTGGGACAGGTTGAGCGTTTCGGCGACAACGCCCTGGCCGGCAAATGCCGCGTCACCGTGGACCATGATCGGCAGGACAGGGAAGGACTCGCCCTGGTCCAGCCGGTCCTGCTTGGCGCGGACAATGCCCTCCAGGACGGGGTCCACCGCCTCAAGGTGGGACGGGTTGGCGGCGAGGTAGACCTTGGTTTCCTTGCCGTTGTCCGAGGTGAAGGTCCCCTCGGTGCCCAGGTGGTACTTGACGTCGCCGGATCCCTGCACGGAGCGGGGGTCCTGGGTGCCTTCGAATTCGCGGAAGACCTGCGCGTAGGTCTTGCCGGCGATGTTGGTGAGCACGTTCAGGCGGCCGCGGTGGGCCATGCCGATGGCTACCTCGTCCAGGCCGTCGTCGGCGGCGTCGGACATGATGGCGTCCAGCAGCGGAATCAGGGACTCGCCGCCCTCCAGCGAGAAGCGCTTCTGGCCGACGAACTTGGTCTGCAGGAAGGTTTCGAAGGCCTCGGCTGCGTTCAGCTTGGAAACGATGCGCAGCTGCTCTTCGCGGCTGGGCTTGGAGTAGGGGTGCTCCAGCTGGTCCTGGAACCATTTGCGTTCGGCAGGCTCCTGGATGTGCATGTATTCGATGCCGGTGGTGCGGCAGTAGGCATCGCGCAGGACGCCCAGGATGTCGCGGAACTTGAGCATCGGCTTGCCGCCGAAGCCGCCGGTGGGCCATTCACGGTCCAGGTCCCAGAGCGTCAGCCCGTAGGTCAGGACGTCGAGGTCCGGGTGCTTGCGCTGGACATACTCCAGGGGATCGGTGTCCGCCATCAGGTGGCCGCGGACGCGGTAGGAGTGGATCAGCTGCTGGATCCGTGCCACCTTGTTGATTTCGTCGGCCGGGTCCACCTGCTTGTCGGCGCTCCAGCGCACGGGCTCGTACGGGATACGGAGCGACTCGAAGATTTCATCGTAGAAGTTCTGTGCGCCGAGGAGCAGCTGGTGGACAAGCTTGAGGAACTCGCCGCTGCCGGCACCCTGGATCACGCGGTGATCGTAGGTGGAGGTCAGGGTGAGGACCTTGCTGATCGCGTTCTGGGCGATGATCTTTTCGCTGGCACCCTGGAATTCTGCGGGGTAGTCGAGGGCGCCGACGCCGATGATGGCAGCCTGGCCCTTGGACAGGCGGGGCACCGAGTGGACGGTGCCGATGCCGCCGGGATTGGTCAGCGACACGGTGGTGCCCTGGTGGTCCTCAGCCGTGAGCTTGCCGTTGCGGGCGCGCTTGATCAGGTCCTCGTAGGTGTGCCAGAACTCGGAGAAGTTGAGGGTTTCGGCCTTCTTGATGTTCGGGACCATGAGCAGGCGGGTGCCGTCCGGCTTCGGCATGTCGATGGCAATGCCGAAGTTCACATGGGCCGGCTGGACGGCAACGGGCTTGCCGTCCACTTCGTCGTAGTACACGTTCATGGAGGGGAACTGGGAGAGCGCGCGGATCACGGCGTAGCCGATGAGGTGCGTGAAGGAGACCTTGCCGCCGCGGGCGCGGGCCAGGTTCGAGTTGATGACCACGCGGTTGTCGATCAGCAGCTTGGCCGGGATGGCGCGGACGCTGGTGGCCGTGGGCACCTGGAGGCTGGTGACCATGTTCGTGGCGATGGCCTTTGCCGGTCCGCGGAGGACGGAGACGACGTCTTCCTCAGGAGCGGTGGGTGCCTTGACGTTCTTGGGCAGCTGCGCCGGGATGGGCTGGGAGCCGGTTCCGGCCTCGGTCTTCTTGCCGCCGTCGCGGGCAACGGTGGCGGGGGCCTTCTTTGCCGGTGCGGGCGCGGAGGCCGGTGGAGCGGACGGTACCGGCGGGACCGCAGGTGCTGCTGCCGGCGACGGTGCCGGGGCTGCATTTACTGACGGCATTTCCCTGGTAGCGGGATGGGCAGAATTTCCGTTGGAAGAAGAACTGCCCGACCCGAACGATTCAAACAGCGGCCACCACTTGGCATCCACGGCGTTCTTGTCCTGCTGGTACTGCTCGTACAGTTCGTCAACGAGCCACTCGTTTCCGCCAAATTCCTCTGGTAGACGGTGGCTAGGCTGCTCTGGCACTTGAAATACGCCTCTTCCATGAGTTTGATTTCTCCCCGGCCCCACGGTGCTTCAGCAACACGTTCGAACCGATTTCTGCGTCCTCTGAACCCAGACCTTTGCAAGTCTAGTGAGCATCGTGTGTTAACTGCCAATAAGGGTGACCCAAATCATGAAGTGACGCGGGGATGGCGGAATATGGCGGAAAACGGCGTCATCAACGGTGTGTTGCCCGGCGGCGGAAAGACCGCCCGCGAAGCACCCGGCGGGTGGCAGTGCGGGTGAAGCTGGCGCAGGTGCCTCCTGTAGACTGAAGCTCTTATGGACAGTAAATCTAGGTGCCGGCCTGGGGGCTGTCAGCGGAGCATGAAGAGCAGCACCGCGCAGTCCACCCGCAGAGCCGGCAAACCCCGAACACCAGCCCATCATCCGCCGGCAGCGCGGCCGGCCAGCGGCCCCGGGAAACGGGCACCGGCTTCAGCCGACCATCCTCCGCCGGGAAGACGTTCCAGTCTCCGCAACTCCCCTTCTTCAGCCATGACATTCGCCACCGCCGTCCAGGCGGGATGCTGAATGGAATGGCTTCTCCTTGCAGCAGGCCTGCTGCTGATTGCCGGCACCGGATTCTTTGTGGCCGTCGAGTTCTCCCTTATCGCCCTGGACCAGCCCACGGTCCAACGTGCCATTGACGACGGCGACACCGGCGCTGTCCCTTTGCTCACCTGCCTGAAATCACTGTCCACGCAGCTGTCCAGCTGCCAGCTGGGCATCACTCTGACAACGCTCCTGACCGGCTACGTGATGGAGCCATCGGTGGGACGCCTCCTGGAAGCCCCCCTGGCCGCCGTCGGACTTCCCGACGTCGCCGTCGCTTCCGTCTCCCTGGTCCTGGCCATGGTGCTCGCCACCCTGCTCTCCATGCTCCTGGGCGAACTGGTGCCCAAGAACATGGCCATCGCGCTGTCCTTCCCGGTTGGCCGTGCGCTCGCCCGGCCCCAGCTGATGTTCACGGCCGTCTTCAAGCCGGCCATCGTGGTACTCAACGGATTCTCCAACAGAGTGCTGAACGTCTTCGGACTGGAGGCGAAGGAAGAAATTTCCGGTGCCCGGACACCGGCGGAACTCGCGTCACTGGTGCGCCGGTCCGCGGCCATGGGAACGCTCGACGCCGGCACTGCCAACTTCGTGGCGCGTACCCTCAACTTCTCCACCAGGACAGCGGCAGACGTCATGACGCCCCGCATCCGGGTGGAAACGATTGATGCCGACCAGCCCGTCTCGGATGTCCTCAGTGCCGCACGCCGGACCGGATACTCGCGGTTCCCGGTGATTGGTGATTCCGCGGATGACATCCGGGGGCTGGTCCACGTCAAGAAGGCAGTGGCTGTGCCGTGGGACCGCCGGCAGAACCTGGAGGCCGGTGCCATCATGACGGAGGTGCTGAGGGTCCCCGAAACCATCCACCTCGACGCACTGCTTGCGGAACTCCGCGAGGGCAACCTCCAGCTCGCCGTCGTCCTGGACGAGTACGGCGGAACCGCCGGCATCGCCACGCTCGAGGACCTGGTGGAGGAAATCGTGGGAGAGGTGGCGGACGAGCATGACAAGGTCCGCCCTGGACTCCTGCAGAGTGCCTCCGGCGACTGGTACTTCCCGGGCCTGCTCCGCCCGGACGAGCTGTCCGAGCAGATTCCTCGGCTGAGCGTCCCGGACGAAGCCGCCTACGAAACCGTGGGCGGATACGTCATGAGCAAGCTGGGCCGGATCGCCGTCGTTGGGGATACTGTCCCCGTTGGCGGCGGCACGCTGAGCGTCACCAGGATGGACGGGCGCCGCATTGACCGGATCTGTTTCCGGCCGGCTGCCGACTCCGACGACAACGACCGCGCGGACAGCTCCCAGCGCGACGATCATCCCAGGCGCGACGACAAGTCCACCCGGAACGGCAGGAACCAACGCGACGACAGGGCTGAACAATGAGCGACTGGGCCGGGATCCTCTGGCTGGCTGTGCTGCTGCTCGGCAACGCGTTTTTTGTGGCCGCAGAATTTGCCGTCATGTCCGCGCGGCGCAGCCAGATCGAACCGCTGGCCGAGGCAGGGTCCAAGCGGGCGCAGACCACCCTCCGCGCCATGGAGAACGTGTCGCTGATGCTGGCATGCGCACAGCTTGGCATCACCGTCTGCTCCCTCCTGATCCTGCTGGTGGCAGAACCGGCCATCCACCACCTCCTCGCCGTACCGCTGGAGACGCTGGGCCTGCCGAAGGAAGTTGCCGATGTGGCAGCGTTCGCGGTGGCGCTGATGCTGGTGACGTTCCTGCACGTGACCTTCGGGGAAATGGTGCCAAAGAACATCTCGGTCAGCGTGGCTGACAAGGCGGCGCTCCTGCTTGCCCCGCCGCTGATGTTCGTTGCCCGGCTGGTCCACCCCGTCATCTCGGTCCTCAACTGGTCGGCCAACCACATCCTCAAGCTCCTTCGCATCGAGCCCAAGGATGAGGTGAACTCCTCCTTCACGCTGGAGGAAGTGCAGTCCATTGTCCAGGAGTCCACCCGCCACGGGCTGGTGGATGACGACGCCGGGCTCATCACCGGCGCGCTGGAATTCTCCGAGTACACGGCCGCGGACATCATGGTTCCCCTGGAGAAGCTGGTTATGCTCCGGGCCGCCACCACGCCAGTGGAGTTCGAGAAGGCCGTGAGCCGCACCGGATTCTCCCGGTTCCCCATGCTTGACGAGGACGACATGCTGTACGGCTACCTCCACGTCAAGGATGTACTCTCCATCCCCGAGCAGGCCTATGAGCGGCCCATCGCCGAGAGCCGCATCCGCTCCCTGGCAAACCTGGCGCTGGACGATGAGATCGAGAAGGCAATGTCCGTCATGCAGCGCACCGGATCCCACCTTGCACGGGTGATCGGGCCCGACGGCAACACCAAGGGCGTCCTGTTCCTGGAAGACGTGATCGAGCAGCTCGTCGGCGAAATCCGGGATGCAACCCAGGCCACCGGCATCCGGCGGCTGGGGCAGCCCAACGGGGGTTAGCGGGAGGTGCCCTTCTCCCGCGGGCGGTGGGCACCGGTGTCATGGCACCCTTCTGTTCTAAATAGGAATCATTCCCATTTAGGTATAAGCTGGGAGGGTTGTTTTCGCCCCTTCCCACTGAATGAGGTTTCCGTGCGCCGTCCCGCCGCTGCCCGATCGTCCCTCGCTGCCCTTGCCGGGCTTGGCCTGCTCCTGACCGGGTGCAGCCCGCAGGCCGAACCGGCGCAGGAAGCAGCCGACGGAATCAACATCGTCGCCTCAACAAACGTCTACGGTGACATTGCCAAAACCATTGGCGGGGACAAGGTCAGTGTGACCGCCATCATCACCAAGACCAGCCAGGACCCGCATTCCTACGAAGCCACCGCCCAGGACCGGCTGGTGGTCTCGAAAGCCGACCTCGTCCTGGAAAACGGCGGCGGCTACGACGACTTCATCCACACCCTGGCGGAGGACAGCGGCCTCGACGACGCGAAGGTGCTCAACGCCGTCGAACTTTCCGGCCTGGCGCACCCTGAAGGGGAGGAAGCCGCCGCGGAAGCCCCGGCGACGGAACCCGCGGCAGAGGACGAATCTGCCCACGACCACGGCGAATTGAACGAGCACGTCTGGTACAGCCTTCCGGCGGTGGAACAGCTGGCCGACGAGATCGCCGCCAAGCTGGCCGAGCTCGAGCCCGCCTCTGCCTCGACATTCCAGTCCAACGCCTCCACTTTCAAAGCCGGCATAGAAGAACTGCACGGAAAGCTGGACGCACTGAAGGCCGCTTCGGCGGGTGCCCAAGTGGCCGTGACCGAGCCGGTGCCGGTGTACCTCCTGGCGGACGCCGGGCTGGTGAACGCTACTCCCGAGGACTACACTGCTGCGATTGAAGAAGGCTCGGACGTCCCGCCGGCAGTGCTCAAGGCCGCCACGGACCTCGTGGCTTCGAAGTCGGTGCGCCTGCTCGCCTACAACAGCCAGACCGAAGGCCCGCAGACGGAGTCGCTCAAGAAGGCGGCGGAAACTGCGGGTGTTCCCGTGGTCGACTTCAGCGAAACACTGCCGGAGGGCAAGACGTACCTTCAGTGGATGACGGACAATGTGGACAACATCACCAACGTTCTGGAGACAAATAGTTGAAACCCGTGGTCAGCCTCACCGGAGCGTCCCTGAAGTTCGGTAAGCGGGCGCTCTGGGAGGACCTGGACCTGGACATCATGCCCGGCGAGTTCTTCGCCGTCCTGGGTCCCAACGGAAGCGGCAAGACCAGTTTCCTGAAGGTCCTGCTGGGGCTCCAGGACCTGCACCGGGGGCAGGCCCTGCTTGGCAGCCGCCCGGTGGAACGGGGCAGCAGCCTCATCGGCTACATACCCCAGCAGAAATCATTCGCCCCGGACACTCCGATGCGCGCCCGGGACCTCGTCGGCCTCGGCGTGGACGGCCACCGGTGGGGCCTGCGCCTGTCCCCGGGCAAGGCCAACCGCAGGATCGACCAGCTCCTTGAACTGGTAGGGGCCACGGAGTATGCGAGAGTCCCGGTAGGCCAGCTGTCCGGCGGCGAACAGCAGCGGCTGCGGGTTGCGCAGGCCCTTGCCACCGATCCCCAGATCCTGTTGTGCGATGAGCCCCTGCTCTCCCTGGACCTCCACCACCAGCAGGCGGTCAGTGCCCTGATCAATAAGCAATGCCGTGAGCAAAACAGTGCCGTGGTTTTCGTGACGCACGAAATCAACCCCATCATCGACTATGTGGACCGGGTGCTGTACCTCGCCGGCGGCCGCTTCAAGGTGGGTACGCCCGAAGAGGTCATGACCACCGAGGTCCTTTCCGACCTTTACGGAAGCCACGTTGAGGTGATCCACGCCAACGGGCGCATCGTGGTGGTGGGCCTGCCGGATGCCACCACCCACCACCATGCCCCAACGCATGTGCTGGCCGGAGAGGCAGCCTGATGGATTGGGACAGCATTCTCGGCGCCATCTTCAGCTTCGAAAACTACGGCGAACTCCTGGTGCTGGTGCAGAACTCCATCTGGGCCGGTGCCGTCCTGGGTCTCCTGGGCGGCCTGGTGGGGACCTTCGTGATGAAGCGCGACCTGGCGTTTGCGGTGCACGGCATCTCCGAACTCTCCTTCGCCGGGGCCGCCTTTGCGCTGCTCATCGGCGCCGACATTGTGTTTGGATCGCTGATCGGGTCCGTCACCGCGGCGCTGTTGCTGGGCCTGATGGGTGTCCGGGCCAGGGACAAAAACTCGATCATCGGCGTCATCATGCCGTTCGGGCTTGGGTTGGGCATCCTGTTCCTGTCCCTCTACGAAGGCCGGGCCGCCAACAAGTTCGGCCTGCTCACCGGACAGATAGTCTCCGTGGACACGGTCCAGCTGCAGGCGCTTGCCGGAACGGCCGTCGTGGTGATGGTGGCCCTGGTGGCCATCTGGCGGCCCCTCAATTTCGCCAGCGTCGATCCTGAACTTGCCGAGGCGCGCGGAGTTCCCGTGCGGACGCTTGCCATCGTCTTCATGGTCCTGCTGGGCGTCAGCGTGGCCCTGTCCATCCAGGTGGTGGGAGCCCTCCTGGTCCTGGCCCTGCTGATTACTCCTGCCGCGGCCGCGCTCCGGGTGACGTCCTCGCCGGTTGCCGTGGTGCTGCTCAGCGTGGCCTTCGCGATGACTGCCACCGTTGGCGGGATCCTGCTGGCGCTGGGAGGACGCATCCCGATCAGCCCCTATGTCACCACATTGTCCTTCCTGATCTACGTGGTGTGCCGGGTGGTTGGCTCGGTGCGGGCCCGGAAGGGAATCAACGGGCGGGTCCTGGCGGGAACGGCTTAGGGGCTTCCGGCGGCCTTGCGCGCAGTGCAGTCCGGGCACAGGCCGAAGATCTCCACGGTATGGGCCACCTCTGTGAACCCGTGTTCCGCAGCTGTACGCGCCGCCCAGGTCTCCACCGCCGGAGCCTCGACTTCCACTGCCTTTCCGCAGTTCCGGCACAGCAGGTGGTGGTGGTGACCGGTCACGGCGCAGCGGCGGTACACGGCCTCGCCGTCGCCGTTGCGCAGCACGTCCACCAGGCCCTCGTCCGCGAGCGACTGGAGAATCCGGTAGGCGGTTGCCAGTGAGACCGAAACGCCCTGGTTCTGGAGGATCCGGTAGAGCTCCTGGGTGCTGACGAAATCGTCCAGTTCATCCAGCGCCGCGCTGACGGCCCTGCGCTGCTTCGTGACGCGCTGCTCCTTGCCGCCGCCCGTCGCCGGGGACGACGTGGTGGAATCAGCCTTGGCGCCGACGGGCATGGGTGGACTCGCTTCCTCAGGATGGTGGCAAAGATCCAGATTACCAGCCGGAGCTTCGTGGACATGGTCCCGGGGCGGACCCTAGGCTGGCGCTATGAAGCTGACGAAGTACACGCATTCCTGTGTCCGGCTGGAAAAAGACGGCAGGGTCCTGGTCCTGGATCCGGGCAACTTTTCGGAATCGGCTGAGGCCCTGCAGTCCGCGGAAGCGGTCCTGGTAACGCACGAGCACGCCGACCACATTGATGTTCCGGCCGTGGTGGACGCTTTGCGCGCAAACGCCGGACTGGCAGTCTTCGCCCCGGCGCGTGTTACCGGACAGCTGCAGGACAAGGCCACCGGCGAGGCCGCCCGCATTCACGCCGTGAACCCGGGCTCCACCTTCCAGGCGGCCGGTTTCACCATCCGCAGCTTCGGCGGCCAGCATGCCCTGATCCACCCGCAGATCCCCATCGTGGCCAACATCGGCTACCTGATTGACGACAATGTCTACCATCCGGGAGACTCCTTTGTGATCCCGGACGGCATCAGCGTCAAGACGCTGCTGGTTCCCCTCCACGCACCGTGGAGCAAGTCCGCCGAGGTGCTGGACTTCGTGATCGGCGTCAGGGCGCCGCGCGCATTCCAGATCCACGACGGACTGCTCAACGAGAACGGCCTGAAGGTTGTGGAAGGCCATGTCCAGCGGATCGGTGCCAAGTACGGCACCGAATACACCCACCTGGCGGCCCGGGAGTCTGTGGAGGTCTAGGCCAGCTCTCCTGTCCAGGTGCCTGTGTCCATGAACCGCCGGAGGACCGCTTCGTACGGCGCCGGGTCCAGCCCCTGGGCGGCCAGCCACTCCTGGTTGTAATAGTTGCCCGCATAGCGTTCACCGCCGTCGCACATCAGTGAAACGATGCTGCCTTTGCGGCCCGTGCCGACCATTTCTGCCACCAGCTGCCACACACCCCAGAGGTTGGTCCCGGTGGAGGGGCCAGCGTGGAGTCCCGCAAGGCCGTGGAGGTGGCGCATCGCAGCTACTGACGCGGCGTCCGGAACCTGCACCATGCGGTCGATCACGGACGGCACGAAGCTGGGTTCCATCCGCGGCCGCCCGATCCCCTCGATCCGGGACGGCAGGCCTGCCGGCGCGCCGGAGGTGCCCCGCCAGCCCGGGTAGAACGCCGAATTTTCCGGATCCACCACCAGCAGTTGTGTCGAGTAGCTGTGGTAGCGGAGGTACCTGCCGATGGTGGCACTGGTTCCGCCAGTGCCGGCTCCCACCACGATCCACTCGGGTACAGGGTGTTCCTCCAGCGCGAGCTGGCCAAAGATGGATTCGGCAATGTTGTTGTTTCCCCGCCAGTCGGTTGCCCGCTCGGCGTAGGTGAACTGGTCCATGTAGTGGCCGTTGCAGGTTTCTGCGACCTCCTGTGCGGCCGCGTACACCTCGGACGCGTGCTCCACCAGCAGGCAGGATCCGCCGAACTGCTCGATCAGGGCGATCTTCTCGGGACTGGTGGTGCGGGCCATCACGGCAACAAAGGGCAGGCCCAGGAGCTGCGCGAAATACGCCTCGGACACAGCCGTGCTGCCGCTGGAAGCCTCCACGATGGTGGTGTCCTCACGGATCCAGCCGTTCACCAGCCCGAAGAGAAAAAGTGAGCGGGCCAGCCGGTGCTTGAGGCTGCCGGAGCGGTGCGTGGATTCGTCCTTGAGGTAGAGGTGGACGCCCCAGTGCTCCGGAAGGGGGACGGCGTAGAGGTGGGTGTCGACGGAACGGTTGTTTTCTGCTCGGATCTTGCGGATTGCCTGGTCTGCCCAGTCCCGGTCCGCGGTGTACCGGCTGGCGCTGCGCTCGATCTTCACCGCACCAGCCTACCCGCGGCGGGAAGGGCTGCCGATAGAGTGGATCCGTTGGCCAAACCACCGCTGGAGGAGTGCAGTGAACCCCCTGATGGACGTTGCCGGTCTGAAGGCCCGCCTTGCGGATCACCGGCGCACGGTACTGCTGGATGTGCGCTGGGCGCTGGGCGATCCCCACGGCTACCGCCACTACCTGCAGGAGCACCTGCCGGGTGCCGTGTTCGTGGACCTGCAGACGGAACTTGCTGCTCCAGCGGTTCCCGAACGGGGCCGCCATCCGCTGCCGGCGGCGGAAGATTTCGAAGCGGGCGCCCGGCGCTGGGGCATCAACGACCGTGACGTCGTGGTGGCCTACGATGACAGCGGCAACATGGCGGCGGCGCGGGTGTGGTGGATGCTCCGCAACGCCGGCCTGGCGGAGGTATACCTGCTCGACGGCGGCCTGGCCGCCTGGCGTGCCGCGGGGCTTCCGCTCGAAGCGGGGCCCGTTGTTCCGGACCCCGGCGGTGTGCATCTGATAAACGGGAAGATGCCGGCCATCGATGCCGCCGCAGCGGCCGCCTGGCCGGACGCGGGCCTCCTGCTCGACGCACGGGCGGGGGAGAGGTACCGCGGCGAGTTTGAGCCCATTGATCCGCGGGCCGGGCATATCCCCGGGGCCATCAGTGCGCCGACATCGGAAAACGTGGACGGCAGCGGGCGGTTCCTGGCCCCTGCCGCGCTGCGCCGCCGCTTCGAGTCGATGGGCGTCCGCGACGGAGTGCAGGTGGCGGTGTACTGCGGATCCGGAGTTACTGCCGCCCATGAAGTCGCAGCCCTGGAAATCGCAGGATTCCCCGCTGCATTTTATCCGGGCTCGTTCTCGGAGTGGTCCAACAACCCGGACCTGCCCGTGGCCACCGGGGCTGAACCGGGCCGCGGCAGCGGAGGGCCGGGTGGCACCACGCCTCCGGGCAAGGGTAGCGTCGCATCATGACTCCAGGACGCCCCGTACCTCCGCCCCTTGCCAAACCAGTCGCCCCGGAAGCTGCCACTCCTGAAGCAACTGCTGTCGACGGCCGCCCCGCTGCCGCGTACGGCGCGACGTCACCGGACAGCGGACTCGTGCCGCTGACGCTCGCCCGGCGCGCTCCCGGGGCGGACGACGTCGAAATCGCCATCGAGTTCTGCGGCCTGTGCCACTCGGACGTGCACGCCACCCGCGGCGAGTGGGGCGGCAAGGTCTGGCCGCTGGTGCCCGGACACGAGATTGTGGGCACCGTCAGCCGGGTGGGTTCCGCTGTTGTGGACTTTGCCGTGGGTGACCGGGTAGGTGTGGGGTGCATCGTCGATTCCTGCCGTCATTGCGAAAGCTGCCTGGACGGCCTTGAACAGTACTGCGAAAACGGCATGACCGGCACCTACGGAGCCGTGGACCGCCGGAACGGTGATGCCGTCACCCAGGGCGGCTACGCCTCGTCCATCGTGGTGGACCGGCGCTACGTTCTCCGGGTGCCGGAAGCGCTTGATCCTGCCGCCGCTGCGCCACTGCTCTGCGCGGGGGTGACAACCTTTTCCCCGCTGCGGCACTTCGAGGTCGAAGATGGCGACGTCGTGGGCGTGGTGGGGCTGGGCGGCCTGGGCCATATGGCCGTCAAGCTTGCCAAGGCCATGGGAGCGAGGGTGGTGGTGTTCACGACGTCGGAGGCCAAGGTTGCGGCCGCCCTTGAGCTCGGCGCGGACGAGGTTGTCCTGTCCCGGGACGAGGACGCGATGGCTGCCGCCAACCGCAGCATCGACCTCATTATCGACACCGTGGCAGCTCCGCACGACCTCAACCCCTACTTCCGGACACTCCGCGTTGACGGTGCACTCTTCCAGCTGGGGCTCCCCTCGGAGCCGATGCCGCCCGTCAACCCGGGAGCACTGATCCGGCGCCGGATCGCCTACGCCGGCTCCCTCATCGGCGGCATTGCAGAAACGCAGGAGATGCTGGATTTTTGCGCGGAGCACGGAGTGGCCGCGGAGATCGAGATGGTCCGCGCCGACCAGCTTAACGAGGCCTACAACCGGATGGTGGCAGGCGATGTGAAGTACCGTTTTGTGCTGGACACCAGCACGCTGCAGGCACCCGCCAAGGAGGCACACGCATGAGCACACTGTTCACCAGGATCCTGAACGGCGAAATCCCGGGCCGCTTTGTCTGGCGGGAACCGGAGGTAGCTGCCTTCCTCACCACCGGGCCGCTCGCGGACGGCCACACGCTGGTGGTCCCCACCGAGGAAGTGGACCGCTGGACCGACGCATCCCCGGAGACCTTGGCCAAAGTCATGGAAGTGGCCCGCCGGATCGGCGCGGTGCAGGTGGAGGTCTTCGACGCGGCGCGGGCAGGCCTTATTGTGGCCGGCTACGAGATCAACCACCTCCACGTGCACGTCTGGCCTTCCCGGAGCATGGCAGAGTTCAACTTCGCCACCGCGGACCAGAACCCGGACCCGGACGTCCTGGACGCCAATGCGGAAAAACTCCGCCAGGGCCTCCGGGCTGCCGGACACGGCGAGTTCGTTCCGGCCTGACCTCCAGCCCGGCGCGGACCCCGGGGCGGGTCCGCGCCGCGGCAGGGGAAGGGACTCCTAAGCCGGGGCCAACGCCTTGTTGAGCACGGCACGGATGCGCTTCTCGGACACCGAATACGCTGTCCCGAGCTCGACGGCGAACAGGCTCACCCGGAGCTCTTCGAGCATCCAGCGCACCTGGGTTAATTCCGGTCCGGCCTTGCGTCCCGGAAGCAGGGCAGACACGGCGTCGTCGTAGTCGTCCTCGAGCCGCTGCACCACGGCCATGTTGAGGGCATCCCGCTGGACGTTCCCCGGCAGGCGTTCCAACCGCTTTTCGATGGCCGAAAGATACCTGGGGAGCTGGCTGAGCTGTGCGTAGCCCGTCCGTGCCACAAAGCCCGGATACACCAGCTGCTCCAGTTGGCTCTTGACATCATTGAGGGCGGAAAAGAGGGCCAGGCTGGTGGTTCCCTTCAGCTGCTTTTCGATCCGCCGGGTGCTGGCAAGGATGCGCTCCACCACTGCCGTCACGCTGAACACCGTGTCGATCAGTTCGGCCCGGACCACCTCATACAGGCGGTCAAAGGACGCCCGGTCCCACGGCAGTTCCTGGGGCGTGAGCTTGTCGATGGCCGCCAGCGCACAATCGGCGATCAAGGCCGAGACGGAGCCGTGCGGGTTCTGGCTGAACGTCAGTTTCTCGGTGTTGCTCAGGTGCTCCAGCACGTAGCGGTCCGGTGCCGGAACACGCAGGGCCAGCAGGCGGATGACACCCCCGCGCATCGCCTCCGACTGTTCTACCGCCGTCTGGAAGACCCGGAGCGCCACCGACGTACCCTGGTCCACAAGCGCCGGGTATCCCGTGACGGTGTGGCCCTTGACGGAGTTGCTCACCTGCCGCTGAAGGGTCCCGAAATTCCATTCCGTCAGGCCGTCCTGCTCCCTGAAACCGGTTGGGCCTGCGGTTCGCGGCGCTGTGGCCGGCTGCTGTCCTCCGAGGGAGCCGCCGTCGAGCGCTTTCCCGGATGCCTGTGACGCTTTCCTGCCGTTGCCGGGTGCCGTGGACGCAGGCGTCGCGCCGAGGGATTCGGCAATGGCCCGCCGGGTGGCCGGAGCCAGCTTCTCCTGCAAGGCTGCGAGGTCTTTGCCCTCATCCAGGACCTTGCCCCTGCTGTCCACCACTTTGAAGGACACGCGCAGGTGGGCCGGGACGGCGTCCCAGTTCCACGATCCAGGCGGGACGATATGCCCGCGGATGCGCCGCAGGGCAAGCTCAAGGGACGGTTCCAGTTCATCCGCCGCCGGATCAAAGTCGGCTTCCAGCACTGCCACTGCCTGGCGCGCCACGTCCGGGGCAGGAACGAAGTTCTTCCGGATCTGCTTGGGCAGCGACTTGATCAGGGCTGTCACCAGTTCCACGCGCTGCCCGGGGATCAGCCAGCGGAAGGCTTTGTCGTCCAGCTGGTTGAGGAACAGGACCGGCACTTCGGCGGTAACGCCGTCGGAGGGATTGGGCGGTGACCCCGGAGCAACCGGATGGAACTCGTAGCTTAGCGGAAGCTCGAAGCCCTTGTGCAGCCAGGTCTTGGGGTAGGCGGAGTCATCGAGGTCCTCCGCGTCGTCGCTGAGGAGGAGGGATTTGTCGTAGTCCAGGAGGTCCGGGTTCTTCTGCCGCGCATCCTTCCACCACTTGTCGAAGTGCCGCTCGGACACCACGTCAGGTCCGATCCGCGCATCGTAGAACTCGAACAGCGTCTCGTCATCCACCAGGAGGTCCCGGCGGCGCATCCTGGCCTCCAGCTCCTCCACCTCATGCAGGAGCGCCCGGTTGCGGTGGAAGAACTTGTGGTGGGTTTTCCAGTCGCCTTCCACCAAAGCATGGCGGATGAAGAGTTCCCGTGCGACGACGGGGTCAACCCTGCCGTAGTTGATCCTGCGTTGGGCGATGATGGGCACGCCGTAAAGGGTGACCTTCTCGTAGGCCATCACCGCACCCTGCCGGGTGGACCAGTGCGGTTCGCTGTAGCTGCGCTTCACCAGGTCCGGCGCCACCTGTTCGGCCCACACAGGATCGAACCTCGCAGCCACCCTCGCCCAGAGGCGGTTGGTCTCCACCAGCTCCGCTGCCATCACGAACGTGGGCGACTTCTTGAAGAGGGCCGAGCCGGGGAAGATGGCGAACCGGCTGCCCCGGGCACCCGCATACTCGCGCTTGCGTTCGTCAAGGATGCCGATGTGGCTCAGGAGCCCGGAAAGAAGGCTGATGTGGATGCCCTCGTGGTTGCCCACCGGATCGGCAAGCCGCTTGTTGTCGAGGCTGATGCCCAGGGGCCGGGCCAGTTGCCGCAGCTGGGCAAACAGGTCCTGCCACTCCCGGACCCGGAGGTAATTGATGAACTCGGCCCGGCACATCCGGCGGAAGGCCGACGACGACAGCTCCTGCTGCTTCTCTTGGATGTAGTTCCAGAGGTTGAGGAAGCCGGTGAAGTCCGAGTTCTCGTCCTTGAACCGGTTGTGCTTTTCCGCCGCGAGTTGCTGCTTGTCTGTTGGACGCTCGCGCGGGTCCTGGATGGTGAGGGCAGCTGCCAGGATCATCACCTCGCGGACACAGCCGCGTTTTCCCGCCTCCACGATCATCCGGCCCAGCCGTGGGTCCACTGGCAGTTGGGCAAGCTTCTGTCCGACGGCGGTGAGCCCGCCGCCGCTTTTCGTTCCGTCCGTGCCGTTCTGCGGCCGGGCGGCCGCGAGGGCGCCGAGTTCGCGGAGTAGCGTGACGCCGTCGTTGATTGCCCGCGTTTCAGGTGGTTCCACGAACGGGAAGTTTTCGACATCCTTGGGGCCGCGGGCCACTCCCATGGCGGTCATCTGCAGGATGACGGCGGCGAGGTTGGTCCGCAGGATCTCCGGATCCGTGTAGAGGGGCCGGGACTCGAAGTCTTCCTCGGAGTAAAGGCGGATGGCGATGCCGTCCGAGACGCGGCCGCACCGCCCCGAACGCTGGTTGGCGGACGCCTGTGAGACCCGCTCAATGGGCAGGCGCTGGACCTTGGTGCGGTGCGAGTACCTGGAGATGCGGGCGGTTCCGGTGTCGATCACGTACTTGATGCCCGGCACGGTGAGTGAGGTTTCCGCCACGTTGGTGGCCAGCACGATCCGCCGCTTGTTTCCCGGGTGGAACACCTTGTGCTGTTCCTGCAGGCTCAGCCGGGCGAAGAGCGGAAGGACTTCCGTTCCGGCCAGCCGGCGGTTGGACTGGATGCGGGCCTGCAGTGCGTCGGCCGCATCCCGGATCTCGCGTTCGCCGGAAAAGAAGACCAGGATGTCGCCGGGTGCTTCGGCGGCGAGTTCGTCGACGGCGTCGCACACGGCGTCGAGGGGGTCGCGGTCTTCCTCGAGTTCGTCGTCGGAACCATCCTCATCATCGGGACCAGCTCCACCGGGCGGCTGCGACAGCGGGCGGTAGCGGATCTCCACGGGGTAGGTCCGCCCGGAGACCTCGACGATGGGGGCGGGTTGGTCGGCTGTGCCGAAATGGCTGGCAAACCGTTGGGGGTCGATGGTGGCGGAGGTGATGATCACCTTGAGGTCCGGACGCTGCGGCAGGATCCGCTTCAAGTAGCCCAGGATGAAGTCGATGTTCAGGCTGCGCTCGTGGGCCTCATCGATGATGATGGCGTTGTACTTGCGGAGCAGCTTGTCCCGCTGGATTTCCGCCAGCAGGATGCCGTCCGTCATCAGCTTGACCTTCGTGGCGCGGCTGACTTCCCCGGTGAAGCGGACCTGGAAGCCCACTTCCTGGCCGATGTCCACGCCCAGTTCCTCGGCGATGCGCTCAGCCACGGTGCGCGCGGCCAGCCGGCGGGGCTGCGTATGGCCGATCAGGCCATTCTCGCCCAGCCCAAGCTCAAGGCACATCTTGGGAATCTGGGTTGTCTTACCGGAGCCGGTCTCACCGGCAATGATGGTGACCTGGTTTGCTGCGATGGCGGCCATCAGGTCTTCGCGCCGTTCGGAGACCGGCAGCTCAGCGGGATAGGCGATGTGAAGTGTCATGTCTGCTGACAGTCTACTGCGGGAGCCCGGGCATCCCGTTTCGACTGTCTGCAGTTGCTTCCCTTCCTGGCCGGAAGGGTGTGTTGCCGGCTTAGAAAACGCGGAGCGTGTAGTTGATGCTGGGAAGGTCCAGGGCTGACCACGCTTCGTGGGATTCCACTGGAGGCGTATGTCCCCTTCCGTCACGCAGAAGCGCTGACACAGTGGCGGCGAGAACGACGAGGATGACGATGAGGAGGGCGGTTATGAGGATTTCCATGCCTCCATGCTTCTCCTGTCAGCAACCCAAAAAAAGTGGCAGAAATGCCCAAAAAGCTAAAATTCCTGCCACAATGGAAGCATGCTCACATCAGTCGCGGTCATCGTTGTTCCCAACTTCTCGATGTTCGAATTCGGTACGGCGTGCGAGGTCTTCGGCATTGACAGATCGGCCCGGGGCAGCGGGGTTCCGGCTTTCGATTTCCGGGTGTGCACCCCCTGCCCGGGAACCGTGCCGTTGAAGTCGGGGCTGTCCATGAACGTGGGCCTGGGACTCGAGGCCACGGAGGATGCGGACCTGGTCATCATGGCCCCCTACGGCCGGGACGAGGAACTGCCCGAACCGGTTCTGGAGGCGCTCCGTGCTGCGGATGCCAGGGGTGCCTGGGTCATGTCTATCTGCTCCGGGGCGTTTGCCCTGGCCCGGGCCGGCTTGCTCGACGGGCGCCGCTGCACCACCCACTGGCACTATTCCGGCCAGCTGGCCGCCGAATACCCGCTCGTCCGGGTTGACGAAAACGTGCTGTATGTCCAGGACGGCAACATCATCTCCTCCGCAGGCACCGCCGCGGGAATCGATGCCTGCCTCCACCTGGTGCGGGTGGAACTGGGCGCGCACGTGGCTGCCGCGATCGCCAGGGACATGGTGGTTCCTCCGCACCGCGATGGCGGCCAGGCGCAGTTCATCGACCGGCCCATGCCCGCCTGCGGTTCAGCCCCCATGGAAAAACTGCTGCGCTGGATGGTGGAAAACCTGGAGCACGAGCACACCGTGAATGAACTGGCGGCACGGGTCCACATGTCGCCGAGGACCTTTGCACGTCGGTTCAGGTCGGAGACTGGAGCCACCCCCGCAGCCTGGCTCAACTCGCAGCGCGTACTCCGTGCCCAGGAGCTCCTTGAATCCACTGACCTCAACATCGACGAGATCGCCAGGGAGTCCGGCTTCGGGCACCCTGTCCTGTTGCGCCACCACTTCGCCAAGGTCCTGGACACCAGTCCGCAGTCATACCGCCGGGCCTTCCGCGGCCAGCTTGCCGGGGTGGGGTAGCTCCTGCCTGGCACGAACGGAACGGACTCCGGCCGCACCCCGGTATTCCCGGACCACTCAGCCGGCGGACGCCCCGTCCTGCCGCCCCTCGGCGCGCGATGCCTCAGCCGCCTCCCGGGTGCTGTCCACCAGGACCCGCCATGGCCCGGTGACGGCCTGCTCCGGAAGTGCAGCCCGGTGCTGCCCCGCCCGAATGGCGTAAATGAACCGGTCCGGCTGCTGCCCGGCGAACTTCTCCGCAGCGGCCCGTGGTGTCCTGGGCACCGAATCCCACGGGCACGCTTCAACAATGGGCTGCCACTGGTTGATAGCGGTCTCGGAACGGGCTTCCACCGTCCACACTCTTGGTATGGCGGCGATTCCTCCGGTGCGCTCAACACTGATCTTCATGGCCTGGTCCTTGGGCTTCCCCTACAGCCCGGACGGCCGAAAAGCGCCGGCCGGGCGTCCGTTAAAGCTTGACCTTCACAGTTTCCCACGCCAGCTGTACGGCGTCATGCTCGGGGGACCCGGAACCGAAGAGTTCCACGGCAGACGCAGCCGTGGCGCGGGCGAAAACCCTGAAGGTGGCAGCCGGCGGAAGCGATCCGCCGGTGAGCGCCTCGTACCAAATACGCCCGGGGGAGTCCCAGGCGTTTCCATCAAGGGACTCCGCTACCAGGTAGAAGGCACGGTTGGGGATGCCGGAATTGATGTGGACGCCACCGTTGTCCGCGCTGGTCCTCACGTAAGTGTCCATGGAGTCCGGCTGGGGGTCCTTACCCAGCACGTCGTCGTCGTACGCCGTCCCGGGGGCCTTCAGGGAGCGCAGGGCGCGGCCCTCCACGTCAGGAGTGAAGATGCCCTCGCCGATAAGCCAGCTGGCCTCAGCAGCGGACTGGTTGTTGACGTACTGTTCCACCAGCGCGCCGAAGACATCGGACATTGATTCGTTGAGGGCACCGGCCTGGTTCCGGTACACGAGCGCAGCTGAATACTGCGTAACGCCGTGGGCGAGTTCGTGCCCGATGACGCTCAGCGATTTGGTAAACCGTTCAAAGACCTCACCGTCCCCGTCGCCGAAAACCATCTGTTTCCCGTCCCAAAAGGCGTTGTCATAAAGCTGGCCGAAGTGGACCGTGGCGTTCAGGGGGAGCCCCCGTCCGTCGATGGAGTTGCGTCCGAACACGTCGGCGTAGAGCCGGTGTGTGTGGCCAAGCCCGTCATAGGCTTCGTCGGCCGCGGGGTCGCCCACGGGTGCCTCGCCTTCCTTGCGCACCAGCGTGCCAGGGAGGATCTCCGCGCTGTTTGCGTCGAAGACGGTCCGGTGTGGTGGCCCGGGCTTGGCCTGGCGGACGCCTGCCGGAATGTCCGGTGCGGGCTGGGACCGCGCTGAACGAAACGACTCGACATGGCCTAATGCTTCCCTGGCTGCCCTGGCCGCCGACGAAAACTCCGGCGCACCCTGTTTGGCCAGCCTCCTCAGCATGTAGGGCGGGACGATGGAACAGAACGGACCGTGCATGGCGTACCCCCTCGACTTGGTGGATTCAGACTACGAGGAGCCACCGACAATCCTTGGCAGGCTCACGCCGCACCTGGTCTGTGGTAGGAATCCAGACTGGTTCCGTCCCGTTCCCTGCCGTGGTCAGGACCCTCCGGCGAGCACATCCACATGGACGTGGTCGAGATGGCGCAGGATCTCGTTGCGGGGCTCGGGGGCGCGGTACTCCTGCCACAGCCCCCGGGAGCTGTGCACGCTCCAGAAGCGGTCGTCGAAAATGACGTACTGGATGTCCAGTCCGTCGGCGTGGGCGACCAGCCAGTGGGCCAGTATCCACCCTGCACGCCGGTTTTCCTCGGTCACCGGGCGGAAGAAGACATCAACAGCGCGGCCGTCGTAGTGCGTGGATTCAGCTCCATGTCCCTGGCCAACGCCGCCCGGGGCGAACCCGCCCAGGCTTTGGGTGCCAAACACCTCGGTCATGGCCCCGCGCATCTGTTCGGCGCGGGGTGTCAGCCCGGTGTCGCCCGGCTGCTGTTCCTCCAGGCCGGCGGCGGCCGAACCCCGGCAGCCCAGGGAAGGGCCGGCGTCTCCGGGTGGCCCGGCGGCCAGCTGCTGCAATGCCGCCGCGTCGATGCCGGAGGTGTCCGGTGGCTCCAGGCCGCGGGCAAGGAGTGCGACGGCTGTTGTGGCCCGTTGCGCCTCCTCGCGGCTGATCCCTACCTTCCCGTCGGGGGTCTCGACAACGCACTCCGGGTTCCACCCCAGCGAGCCGCCGGCACCGCGCAAACCGCTGAGCAGGCCGGGTGCGAGGAGCGCCAGCGCTGACGCGAGCAGCACAACAACGAGAAAGCCCGGGAGCAGCCGAAGCACGCCGCGGCGGCCTCCTTGAGTCCTGTCGCGGTTCAGCATGGAACCACACAGGCATGCCGCAACGGGATATCGGCGGTGGGAGTGGCCAGCCCCGGGGGCAGGCCCGGCCCGGAAGCTTTGGTACTGGTCACGGCGTTTCGGCCTACGATGATGCGCCTTTCGTTGGGTGCCAGCGCTCCGGTGTATGGGTAGGGGGGCACTGCTGAAAGGTTTAATTCACGGCCCGGGCCAATAGTTCCCAAGCAAAGGGTTCCGGGCCTGGGGTGCCAACTGGATGCAGCACCCGCCAAAACGCAGAGAGCCACCAGAAATCCGTGATTTCTGGTGGCTCTCGTTGGTGCCCTCGATAGGATTCGAACCTACGACCTTCTGCTCCGGAGGCAGACGCTCTATCCCCTGAGCTACGAGGGCAATCCGGGGTTTCCTGCCGTTGCCGGCGGGACGTCCTAGAGCTTAGCAGTAAGGTGGCCCGCAAGGGAAAATCGGTGCTGCCTCACTGCCCCAGGAACCTCCGAACGGTAAGAAGTCAGTAGCCGGAGAACGAGTCAACGTGGACTTTTGCCGCCCCGGCCCGTTTGGCGGCCCGCCGCAGTGACGCGACGCTCGCAGGGGAACCCGAGACGTACACCTCCCGGCCGGCCACGTCGGGGACCAGGGCACGGATGGCCTCGCCGTCCACCCGCGTGCCATCCCAGGAAGCGCTGGCCAATCCCGAAGGCGGCACGGAACCGTCCGCCACGCGGACCAGGACGCGGATGCCGGCAGCCCGCAACTCATCCGCATAGGCAACCTCGTCTGCGCTCCTGGCCAGCAAAAGCAGCACTGCATCCCGCTCCCGCAACCCTCCGGAGGACACGTGCGAGAGGTAGGGCGTGACGCCGATCCCGGCCGCAATCAGCAGGACAGGCTTGCGCGGATCGCGGGGGAGGACAAAGTCCCCTCCGACCGACGTGGCCGTCACCTCGTCTCCCGGGTTCAGCGACAGGAGGACCTTTTTGGCTGCGGACAGGGGCTCCGCGGTCCGCACCCCGAACTTGACCAGGCTTTCACTGGGCGAACCCGTCAGGCTGAACATTCGGCGTCGTCCTTTCCCGTCCGATTTTGCGTGCGGAAGGTCCAGCTCCATGTATTGTCCCGGCACAAAACGGACAGGCCGGGACGGCTCGAAACTGAACTCGGTGGTGCTCGGCGTCAAAGGCCTGGTTCCGGTAAAACGGAGCGTCACCCTGCCCCGCTGCCCCATCAGGAACGCGATCGCATTGCCCAGCAGCAGCGCTGCCTCGGGAGAATTGGCGATGAATCCGAAGTTGTAGGGGACCGCGAACACCACGCCGACCACAGCAGCCAGCGCCAGCTGTTGCCACCTCCTGGGCGGCAGCGTGAGAGGTTCGGTGAGCATGAAGCCAACAAAGAACAGCAGCGGCCGCTGGGCAAGGGATTGCCACAATGCCATGCCGGCGGACATGCCGGCCTGCAGCAGCTCCGAGGTGATGATGGCGGTGGCCACCACAAGGAACACGGAGGCCATCAGGAACTTCCTGGTCCTGTACAGGACCAGGAGGACACCGGGCGCCAGCGCCCACAGCATGGCAGGGGTGGCTGCCCACCAGGTTGCGATGTTGAGCCCGGTGAGCCCGGCCACGAAGGCTCCCGCCGCGGCGGCGTTGAAGATGTGCCGGCCGCGCCAGGCGAGCGCGTACTTTGATGCCGACGCGAGCACGCAGGCCAAAGCCACGCCTGCCACGTCCAGCGGGGCGAACGAGGGCCAGAACAGGAAGTACAGCAGCAGGCCGGTGATCAGCGAGGACTCGGAGTGCGGCCGGACCCGGAACAGCGGCGCCAGCGCCCTGTTCGACGCGTACGTCAGGCCAAGGCACAGCACCAGGTGCGCCAGCATTTCGGGAATACCGAACGTCAGCCACCCAAGGGCATCAAGCACAAGGCTGTACACAGCCAGGACTGCAAGGACAAGGAGGACCAGCCGGTACATGGTGAACCGGCCCAGCGCGGTGTCCAGCCGGGCGCCCAGGGAGGAACCCGGCGGTGCCTTCGGAGTTTCAACAGGGCTCATGTGAACAGTGTCCCTTCAAACTCTGCGGAGTGGGCAGCACTTCCGTCCGAGAAGACAGTCAGCCAGGAGAAGTCGAAGGCCTCCTGGAGCCCGGCGCCGGGGACAAAGAAGAGTGCCGTTGCCAGGGCATCAGCCAGCATCGCGGTGTCGGCCAGCGCCCACGTCGCCACGGCAGTCCTGACAGGCCGGCCGGTTTTTCCGTCCAGGATGTGGTGCAGGCCGTCACCCCAGGCGCGCCGGTTGGCCGCAGACGCGCACAGCGCCCGGCCCGCCAGCTGCACCACCCCTATGGCCTGGGTTGCGTTGTACGGATGTTCCAGCGCCACCGGAACGGCATCCGGGCCCTTCACCAGCAGGTCCCCGCTGGCATCAACGATGAACGTGTCCACGCCATCCGCCTCCAGTTCGGCAGCCACCAGGTCCACCAGCAGCCCCTTGCCGGCAGCGCCGATGTCCAGCACAACGGGAGCCGCGGTGGTGAGGGTGCTGCCGGCCCACTCCAGCACATCGTCCCAGGCCGGCGCCGGCAGCGCGGAGCCGGAGGGGCGAAGGGAGTAGCCGGCGCCGTACCCCAGGCGCTCCAGGCTTGGGCCGATGAGCGGCGTCATGGCCCCGCCGGTGGCCTCATACAGAGCCCGGTACAGCTGCCCCAACGCGACGGCCTCCGCGGGAAAGTCATGCCGTCCGGGTTCCCTGGCCATGGCACTGACGCGGGAGTCCACCCGGAACCGGGACCAGTCGGCGTCGAACCGCTCCACCAGGCCGAGCAGGCGGGCCCGCAGGAGGGGATCAAGGGGCCGCGGCGAGGATATCTCCCAGTGCGTGCCAATGCCCTCAAACGCAAAGTCCTCCCAGCCGCCGCCCGGCACGTCCTACCTGGCCTCCGACTTGATCTGCTCCACTGCCTGGTTGAAGCCGCCGCTGGTGAGGGACGAACCGGCAACCTTGGAAACGTTGAGCTCATCTATGTTCCTGCCCACCACCTGCCCGGCGATCCCGCCGGCGAACTCGCCCTGGAACTTGCGGGTGTTCGGGTTGGACGGGTGCTGGGTGATCTGCACGTCCGTGACGGTCCCGGACGCCAGGGTCAGCTCCACGCCCACAGTTTCGGTGCCGTTCGGGGAGACGTACGTTCCATCCGCGCTGTAAGTGCCGTCCTTGTAGCTGGATCCGCCAGCGGCCGGCGTTGATGCGCCGGATGAGGACGTGCTTCCGGTGGCGCTGGTGCCGGAGGCTGCGGGAGCCGGGGAGGAGTCTCCGGCAGACGGGGCGCACGCGGCCACCGTTCCTGCCAGGGACAGGCTGGCGATTCCGGCATAAACACTTTTACGGACGGAGGGTCTCATCAGGGCTCTCGTTTCGTCGGTGGATCGGGGCGGGAACTGCTGGGTGGTTACGGTGTTGTCAACGCAGAACCCAGCGTATTGGTTCAACCTGTGACCGCATTCACCGTTTCCTGTAAACACCGTGGCATCAGAAACGCCCCGAATTACTTGCTGTTACTGGGCCCCCGGTAGGCTAGAGGGGTGACTCCCGAAGAACTCTCCCTCGCCATATCCGCCTGCCTGAAGGAAGCCGTCGCCGCCGGCGACATCGCCCTTCCTGCATCAGCTGTGCCTGATGAGGTGCGCGTGGAGCGTCCAAAGAGCAGGGACCACGGAGACTGGGCCACCAATATCGCCCTTCAGCTGGCCAAGCAGGCGGGCACCAACCCACGGGAATTCGCCACGATCCTCAGTGCACGGCTGAAGTCCATCGACGGCGTGTCCGCCGTGGACATCGCCGGGCCGGGGTTCCTGAACATCACGGTGGATGCCGCTGCCGCCGGTGCGCTCGCCAAGGCGATTGTCGAAGCCGGAAAGCAGTACGGCACCAACACGGCGCTCGCCGGCCACACCGTGAACATGGAGTTCGTCTCTGCCAATCCCACCGGGCCCCTGCACATCGGGCACACCCGCTGGGCGGCCCTGGGGGATTCGATCGCCCGCGTCCTGCGCGCCTCCGGCGCCGACGTCACCGCTGAGTACTACATCAACGACGCCGGCACGCAGATGAACGTCTTTGCCCACTCCGTCTACAACCGGCTCCACGGTCTTCCCGTGCCCGACGGCGGCTACCCCGGACAGTACATCGCCGACCTTGGCCACGAGGTGCTCACCGAGCACCCGGACATCCGCGAGCTCACGGAGGTTGCTGCCCTTCCCGTCATCCGCGCCGCTGCCTACAAGGCGCAGATGAAGGACATCAAGTCCACCCTTGCGGACTTCGGCGTGGAGTTCGACGTCTTCTTCTCCGAGCAGGAACTGCACGACGCCGGCGCAATCGAAAGTGCCGTGGCGCGGCTGCGCGAGCAGGGCCACGTGTTCGACGACGGCGGTGCGGTCTGGCTGCGGACCACGGACTTTGGCGACGACAAGGACCGGGTGATGATCCGCGCGAACGGCGAACCCACCTACTTCGCCGCGGACGCCGCCTACTACCTGTCCAAGAAGGACAGGGGCTTCACCGAGAAGATCTATCTGCTGGGCGCGGACCACCACGGCTACATCAACCGGCTCAAGGCCATTGCGGCCTGCGCCGGCGACGATCCCGACCTCCATATCGAGGTGCTGATCGGACAGCTCGTGTCCGTCAACGGAGCCAAGTTGTCCAAGCGTGCCGGGAACATCATCGAGCTTAAGGACCTGATTGACTGGCTCGGGAAGGACGCTGTCCGCTACTCCCTGGCCCGGTTCCCTGCGGATTCGCCGTTGACCCTCGACCCGGAGCTGCTGAAGAAGCACAGCAACGAAAACCCGGTGTTCTACGTCCAGTACGCCCATGCCCGCTCCCGCGGCGCCGCCCGTAACGCCGTGGCGGCCGGTGTGGAACGCCAGGTGGATGGCCAGGACTCCTTTGACGCCTCACTGCTGGACCACGCTACGGAGAACGAACTGCTCTCGTACCTGGGCAGCTACCCCTCGATCGTGGCCAAGGCCGCCGAGCTGCGCGAGCCGCACCGGGTGGCCCGGCACCTCGAAGTGATTGCCGGGGCCTACCACCGCTGGTACGACGCCTGCCGAATTGCGCCGATGGGCGATGAAGCGGTGACCGACGTCAACCGCACCCGCCTGTGGCTCAACGACGCCACCAGCCAGGTCCTGGCCAACGGCCTCGATCTGCTGGGCGTCTCCGCCCCGGAACGGATGTGAGTCACATGTCACCGCAGCGCGAAGATTCCCGGCGCCAGGGTTCCCCGCTGGCACCGGATTGGCTATCGGTCCCAGCCGACCTCAATGCCCTGGAGCCCAAGATGTGGGCACAGGACGCAGCCCGGAACGATGCCGGCGAACTCACCGTGGGCGGTATTCCGGTCAGCGAGCTTCAGCGGCAGTACGGGACTCCGCTGTACGTCATGAGCGAGAACGATTTCCGCGCAAGGGCACGCGCCTTCAGCGATGCCTTCAACAACGCGTTTGCCGACATCTGCGGGGGAGTGGACGTCTACTACGCCGGGAAATCGTTCCTGTGCACCGCCGTGGTGCGCTGGGTCGAAGAGGAGGGCCTGCGGCTGGACACCGCCTCCGGCGGTGAGCTCGCGGTTGCGGCAAAGGCCGGTATTCCCGGAGCAGACGTTGCCCTGCACGGCAACAACAAGTCCGACCTTGAGATCCACCGTGCGCTGGACATGAAGCTCGGCAGGATTGTGGTGGACAGCCTCGGCGAGCTGGTCAGGGTGGGCGACATCGCCGAACGCCGGGGGGAAAAGGCAAAAGTCATGCTGCGGCTGACACCCGGCGTGCACGCCCACACCCACGAGTTCATCGCCACTGCCCATGAGGACCAGAAGTTCGGCCTTTCCATGGCTGCGGACACCACCGAACACGCCGGCCTGTCGGCTGCCGAGGAAGCCGTCGCGGCTGCGTCGGCGCATCCGGGCATCGACCTGCTGGGGCTGCACTGCCACATCGGTTCCCAGATCTTCGAGCCGGACGGTTTTGCCCTGGCCGCCCAGAAGCTCCTCCGTTTCCTTGCCGCCATGCAGGAAAAGTACTCCATCGTCCTGCCCGAACTGGATCTTGGCGGCGGATACGGCATTGCCTACACGCCGGTGGACACCCCCCGCCCCGCAGCGGAAATTGCGGAGGCGATGGCCGTCGTCGTGCGTTCCACCTGCGCTGAACTGGGGATCGACTCTCCCCGCATCTCCATCGAACCCGGCCGCGCCATTGTGGGCAGCACCACCTTCACCCTGTATGAAGTGGGAACCCTCAAGACAGTGCGCGTGGATGCGACTGCGTCGAACAATGGTGACGCAGACAACAACGTTACGCATCCGCGCCGCTATGTTTCAGTGGACGGCGGCATGAGCGACAACGCCCGCCCGGTGCTGTACGACGCGGATTACTCGGCAATCCTGGCGTCCCGCACCTCCGCCGCCGGCCCGCAGCTGTCCCGCGTGGTGGGCAAACATTGCGAGAGCGGCGACATAGTTGTTAGAGATGTATATCTGCCCGAGGACGTGGCAGCCGGTGATCTGCTTGCTGTACCGGGTACCGGCGCCTACTGCTGGGCCCTGTCGAGTAACTACAACTATCTGGCCCGGCCGGGCGTTGTCGCGGTGCGCGACGGATCTGCCCGGCTGATTGTCCGCGGGGAAACCGAGGAAGATCTGCTGAACCGCGACATGGGAGTCTGAATGACCGAATTGCGAACCCTGAAAGTGGCCCTGCTGGGCTGTGGCAACGTTGGGGCCCAGGTTGCGCGGATTCTCATCGAGGACGCCGACACCCTTGCCGCCCGCGCGGGCGCGAAGCTGCAGTTGAGCGGCATCGCCGTGCGGGACGTCCACGCCAAACGCGACGTGGACCTCCCGCAGGACCTCTTCACCACCGACGCCGACACCCTGGTGAAGGACGCGGACCTGGTGATCGAGCTGATGGGCGGCATCGAGCCTGCCCGTACGCTGATCCTTTCGGCCCTCCGCAACGGTGCCTGCGTTGTCACGGGGAACAAGGCGCTCGTGGCGCAGGACGGCCCCACCCTGCACGAGGAAGCTGACAAGGCGGGCGTCCAGCTCTCCTATGAGGCCGCCGTCGCCGGTGCCATCCCCATCCTGCGGCCCATCCGCGACAGCCTCGCCGGCGACCGCATCACGCGCGTCCTGGGCATCGTCAACGGCACCACCAATTTCATCCTTGACCAGATGGACACCACCGGAGCCCAGTTCGCCGATGCCCTCGCCGAAGCGCAGCGCCTTGGCTACGCAGAAGCGGACCCCACTGCCGACGTCGAAGGCCACGATGCCGCCGCGAAGGCCGCCATCCTTGCCTCGCTGTCCTTCCACACCCGGTTTGCCCTGGAAAACGTCCACTGCGAAGGAATCACCTCGGTCACCGCGGCGGATATTGCCGCGGCCAAGGACGCCGGCTTTGTCATCAAGCTGCTGGCCATCGCGGAAAAGCTTCCCGCCGCAGGCACGGACGCGGACGGCGGCGAGGGCGTCTCCGTGCGCGTGCACCCCACGCTGCTTCCCCGTGAACACCCGCTGGCCGCCGTCCACGGCGCCTTCAACGCGGTGTTCATCGAAGCCGAGAACGCCGGCGAACTGATGTTCTACGGGCAGGGAGCCGGCGGTACACCCACGGCGTCCGCTGTCCTGGGCGACCTTGTCTCGGCCGCGCGCAGCCTGGTCCTCGGCGGCCCCGGCCGCACGGAAACCACCACCGGCCAGGTTTCGGCCCTGCCGATCGACGCGGCCGTCACCAGCTACTACATCGGCCTGGACGTCGCCGACCAGCCCGGCGTCCTGGCCAGGATTGCCCAGCTCTTCGCCGAGCACGGCGTGTCCATCGAGATCATGCGGCAGACCATCCACCGCGACGCGGAGTCCAACGTGGAATCCGCCGAGTTGCGGATCGTCACCCACCGTGCGTCAGAGGCTGCCCTTGCGGCCACCGTCGAGGCCGTGAAAGGCCTGGACGTCATCAATTCAGTTACATCCGTTCTGCGGGTAGAAGGAGTCTAAGTGGCTCACCAATGGCGCGGGGTCATCCGCGAATACGCTGACCGTCTGCCCGTGACGGAATCCACCAGGGTGATCACCCTGGGCGAAGGCGGGACCCCGCTGGTGCATGCCCGGAAGCTCTCTGAGCTCACCGGCTCCGAGGTCTACCTCAAGGTGGAGGGCATGAACCCCACCGGGTCCTTCAAGGACCGCGGCATGACCATGGCTATGACAGCCGCCGTGGCCTCCGGCGCGCAAGCGGTAGTCTGCGCCTCCACGGGAAACACCTCCGCCTCCGCAGCTGCCTATGCCACCGCCGCCGGCCTCACGTGCGCGGTCCTGGTGCCCGAAGGCAAGATCTCCATGGGCAAGCTCAGCCAGGCGATCGCCCACGGCGCCACGCTCCTCCAGGTGGACGGCAACTTTGACAATTGCCTGGACATCGCCCGGAAGCTGGGGGAGTCCTACCCGGTGTTCCTGGTGAACTCGGTGAACCCTGCACGCATCCAGGGACAGAAGACCGGTGCCTTCGAAATCGTCGACGCGCTGGGCGACGCCCCGGACATCCACGTCCTGCCGGTGGGCAACGCCGGAAACATCACCGCGTACTGGAAGGGCTACAAGGAGTACTCCGCTCCGTTCGAGTCCGAAACCGCGGGCACCCTTCCCGCCGTCTCCACCAGGACGCCCGCGATGTGGGGCTTCCAGGCGGCAGGTGCGGCGCCCTTCGTCGCCGGCCACCCCATCACCGAGCCCGACACCATCGCCACGGCCATCCGGATTGGCAACCCCGCCTCCTGGGACGGTGCCATCGGCGCCCGCGACGAATCCGGCGGACTGATCGACTCCGTCACCGATGAGGAAATCCTCAGCGCGCACCGCTGGCTGTCCGCCCGCGAAGGCGTCTTCGTCGAGCCGGGATCGGCCGCCGGCGTGGCAGGGCTCCTGAAGAAGCACGCCGCCGGGGAAGTCCCTTCCGGCAAAACCATCGTCATCACCGTCACGGGCCACGGGCTCAAGGACCCCCAGTGGGCCCTGCGCACCGAGGACGGCAGCGACGTGCAGCCGGTCAAGGTACCCAACGACGTGGTCACCGTTGCCGCTGAACTGGGACTGGAAGAAAAATAGCCTTGGAAACCACCTCGCCGGCCGCCGTCGGACTGCAACCCATCGAGGCCGGCCAGATCGTCACCGTTCGGGTGCCGGCAACCACGGCCAACCTGGGCCCGGGCTATGACAGCCTGGGCCTGGCCCTGGCCCTGCACGACACCCTGACGGTGGAGAGCCTGGAAACGGACGAACTCCTCTTCGAGCTTCGCGGCGAGGGTTCGGAAACCCTGCCCCGGGATGCGAGCCACCTGGTGATCAGGGCCATGGAGGTGGCGTTCGAACGGCTGGGCTTCCGCCATGGCGGCCTGAAGGTGACCGCTGACAACGTCAACCCCCACGGGCGCGGCCTGGGATCCTCCGCCTCCGCGGTGGTGGCCGCGGTCTCGGCGGCCAACGCCATGGTTCCCGAGGCGGACCGCCGGGGCCGGGACTGGATCCTGCAGCTGACCAGTGAAATCGAAGGCCACCCTGACAACGTCGCTCCCGCCATTTTCGGCGGACTGGCGCTATCCTGGCAGGACAGTGACCAGTACAGCAGCACCAGCGCCACGGTGGCGGATTCGGTGATCCCGGTTGTGGCGGTTCCGGATTACGAACTGTCCACGGAAGCAGCGCGTGCCCTGCTGCCCGCATCAGTGGGCCACCACGCCGCTGCCATGAACGCCGGACGCGCAGCCCTGCTGATCCACGCGCTGACGCACAAGCCGGAATTCCTGCTGGCCGGCACCGAGGACTACCTGCACCAGAGCTACCGTGCCGAGGCAATGCGGCCCAGCGCAGCCCTCATCAGTGCACTGCGCACCGCAGGGCACGCCGCCGTCGTCTCCGGGGCCGGGCCCACGGTGCTGGTCCTTGCCAACGGAGAGGCCGAAGCCGCCGCTGCCGTGGCTTTCATCAGGCAGTTCACGGCAGCCAACACGCCGGATATTGCCTGGCGCGTACTGAAGCTGGCAGTGGACGTCGAAGGTGCTAAGGTGGAGTTGCACCGGCGGTAATTCCGCCTATCTGATCTGCTATTGCACTTAGTTGCCGCCTGGTCTCTTACTGCGCAATCCATTCCGGTGCCGCCTCCTGGGTCTGTCGCAGGAATCTGCAGCATTCAAACTGCCCCTGAAGCGTCAGTCCGGCGTCCCGCCATGGGTGGAGCGCAAGGTGAATCAGTATCCGGCCCTGCTGGCCGAAATCCAACCGGCAAGGCCGAACAATCCGGCTGCAGATCTGAACTGCAGCCCAGATCAAATCATCGCGTCCAGCTCCCAGTCTGGACGCCGTCGAGGGGGAAGGATCCTTCGTGACCGAAACCACTGAGCTGTCGCCAGCTGTGGAACTATCATCTTCTGCTGCCGAATCACCGGCAGCTCCCGCCAAGAGCAGCGGCCTTGCCGGCCTCAAGCTCGCCCAGCTGCAGGCACTTGCCAGCCAGCTCGGCATTTCAGGCGGTTCCCGGATGCGCAAGGGGGACCTGGTTTCGGCTATCTCCGCCCACCGCGCCGGTACCCCCATGACCAAGGCTCCCGCCAGGGCAACCGAAAAGTCCGTGGACACCACGGCGGCGCCGGCAGTTGCCACCGCAGTGACCTCCCCGGCCGCCGCTGAAGCAACGGAAGCTCCCGCGGAAGGAACCCGGGCACGTGGCCGCGGACGCAGCCGTCGCGCCGTCAGCGACGGGGTTGTGGCACCGGCAACCACCGAGCCTGCCACCGCCGACACCAGCACCGCCGCTCCGGTTGAGGCACCTGCCGCCGAGGCCACCGAAGCGCCCGAAAGCGCTGGCGAACGCCGCCAGCCGCGCACCCGCAACCGCCGCCGCGGCGAAGCCGCCGCTGCGCCGCAGGCTGCCGATGCCGCCGAAGCACCCGCTGAACAGGCCGACGTCGAACAGCGGACCTCAGAACAGCGCACCCCGGAACAGCGCACCGAAGCTCCCGCGGAGGCCGGCGACTCAGGCCAGCGCGCCGACCGCCGCGAAGGCGGCCGCACCCGCGGCCGTGACAACGCCGGACGCGACAACGCTGCCCGCGAGAATACCGAAGGCGGCCGCGACAACGCCGGCAGCCGCGAGGCAGGCCAGCGCGAAGGTGCCCGCCGGGACGACAACCGCGACAACACCCGCGACAGCGATGATTCAGACGGCGGAAGCCGCCGCAACCGGCGCAACCGCCGGGACCGGAACGACCGCAATGACCGCTCCGGCGGCCAGGACCGGGACAACACCTCCCGCAACGACCGCTTCCGTGACCGCAACGACCGCCGCCGCGGCCGTTCCCAGGGACCCGACGTCGACGACGTCGAGGTTACCGAGGACGACGTCCTGCTGCCCGTGGCGGGCATCCTCGACGTCCTGGAAAACTACGCGTTCATCCGCACCTCCGGCTACCTGCCGGGCCCCAACGACGTTTACGTCTCCCTGGCACAGGTCAAGAAGTACAACCTGCGCAAGGGCGACGCCGTCGTCGGTGCAATCCGCGCACCCCGCGAAGGCGAGGACCGCAGCCAGCAGTCCGCCCGCCAGAAGTTCAACGCGCTGGTCCGCGTCACCTCGGTGAACGGCAAGACCGCCGAAGAGCTCAAGGACCGCGTCGAATTCGCCAAGCTGGTTCCGCTCTACCCGTCAGAGCGCCTGCGGCTGGAAACCGATCCCAAAAAGATCGGTCCCCGTGTCATCGACCTGGTTGCCCCCATCGGCAAGGGCCAGCGCGGCCTGATCGTCTCGCCCCCGAAAGCCGGCAAGACGCTCATCCTGCAGTCCATCGCCAACGCGATCACCACCAACAACCCTGAGGTCCACCTCATGATGGTGCTGGTTGACGAACGTCCCGAAGAAGTCACGGACATGCAGCGCACCGTCAAGGGCGAGGTCATTGCCTCCACCTTCGACCGTCCCGCAGACGACCACACCACCGTGGCCGAACTTTCCATCGAACGCGCCAAGCGCCTCGTGGAGATGGGCATGGACGTGGTGGTCCTCCTGGACTCCATGACCCGCCTGGGCCGCGCCTACAACCTGGCAGCACCGGCCTCCGGCCGCATCCTGTCCGGTGGTGTGGATTCCGCGGCGCTGTACCCGCCCAAGCGCTTCTTCGGTGCAGCCCGCAACATCGAAAACGGCGGCTCGCTCACCATCCTGGCCACCGCGCTCGTGGAGACCGGTTCCAAGATGGACGAGGTCATCTTCGAGGAGTTCAAGGGCACCGGCAACATGGAGCTCCGCCTGTCCCGCCAGCTGGCTGACAAGCGCATCTTCCCGGCCGTGGACGTCAACGCGTCCGGCACCCGCCGCGAGGAGAACCTGCTCTCGCCCGAGGAAGTCAAGATCATGTGGAAGCTGCGCCGCGTCCTTTCCGGACTCGAGACCCAGCAGAGCCTTGAGCTGCTGACCAACAAGATCCGGGAAACCCAGAGCAACGTTGAGTTCCTCATGCAGGTCCAGAAGACGACGCTTGGTGCGAAGTCGGATAACGACAAATAGCTGTACCAGGGGCGGGTGCGGTTGACTCGCGTGGTTCGCCACGCAGGTTTTCCGCCCCCGCCCCTTCGCGTGGTGGCCATGTCCTGACGGACTTGGCCACCACGCTTCGGCAGGCCCGATGCCACTCCCGGGGCGGAAAACCCGCGCGGCTTCGTCGTTAGGTCGCCAGCCGTGGCCCGTGTCTGTTTGTTACTAGACTTGTAAGAGTCGAAAGAGGTTTTAAATGTTTGAGTCCGTACAGGGCCTGCTTGATGAGCATGATGCTATCCAGGCGCAGCTGGGGGATCCTGCTGTCTATGCCGACCAGCGGCTTGCCCGGAAACTGGGGCGCCGTTCGGCTCAGCTCAATGGCATTGTTGAGGCCTACCACAAGTGGGAAGGCCTCCGGGATGACCTTGCTGCTGCCAAGGAGATGGCGTCCGAAGACCCCGAGTTTGCCGCTGAGGTGCCTGAGCTGGAAGCTGCCCTTGAGGTGGCTGCCGCGAAACTGCGCCGCCTCCTCATCCCGCGCGATCCCGACGACGCCCGCAACGTGATCCTTGAGGTCAAGGGCGGCGAAGGCGGCGACGAAGCCGCACTGTTCGCCGGCGACCTGCTGCGCATGTACACGCGCTACGCGGAGTCCCGCGGCTGGAAGACCGAGATCATCTCCGCCACGGAATCCGACCTTGGCGGCTACAAGGACGTCCAGGTTGCCGTCAAGGGCAGCTCGAACGATCCTGCCGAGGGCGTGTATGCCCGCCTCAAGTTCGAGGGCGGCGTGCACCGGGTGCAGCGCGTTCCCGTCACCGAATCCCAGGGCCGCATCCACACCTCGGCTGCCGGCGTCCTGGTCCTGCCCGAAGTGGATGAGCCCGAAGAGCTTGAGATCAACCAGAACGACCTCAAGATCGACGTCTACCGGTCCTCCGGCCCCGGCGGCCAGTCCGTGAACACCACTGATTCCGCCGTGCGCATCACCCACCTTCCCACGGGCATCGTGGTGGCCATGCAGAACGAAAAATCCCAGCTGCAGAACCGTGAAGCGGGTATGCGTGTGCTCCGGGCACGCATCCTGGCGCACCAGCAGGAGCAGATCGACGCCGAAAACTCGGCACAGCGGAAATCCCAGATCCGCACCATGGACCGTTCGGAGCGCATCCGCACCTACAACTACCCGGAAAACCGCATCGCGGACCACCGTACCGGGTACAAGGCATACAACCTGGACCAGGTCATGAACGGCGACCTGGAGCCGGTCATCCAGTCCGCCATCGAGATGGACGAACAGGCACGCCTGGACGCCATCGGCGACTAGTCCCTTCGGTACCTTCCAGACATGACACTCGAGCCAGGCCAGTCGCTCGCGGATGCTGTCAGCGCGGCAACGGATATCCTCCGCGACGCCGGCGTCCCCAGTCCGCAGGTGGACGCCGAGCTGTTGGCCGACCACCTGCTGAACGTGGGGCTCGGCCGCCTGCGTGCCATGATGCTGGGGGATGCGCCCGCGCCGGAGGGTTACGAGGCGCTGGTGGCGGAGCGCGCCAGCCGCATACCGTTGCAGCACATCACCGGAGTGGCGCATTTCCGCTACCTCGAGCTGGCCGTTGGCCCCGGCGTCTTCGTACCCCGCCCTGAGACCGAATCGGTGGCGCAGCTGGTCATCGACCACGTCCGCGGGATGGCCCGCCCGCGGATCGTCGACCTCGGGACGGGCTCGGGTGCCATCGCAGGCTCCATCGCCCACGAGGTCCCTGGTGCGGAGGTGCACGCCGTCGAGTTCAGCCCCTTCGCCCACGCCTGGGCAGCAAAAAACCTGGCCCCGCTGGGTGTCCGGCTTGTGCTCGGGGACCTGCGGGACGCGCTGCCTGAGCTCAACGGGACTTTCGACGTCGTGGTGTCCAATCCGCCGTACATTCCCGCCGAAGCCGTCCCCACCGAGCCGGAAGTCGCCCTTCATGACCCGCCGGAGGCGCTGTACGGCGGGGGAGCGGACGGAATGGAACTTCCGACGGCGGCCGCTGCCTCCGCTGCCCGCCTCCTGCGGCCGGGGGGCTACTTTGTGATGGAGCACGCAGAAGTCCAGGCGGGTTGGATTTCGGACCATTTGGCGGGTACAGGAAACTGGACCGGGATCAGGACGCATCTGGACCTTAACGGCAAGGAGCGCGCCACCAGCGCCGTGCTCGCGGATCCGGACCACAGCGAATGAAAGGATAGGCGAGTGACCACTACCTACAACTGCACCAGCGATGACGAGCGTGCCAAGGGACTTGAGCACGCCCAGCGGGCCATCAGCGAAAAGAAGTGCGTCGTCTTTCCCACGGACACGGTCTACGGGATTGCAGCCGACGCCTTCTCGCCCCAGGCCGTGACCATGCTGCTGGTGTCCAAGGGCCGCAGCCGGGCCATGCCGCCGCCCGTGCTGATCCCGCGGATCAACGCCCTGGACGGCCTCGCCACGGACGTCCCGGCCGACGCCCGCAAACTGGCGGAAGCGTTCTGGCCCGGAGGCCTCACCCTCATCCTCCACGCACAGCCATCCCTGGACTGGGACCTTGGCGAGACCAAGGGCACTGTGGCCCTCCGCATGCCGGACGATGAGATTGCCCAGGAACTGCTGACCCTTACCGGACCCCTGGCCGTATCCTCGGCCAACCGCACCGGCCATGCCCCCGGACAGACAGCTGCTGCGGCCCGCGAGCAGCTGGCCGACTCCGTGGAGGTCTACCTCGAAGGCGGCTTCCGGCCGCTGGAAGGCGAGGCCGCAGTACCGTCCACGATTGTGGACGCCACGGGTCCGCGCCTGCGCGTGGTCCGGAACGGTGCGGTCACCCTGGACCAGCTTCGCGAACACGTACCCGGAGTCCTTGGCATGGGCGAGATCCCCATGGCCGAGGAGGAACCGGCAGGAGAAGCAGCAGCACCTGACGAAGCGGCCCCGGCAGAAGCTGCACATGCCGAAGCAGCACCGGCACCTGACGAAGCTGCACGTGCCCAAGCCGCACCTGCCTGCGGGTCTCCGATTGATGAGACTGCCGCTGTGGAATCTCCTTCCGGGGAGCATACAGCTGTCCCGGCTCCGGTTCGGAACCCTGAACCGTGATGGCGCTTGACCGCCAGCGGATCCCGGTGCTGGAGGTCGATGCGACCCCGCTTCGCGTGCCGGACCTGATGGCTGAACTCAGCCGCTTCGTCGAGGAAGGCTCCACCCGCACGGTGCTGGGGCACAACCTGCACAGCGTCACCCTGACCCTCTCGGATGAGGGCTTCCGGGACCTCTACCAGCGCAGTGATGTGGTTTTGCTGGATGGCGCTCCCGTGCTCTGGCTGTGGGGGAGGACCGGCAAAGCCCAAGGACCCGTCATGGACTACCGGCTGGGTACCACGGACTGGCTCCCAGCTTTGGGAGAGGTGCAGGGTCTTGAGCGGATTGCCGTGATCGGCGCAGGCCCCGAGGCAAATGCCGCGGCCGTCAGGCAACTTGAGTTGATTGTCCCTGCTGCCCGGGTGGCGGGCTTGCCCGGGGAGGGCTGGAACGGGGATCTCGAAGACCGGGCTGTTGAATGGCTCCACGCGCAGCAGCCGCAGCTCGTCCTGCTGGGCCTGGGCATGCCCCTCCAGGAGGAAGTGCTGCAGCGGCGCCTCGCCGACATGCCGCCGGCTATCTACTGCGCGGTGGGGGGAGCCATCGAACAGCTGGCCGGCTTCCAGAAGCTTGCCCCACGCTGGCTGGGCCGGATGGGGCTGGAATGGGCCTGGCGGCTGCTGCTGCATCCCCGCCGTGTTGCCTACCGCGTGCTCGGAGAGCCCTGGGTCCTGCTGTGGCTCCTTGGGAGCCGCCGAGTGAAGCGGGCCCTTCCCGGGCCCGGCAAGTAAATGGGGGCGGGACCGCAAGCCCTTTCTAGAACTTCTGGTCTTCCAGCGGGGCAAAGCCCTTGCCGCGAAGGCCGGTGGAGAAGGACCTGGCCCACCCCAGGAAACCTTTAAAGTCCCGCCGCTGCGCGAAATAGCCTGCATACCCGCCTACGTCCGCAATAAAGGACCGGACGCGGAAGTACCGGCGGATCAGGTAGCCGCGGTTCCGGTAATAGTAGTACCGCTTAAACGCTGACTCCGGGACGATGACGTGCCAGCCTGCGCCAAACACATGCTGGGTTTCCGAGAACGCATGCGGGTGGCTGATGGCGGTGGTGGTCACGGTGCCAAACCTGATGCCCGCTTTGCGCAGCCGAATGGTGAAGTCCACCTCGTCGCCGCGGATGAACAGCCGCATGTCCGGCAGTCCCACTTTGAAGAAGACGTCGGAGCGGATCAGCGCGCCATTGAAGAAGTGCCCGTCGTTGGGCAGGAAGCCAAGCTTCTCCACCTCGGCGCGGCTGTGCGTCACCTTGCCGTCAAGGCGGAAGAAAAAGGACAGCCGGTCCGGCTGGCCAGGCGCGGTCACCAGCGGAACCACCGCCTCCAGGTCCCTTGCCTCGGCCTCACGCAGCAGCGTGGCGAGGCATTCCGGATCCGCCGGTTCGGCGTCGTCATCCATCATCCAGATCCACTTGGCTCCGCTCGCCACTGCCTTGAGCGCTGCCAGGGCGAAGCCGCCAGCGCCGCCGAGGTTGGCCTCCGAGCGGACGTAATCAACGTTCGGATGTTCATCGGCTGTGTCACGGGCCGGGGTTTTGCCGCTGTCAACCAGGCAGATGGTGTCCACTGCGGCCGTCTGGGCATTGATGGAATCCAGCAGGACGGCCAGTTCCTTCGGCCGGTCGAAGGTCACGGCAGCAACTGCTATGCGGGGGGTCATGGGGGTCCTTTCAGCATGGCTGACAGGGATTTCCCCGCTCGCAATGCGCCAGTGTGGCGCGAAGCCATGAAGCTGTTGGCGCTAGTATCTTTGACTAGAGTCCACTGTAATACAGCCCTGTAAGGCACCGCGTATGAGGAAATACGCACTGCCTGCTGCGCTCGGCGACGGAGAAGTTTCATTTATCGAAGAACAGATTCCCGGCCAGTGAGCCCCATAGCCAAGGACCAGCTGCCATTGCCGTTGCCCGGCGGCAGTGTTTCCCCGGAAACGGAACCCGCCCCATGATCATGTACCTGCTGATGGGACTGACGGCTGCTGTCGTGTCCTATGCGGCTACATGGGGAGCACGGGTCGTCGGCCACCGGCTCGAACTCCACATGCCCATCCGAAGCCGCGATATGCATTCCATTCCCGTGTCCCGCCTGGGCGGCGTGGCGATCTTCCTCGGTGTCATGGTGGCCCTCATCGTCGCCAGCCAGTCCTTTTTCGTGAAGGACATCTACCGGAACAACTTCTCGCCATGGGGCGTCCTCGCAGGCGCAGCCGTCATTGTGCTGGTGGGCGTCGCCGATGACCTGCTGGACATCCGGTGGTGGGTGAAGCTGATTGGCCAAAGCATTGCGGGCCTGACCGTGGCCGTCTGGGGGGTCCAGATGACCATTGTCCCCTGGGTTCCGGAGCCGATCTACCTCGAAAATGAAACCGTCCGGGTCCTTTTGACTGCCGGACTGATCGTCACCACGATGAATGCCTTCAACTTCATCGACGGGCTGGACGGCCTTGCCGCAGGAGTGGCCATCATCGGCGGCACGGCGTTCTTCTTCACTGCCTACTGGGTGCATCGCAACGCTGTCCTGCTGGACTATTCAGACCTCGCGACCCTGATTACGGCAGTCCTGGTGGGCAGCTGCCTGGGCTTCCTGCCGCACAACTGGTTCCCGTCCAAGATCTTCATGGGCGATTCCGGCGCCATGCTGATCGGGCTGCTGATGGCCTCGGCGGGCGTGGTGTCCACGGGACAGATCACCTCGGGGCTCTACGACAGGGTCAACGGCATCTCCACGGTGATTCCCATCCTGCTTCCGTTCGCGGTCCTCTTCCTTCCGCTGCTGGACCTCGGCCTGGCGGTGGTGCGACGGACTGCCCGGGGCCGATCGCCCTGGTCCGCCGACCGCGGCCACCTGCACCACAAGCTCCTGGACATCGGCTACTCGCACCGCACCGCAGTTATCCTGATGTACCTCTGGACCGCCATCCTCTCCTTCGGGGGACTGGCCTTCGCCATCTTTCCGTGGCAGATTGTGCTGTCCATCGACCTCTTCGCCACCCTGGTCATGGGCCTCATCACCGCCTGGCCCTACCTGGCCCGCCGGGGGGAAGAGACCCGGGCGTAACGTCCGTGCGGAAATATTTCTATCTCGTGTAGAATTTAGGGGCAGCCAAAGCTGCCCCTCCACACAGCCTGTTGACGATCTGCCGCAGGTGCCGACGATTGGGATCGAATGACCTCCAACGCCGAGTCCGGACCTCTGTCCGGCAATGGACGCGTTGGCGCATCCGGCCCCACGCCGTCGCTCTGGCTGTACCTCCTCAAGCTGAGTTCGATCGCGTCGGCGTGCGGACTCCTGCTTTGCGCTGTACCGGCCATGCTGCTGGATGGCGTGACCGGGGTGCTGTCCAGTACGGCCGGTGGCCTGCTGGTGATGCTGTTCTTCGGCATCAGCCTCCTCGTAGGTCACTTCGTGGGCCGCAGCAATCCTTCCGGTGCCATTGGCATGTTCGTGGCAACCTACTTCGTCAAGGTGGTCGGTTTCGCCGTCGTCCTGTTCGTCGTGGGAGCACCGCAGTGGCTGGACGGGCGCTGGTTTGTGGCCGGCGCCGTCACCGCGGTGGTGCTGTGGCAGGCTGCTGAGATCTACGGTTTCAGCAAGGCGCGCCTCCAGATCTACAACGATCCAGAACCCAAGGAAAACCCCGATGCGTGATCCGAAGAAGCCCAGCCAAGGCAACACCGGCAACGGCGGATCGAGCGGTCCCGCTCCCGGTGTATCAGGCGACGGAACCAGCGGCGGATACAACGCCGGCATGGCCGTATTCAGCTACATCATTGGCGGAATCATCGTCTGGAGTTTGATAGGGTGGGGACTGGATTACGTGTGGGGAACGCGCTGGATTGTGCTCGCAGGCGCTCTGCTTGGAGCCGTCGGAGGTTTTTACCTTTCCCACATGCATGGCCTTACCAGTTCTCGAAACAACGCTGGGGAGCGCCATGCTGCCAGCGGGCCGTCCCAGGACGGCGACACTAATGCCAAATAATTTCACAAGGGGAACAGCAGGCCATCAGGCTGCCGATCCCCGCCCAACGCCCAATGATGGACACTGCAGAGAGGAAACGCGTTGATCGCGCTTGCGCTCCCGGCCCAAGATTCAGGAGAGTTCACTCCTCCTGGTATTAACGAAATGCATTTGCCGGCAATCCTGCCGTGGGGTGCCGCAGAAGGATTCTCCAAGCAGATGCTGCTGGTCCTCCTCTCTGTCGTCTTTATCGCCGTCTTCTTCGTGCTCGCTGCACGCAAGCAGCAGCTGGTACCCGGCAAGCTCCAGTTCGCCGGCGAGGCCGCCTACGGCTTCGTCCGCAACGGAATCGCCAAGGACATCATCGGTGGCAAGGACTTCATCAAGTACGTCCCGCTGCTGTTCAGCCTCTTCTTCTTCATCCTGGTTAACAACATCTACGGCGCCATCCCGTTCTTCCAGCTCCCCACGTTCTCGCACGTGGGCGGAGCCTATGTGCTGGCCGGCATCGTCTACTTCACCTGGATCGCCATCGGCGTCAAGAAGAACGGGCTCCGCTACTTCAAGCTGGCCACCGTGCCCTCAGGCGTGCCGTGGTACATCCTTCCGATCGTGATCCCGATCGAGATCATCTCCAACTTCCTGGTCCGGCCGGTCACGCACAGCCTCCGTCTGTTCGCCACCATGCTGGCAGGCCACCTCATCGTGATGATCGCAGGCTACGGCATCGAGTTCCTCGTCATGCAGGAGAACATCCTGCTCAAGGGATCCTCGCTCCTGGTCCTCGCCGGCGCGATCGCCATGTACATGCTTGAAGCCCTGATCATGGTCCTGCAGGCGTACGTCTTTACCCTGCTGACCGCGATCTACATCGAAGGCGCGCTTCACGCCGACAGCCACTAGGCACCCGCCGCACGGCATCGCGCCGCAGGCACACAAAAACTTCCCCTCGCGGGGATAGAGCAACCCAAACAACCTGCCACACGGGTGGCATCTTGAAAGGAAGAAAAATGGAAGGCAATCTCAACCTCGTAGGTTACGGTCTGTCCGCAATCGGCGGTGGTATCGGTGTTGGCCTCGTATTCGCTGCCTACATCAACGGCGTTGCACGTCAGCCGGAAGCACAGCGCGTCCTGCAGCCGATCGCATTCCTCGGCCTTGCGCTCACCGAAGCCCTCGCCATCCTCGGCCTGGTCTTCGCCTTCGTTCTCTAGTCCTTAGAGCGAAGCGAACTTACAGAACCGAGTAGAAAAGGACGGGTGAAATATGAATCAGCTGATCATCTCAGCCGCCACTGAGGGCGAAGTCAACCCCCTGGTTCCCAACATCTGGGAAATGGGCGTTGTCCTCGTGGGCTTTGCCATCCTCATGTTCATCGTGGTCAAGTTCGTTGTCCCGATGTTCGAAAAGACCTTCGCCGAGCGTGCCGAGGCCATCGAAGGTGGCATTGCAAAGGCTGAAAAGGCCCAGGCTGAGGCTTCTGCTGCACTCGAAGAGTACAAGCAGCAGCTGACCGACGCCCGCACCGAAGCCAACCGCATCCGTGAGGAAGCCCGCGCCGAAGGTGCCCAGATCCTCGCGGATCTCAAGGAGAAGGCAGCTGCAGAGTCTGCCCGCATCACGGCCCAGGCGCACGCCCAGATCGAATCCGAGCGCCAGGCGGCCGTTGTGTCCCTGCGCTCCGAGGTCGGCACTTTGGCCACCACCCTGGCCGGCCGGATCGTCGGCGAATCGCTCAACGACGATGAGCGTGCAGCTCGGGTCGTGGACCGCTTCCTGGCAGATCTGGAGACCCAGAACGCAGGTGCAGCTAAGTAATGGCAGGCGTATCGAGCGAATCGCTGGCAACAGCGCTGACTGCGTTGGAAGCCAAGCTTCCGACGGCGTCGCTGCAGCTGGCAAAGGAACTCTTCGGAATTCTGGGAATGGTGGACAGCTCGGCTGGCTTGCGCCGCGCCCTGACTGACCCGTCCCGCAACGGTGACGAAAAGTCGGCGCTGGTCAGGCAGCTGGTTAGCGGAAAAGTCTCCGCTGATGCTGCAGATATCGCGAGCGGACTGGCCAGCCTGCGCTGGGCAACTGCCCGTGACATCGGCGATGCACTCGAGACTCTTGCCGCAACGGTGGTCATTTCCGTTGCCGAAAACAAGTCGGCCGTTTCTGCCTCCGGAATCACTGGCCTGGAAGAACTGGAGAACGATCTGTTCTCCTTCAACCAGGCTGTTGCCTCCAGCCACGAGGTACAACGTGCTCTGTCCGAAACACAGGCCAGCGCCGCAGCCAAGTCGGCATTCGCCGAAAAGCTGGTGCCCGGCGCCAGTGAGGAAGCCAAAGTCCTCATCCGGCAGGCCGTCACCCAACCCCGCGGCATCAAGCCCACCCGGCTGGTGGAACGTTTTGCGGAGCTTGCAGCCAAGCGGCAGCAGCGCTGGATTGCAACGGTCAATGTGACCCGTCCCCTGACGCAGACGCAGCTTGCACGCCTTCAGGCGGGCTTGAACGCCATGTACGGGCGGGAACTGAAGATCAACCTCAACGTTGATCCGGCACTCATTGGCGGCATCCGCGTCCAGGTCGGTGACGAAGTGCTCGACGCTTCGGTACTCACCAGGCTGGGCGAGCTGCAACGCCAGCTGGCCGGCTAGCCGGACAAGCACAAACAAACTGATAGAAACCCCGGTCACCGGCAACGGTGATCACAAAACAGGAGAGCAGGGACTGCAGATGGCCGAATTGACCATCAACGCCGACGACGTCCGTAATGCGCTGAACGAGTTCGCGGCGTCCTACGAACCCGGAAACGCAGAACGCGTAGAGGTCGGCCGCGTATCTACCGCTGGTGACGGCATCGCCCGTGTTGAGGGCCTTCCCTCGGTCATGGCGAACGAGCTGCTTCGCTTTGAGGACGGCACGCTGGGCCTGGCCCAGAACCTCGACGTCCGCGAAATCGGCGTCATCATCCTCGGTGACTTCACCGGCATCGAAGAAGGCCAGGAAGTCCACCGCACCGGACAGGTTCTGTCCGTTCCCGTGGGCGACGCCTTCCTTGGCCGTGTTGTCGACCCGCTGGGCATGCCCATCGACGACCTCGGCGAGATCAAGGCCGAAACCACCCGCGCACTGGAGCTCCAGGCTCCCGGCGTGACCCAGCGCAAATCGGTGCACGAGCCGATGCAGACCGGGCTCAAGGCCATCGACGCCATGATCCCGATCGGCCGCGGCCAGCGCCAGCTCATCATTGGCGATCGCCAGACCGGCAAGTCGGCCATCGCGATCGACACCATCATCAACCAGAAGGCCAACTGGGCTTCGGGCGATGTGACCAAGCAGGTCCGCTGCATCTACGTGGCCATCGGTCAGAAGGCGTCCACCATCGCCGCCATCCGCCAGACCCTCGAGGACAACGGGGCACTGGAGTACACCACCATCGTGGCGTCTCCGGCATCCGACCCCGCAGGCTTCAAGTACCTGGCACCGTACGCCGGTTCGGCCATCGGCCAGCACTGGATGTACGGCGGCAAGCACGTCCTTATTGTGTTCGATGACCTCTCCAAGCAGGCTGAGGCCTACCGTGCAGTGTCGCTGCTGCTCCGCCGCCCGCCGGGCCGCGAAGCCTACCCGGGCGACGTGTTCTACCTGCACTCCCGCCTGCTGGAGCGTTGTGCAAAGCTGTCCGACGAGCTGGGTGCCGGTTCCATGACGGGCCTGCCGCTGATCGAGACCAAGGCGAACGACGTCTCCGCCTACATCCCGACCAACGTCATCTCCATCACCGACGGCCAGATCTTCCTGCAGTCGGACCTCTTCAACGCCAACCAGCGCCCCGCTGTTGACGTGGGTGTGTCCGTGTCCCGCGTGGGCGGCGCCGCACAGGTGAAGTCCATGAAGAAGGTCTCCGGTACGTTGAAGCTGGACCTCGCCCAGTACCGCGACATGCAGGCATTCGCCATGTTCGCCTCGGACCTGGATGCCGCATCGCGCCAGCAGCTGACCCGTGGCGCCCGCCTCATGGAGCTGCTCAAGCAGGGCCAGTACTCACCGTTCCCGGTTGAGAACCAGGTCGTCTCCATCTGGGCCGGCACCAACGGCTACCTGGACGACGTTCCGGTTGAGGACATCAGCCGCTTCGAGTCCGAGTTCCTGGAGCACCTGACGCACAAGTCCTCGATCCTCACCACGCTGGCGCAGACCAACGTGCTGGACGATGACACCGCGGCAGCTCTCAAGTCGGCAATCGTCGACTTCAAGAAGGGCTTCTTCGGCGAGGGTGACAACCACCTGGTGGGTGCGGGGCATGAGGAATATGCCGCCATCGACGAGGGCCAGGTTGACCAGGAAAAGATCGTCAAGCAGAAGCGCTAGTTCCATTGGCAGGGTGTGCCGGGTCCACGGGACCCGGCACACCCGGCCTACGGAACGCTAGGAAAGGATAAGTATGGGAGCCCAGATCCGGGTCTACCGCCAGAAGATCAGCTCGACCACGTCGATGCGCAAGATCTTCAAGGCGATGGAACTGATCGCTACCTCGCGCATCGGCAAGGCCCGTGCGCGCGTAGCAGCTTCACTGCCTTACGCGAACGCGATCACGCGCGCCGTTTCTGCTGTCGCAAGCCAAAGCGAAATCGACCACCCGCTGACCACTGAGCCGGAGCAGATCCGCCGTGCCGCCGTCCTGGTAATTACCGCGGACCGCGGACTGGCAGGTTCCTACTCGGCCAGCGTGCTCAAGCAGGCGGAAGGTCTCATCGAGCTGCTCCACGAAGAAGGCAAGGAAGTTAAGACTTACGTCGTTGGACGTAAGGCCCAGGCCTACTTCGATTTCCGGAACCGTGAATACGCACGGGTCTGGACCGGAGGGACAGATGCGCCTGAGTTCACCACCGCGCGTGAAATCGGCGAAGCACTGCTGGCCGAGTTCGCGACCGACTACGAAGAGGGCGGCGTGGACGAGATCCACGTGGTTTACACCCGCTTCAAGTCCATGGTCACCCAGGAGCCCACGGTCATCCGCCTGCTTCCCCTGGAAGTAGTGGAAGAGCAGGCCGCTTCTGAATCGGACCTGTTGCCGCTGTACGAGTTCGAGCCGGAAACTGAGCGCGTTCTTGACGCTCTGCTGCCGCGCTACATCGAGTCACGCATCTTCGCGGCCATGCTGCAGGCGGCAGCTTCCGAGCTTGCTGCACGCCAGCGGGCCATGAAGTCCGCCGGCGACAACGCCACGGACCTCATCAAGAAGTACACGCGTCTGCGCAACACGGCCCGCCAGGCTGAAATTACGCAGGAGCTTTCCGAGATTGTTGCCGGCGCGGACGCCCTCGCGTCCTAGCCAGCAGCAGACCGGATTCCGCTGGACCTGCACCACCACAGATAAACTTAAACCCACGCCATCTACTGAGTGAAGTGAGAGAGATGACTGCCACTGCTACCGAACACGTAGCCGCAACGTCCGGTGCCACCGGCCGCATTGCGCGCGTAATCGGCCCGGTTGTCGACGTCGAATTCCCGGCCGACGCAATCCCGTCCATCTACAATGCCCTCACCACCGAGATTACTCTCAACGGTGTAACCAAGACCATCACGTTCGAGACCGCCCTGCACCTGGGCGACAACCTCATTCGCGCCATCTCCCTGCAGGCTACCGACGGACTGGTCCGCGGCACCAACGTCGTGGACACCGGCGCCCCCATCTCCGTACCCGTTGGCGACGGCGTCAAGGGCCACATCTTCAACGTGCTGGGCCAGCCCCTGGACGTTGCAGAGTCGGAACTGGACATCAGCGAACGCTGGCCGATCCACCGCAAGGCACCGAACTTCGCCTCGCTCGAAGGCTCCACCGAGATGCTTGAAACCGGCATCAAGGTCATCGACCTCCTCACCCCGTACATCAAGGGTGGAAAGATCGGCCTCTTCGGCGGCGCCGGCGTGGGCAAGACCGTTCTGATCCAGGAAATGATCACCCGTGTGGCCCGCAACTTCGGTGGTACCTCGGTATTCGCCGGCGTCGGCGAGCGTACGCGTGAAGGTAACGACCTCTGGGTTGAAATGGAAGAGGCAGGCGTCCTCAAGGACACCGCCCTTGTGTTCGGCCAGATGGATGAGCCGCCGGGAACGCGCCTCCGCGTGGCCCTGTCGGCGCTGACCATGGCGGAGTACTTCCGCGATGTGCAGAACCAGGACGTGCTGCTCTTCATCGACAACATCTTCCGCTTCACCCAGGCAGGCTCCGAGGTTTCCACCCTCCTCGGCCGCATGCCGTCCGCCGTGGGCTACCAGCCCAACCTGGCAGACGAGATGGGCCTCCTGCAGGAGCGCATCACGTCCACCAAGGGCCACTCCATCACCTCGATGCAGGCCATCTACGTTCCCGCAGATGACTACACCGACCCGGCTCCGGCAACGACCTTCGCACACCTGGACGCGACCACGGAACTTTCCCGTGAAATCGCCTCCCGTGGTCTGTACCCGGCCGTTGACCCGCTGACGTCGACCTCCCGCATCCTGGATCCCCAGTACATCGGCAAGGACCACTACAACACGGCTGTCCGCGTGAAGCAGATCCTGCAGAAGAACAAGGAACTCCAGGACATCATCGCCATCCTCGGTGTGGATGAACTCTCCGAAGAGGACAAGATCGTCGTGTCGCGTGCACGCCGCATCCAGCAGTTCCTTTCCCAGAACACCTACACCGCCAAGCAGTTCACCGGCGTCGAGGGCTCCACGGTTTCCATCAAGGACACCGTTGAAGGCTTCACAGCGATCTGCGACGGCGACCTCGACCACATCGCGGAGCAGGCGTTCTTCAACGTCGGCGGCCTCGACGACGTCGAGCGCCAGTGGGCCAAGATCCAGGAACAGACCAAGTAATATGGCTGAGCTTGAGGTTGAGATTGTCGCAGCGGACCACTTCGTGTGGTCCGGAGCGGCCAAGATGGTCAAGGCCCGCACCAGCGATGGTGAAATCGGAATCCTGCCCGGCCACTCGCCCCTGCTGGCGATCCTGGCCGAGGGTGAACTGGCGATCCAGCCGGTATCGGGAGACCGTATCGCGGTAGAAGTCGACGGCGGGTTCTTCTCCGTGGACAACAACCGCGTGGTCATCGTTGCTGACAACGCCCAGCTGGGCGGCTCGGTTACCGCTGGGATCCGCTAGCATCACCTTGATGGACGCATCCAGTCTTCCGTTCATCGCCATGGCAATCGCTTTTGGATTGCTGATCTTTGCACTGTGCCTTTCGGGGGTGCGCCGCTTCAACCTGCGGCGTGCCCTCGGCACGGTGGACGCCTCCATTTGCATGGCTGGAAACAGCTGGCAGATGGGGGTTTGTCGTTATCAGGACAACGACCTCGAGTGGTTCCGGCTGCTCTCCCTCAGCGTCCGGCCCAAACACAAGTTCAAGCGCCACAGCCTTGAACTGCTGGGCCGCCGCAAACCCACGGAGGCCGAGGCCGTGAAGGTCCAGCCCGACGTCGTGATCGTTGAACTGCGTTATGAAGGCAAGGACCTGCGCCTCGCCATGAAATTCGATGCCTACACAGGCCTCTCGTCCTGGCTGGAGGCCGGTCCGGTCATCGGCGTCGGCACCTGGCGCTAGCTGACGTGGACTGGCTCTTCGAGGTCCGGCTCGTGGACGGGCCGGTCTACTGGTTGTCCCTCATCCTGGGCCTCGCCGGGGCGCTGTACCTCCTGGTGCCCCCTTCCGGCATCCTTCCCCGGCCCTGGCTTCTCCGGGTCCTGGCAGGCGCAGCTGCAGCGATTGCACTGGTCTTCGCCGTGCACTGGGCCCTCATCAACGTCTTCTCCGTCTTCACCGCGAACATCCCGGACGCTGTCCTGCTTTGGATCGTGGCCGCCGTCGCCGCCCTCATCCTCCTGGTCCTGCGGGTGCCCCGCGGCACCTGGCGGAGCCGTGGAACCGGGCTCGCCGCAGTCCTCCTGGTCGCGGCTCTCTCGGCGGTACAGATCAATGCCTACTATGGCCTCAACCGCACCGTCAGTGACCTCTTCGGCACGGCACTGGCCAGGGTCCCCGCGCTGGAGCGGGACCTGATGCGCCAGCCTGGCGAGGCCGACGGTGCCACGCTCCAGGGCTGGACCGCGGAGGGGGAGATGCCGGGCGGCGGAGCGCTGCGCCGGTCCGTGATCCCGGGGGATGTCTCCGGAATGGATACCCGGGAAGCCTACATCTACCTTCCACCCGCCTACTTTGCACAGAACCGTCCCGCCCTCCCGGTGCTGGTGCTGGTGGCGGGTCAGCCGGGCGGCCCGGCGGACTGGCTGACCGGTGGTGCGCTGCAGTCCCACATGGACGCCTTTGCCGCCGCGCACGGGGGAGTGGCGCCCGTGGTGGTGGTGCCCGACCCCAACGGGTCCCAGTCCGCCAACACCATGTGCATGGACAGCCGGATTGCACGCGCGGACACCTACCTCTCCCAGGACGTCCCGCACTGGATAAAGTCCACGCTCGCCGTCGACACAGACCATCGCAGGTGGGCGGCCGGGGGGTTCTCTTTCGGCGGCACCTGCGCACTGCAGCTGGGAACCAGGCATCCGGACCTCTTCCCCTCGGTCTTGTCCTTCTCCGGCGAGGCGGAGCCCGCGATTGCCAAGGAGCGCCACAAGACCATCGAGGCGTCCTTTCCGGGGGACCCCGAAGCCTTCGTACGGCAGACTCCCCTGGCCATCATGAAAGATCGGCGCTTTGAAGGCAGCGGACTCTACCTGACCGCCGGGCAGGACGACCCGGAATTCGTCGGTTACCTCCGCACCCTGGCCGCAGCGGCGGAGGATGCCGGGTTTACGGTGCGCGCCTACGAGGTGGAGCATACCGGCCACTCCTGGGATACCTCCTCGAAACGTATCGGCGACGCACTCGATTTCCTGGCCGAGCGGTGGGGGCTGGAGAGGTGAACGCTGACAGGCAGGTGCGTACTGCCCGCCTCGCCTGGTCCACGGTGGTGCTGCCTGCCCTCCATGACGTGAAGGCAGCCCTGAAATCGGCCCCCTTTACGCTTGTGGTGCTCGGTCTTTTCCTCGCCGTGGGGGCAGTGACCGGCAGCTTCGCGGCAGGCCCGCCCGAACAGCTGCTGGGACTTGCGGGCGTCAGCGGGCCGGGGCTTCGGGACGGCACCTGGTGGTCCCTCTTTACCAGCCTCTTCTTCGCCACGAATCCGCTGGCCTACCTGGTGGCCGCACTGATGATTGTGGTCTTCCTGGGGCCCGCCGAACGCAGGCTGGGAACGCGGGCGGCCATCGCGCTGCTGCTGGGAGGCCAGTTCGCCGCCGTCACGCTGTTCCTCCTGGTGACTCAGGTTGCCGGGTACGTGGGGGACGGCTGGCTGGACCGGATGTCGGATGACGTCCTGGTGGGCCCTTACGCCCCGCTGCTGACGGCGGGACTGGCGGGAAGCGCGCGGCTGCCGGTCCTGTGGCAGCGCAGGCTCCGGACAGCCGTGCTGTCCATCTCGCTCCTGCTGGTCCTGTACGTGGGCCACGCTGAAACCGTGATCGGACTGCTGGGCGCCGTGCTGGGGCTCCTGGCCGGGTGGTGGATCCAGGGGGACCAGGGACAGCTCCACCGGCACCGTTCAACCGGACGCGAAACCAGGAACCTCCTGGCCCTGACGGTCGCCGTCTTTGCCGTGGGACCGATCCTGACCGGCATCGCCCGGGCGCCCACGGGTCCGCTGGCCCTGCTGCGCGACGTGGTCCTGAATCCGTTGCCGACGCTTGGGCAGCTTGCATTCAACTGCGGCGCCACGGTTGAGGCTTCCTGCCTGGAAGAGGGCCGGGCCGGTTTTGCCGGTCCGGTCGGGCTTGCCCTGGCGGTGGTCCCGGTAGCCCTGCTGCTCATCTGCGCGGACGGCATGCGCCGCGGCCGGCGCCTTGCCCTGAACATTGCCATCGCCATCCAGCTGGCCGTTACGGCGCTGGCCGCCGTCTACCTTGCCCTCTTCGCGCTGTTGCCCTCGAGGAGCCAGGTGCCCAATGCCGGACCGCTGGGCTCGGCGTTTGCCCACGTGCTGCCCCTTGTGGTGGTGCCGCTGCTGCTGGCGCTGGTCCTGTGGCTGAACCGGTGGCAGTTCCGGGTGCAGACAGCGCCGTACGCCCGCCGGGTGCTTGCGGCGGTGGCGGGAGGAACATGGCTGGCGCTGGCCGGCTCCTACGCGCTGGCCTGGTTCTGGTCAGGAGGGCTGGAGCGCGACGGCGGGTTGCTGGGACTGCTGGCCGAGCTGGCCAGGCAGTATGTCCCCATCCCCATCCCGCAGCATTACCGCGGCGTTTTCGCTGACCGCAATGCCGTGGAATCCGTGCTGTTTGCCTATTCCGGACCGGTGTTTTGGGTCATCGCGCTTGCCGCCGTGTGGTGGGTGCTGCTGGGCAAGGCCCATGGCACAGACTCCGGCGTGGAGGACAGGGAGAGGGCCCGGTCGCTCCTGCGCCAGGGCGGCGGCCCGCTCTCGTGGATGGCGCTGTGGGAACCCAACACTTACTGGTTCAGTTCCGACGGCAAGGGTGCCGTCGCCTTCCAGCAGCACGGCAGCGTTGCCCTCACCCTGGGCGGAGCCTTCGGACCGAAGGAAGCCCAGCAGCGCGTCACCGGCGAATTCCTGGCCTATTGCAGGAGCCACGCGTTGATTCCGGCACTGTATTCGTGCGATGACACATTGTGGCCGGCACTTCAGGAGCAGGGGTTCGCCCGGGTGGCCGTTGCCCAGGAAACGCGGTTGCCGATCCGCGAGCTTGAGTTCAAAGGCAAGGAATGGCAGAACGTCCGGACAGCGCTGAACCGGGCCGCCAAGCTGGGCGTTCGTGCCGTGTGGGGGCCTTACCACTCGCTGCCGGCGGCGCTCCGGTCACGGTTGAGCGAGGTGTCCGAAGAGTGGGCAGCAGGAAAGTCTGTCCCCGAGATGGGCTTCACCCTGGGCGGTGTGGACGAGCTTGAGGACGAGGAGGTGCTGTGCTGCCTCGCCGTGGACGGCAACGGAACCGTCCACGGCGTCACCAGCTGGCTTCCCGTGTACGACGGCGGGCGGCCGGTCAGCCGGACACTGGACGTCATGCGCCGTGGCGCCGAGGGTTTTCCCGGGGTGATGGAGTTCCTGATCGCCTCCGCGGTCCTGGAGCTGCGCGGCTCGGTGGAGGTCATCTCCCTGTCGGGCTCCCCGCTGGCGCGGCTTCCCGATGGCGGGGAGGACGGGCAGCCGGGGCCGGAGAACCTGGTGAAAATCCTGGACCTCGTGGGGCACGCGCTGGAACCTGTTTACGGGTTCCGGTCCCTGGCGGCGTTCAAATCAAGGTTCAAGCCCGAGTACCGCGCACTCTACCTTTTTTACCAGGACCCGCTGCACCTTCCGGCCATTGGCCGGGCGCTGACCCGCGCCTACCTCCCCGGGCTCTCCCTCGCGCAGGGCGCGCGTCTGGTGCGAAGTTTAGGAAAATGAATCTCGCGCTGCCTTTACCGATGCATTTCTTCCGAAACGGGCGGCCGGGAATCCGCGCCTTTTGTCCTGCAACTCCGGCTTCTGGAACTGAACATAAAAATGGTCCCCGGCATAAATGCCGGGGACCATTTTGCTGCCAACCGCTGGTGCGGGCGGCGGGCGGAGACTAGACCAGCGTTACGCCGGTAGCCTGCGGACCCTTTGCGCCCTGTCCGATTTCGAACTGGACGCGCTGGTTCTCGTCGAGGGTCTTGAAGCCGCCGGTCTGGATTTCGGAGTAGTGGACGAAGACGTCACCGTCCGAGTCATCCGGGGTAATGAAGCCGAAGCCCTTTTCAGCGTTGAACCACTTGACGGTTCCCTGTGCCATTTATTTCTCCTCATTGTGGAACTTTTTAAGATCGGCACACCTCGTGCCGGCCTTGGTCACTCCGCGAGAAGAATCCTGGTGTGCCGCCCCTGGAAAAGGAACCGGCGGTGCAGGAGCTTCGCGCTCGCAACATGTCTTGCGAGCATGAAAAAACACCTACACAAAGACTGAGATAAGAATTTCATGCCCATTCCCGCAGGTCAACGGTTTGGGCTTCAAAACGGATAAATTTTGGACAAAGAGGAGGTTAATGCGCACGTCAGGGCATCCTTCACCGGACAAGGACCACCGGGCGGCACCGTCAGAAAAGCCGGGACTCGCTGTCGTCAACGCCGCGCATGGCGTCGTAGTCCAACGTGACGCAATCGATGCCTCGGTCATTGGCAAGGACCTTGGCCTGCGGCTTGATCTGCTGGGCCGCGAAAATTCCGCGCACCGGGGCCAGCAGCGGATCGCGGTTGAGCAACTCGAGGTATCGCGTGAGTTGCTCCACGCCGTCGATATCGCCGCGCCGCTTCAGCTCAATGGCAACCGTGGCGCCCTCGGCATCGCGCGCCAGGATATCCACCGGACCGATGGCGGTGAAGTATTCACGGCGGATGAGGGAGTACCCCGTCCCCAGGGTCTCGATCTGTTCGGCCAGGAGCCGCTGCAGGTCTGCCTCCACGCCATCCTTGATGAGCCCGGGGTCAACGCCGAGGTCGTGGGACGATTCATCGAGCTTTTCATGGATGTTGATGATGAGCCGGTCATCGGTCTTGGCCGACTGGACGGTCCACTGCTCCATCACCCCCAGCTCGAGATCCACGTCTTCCGGGGAGGAAACCCTGAGCGTGGCCGGGGGGCTCATCCAGTTGAGCGGCTTGTAGGAACCGCCGTCTGAATGGACCAGGACGGAGCCGTCGGCCTTCACCAGCAGGAGCCTGGTGGCAAGCGGGAGGTGGGCTTTGAGCCGGCCAACATAATCAACGGAGCATCGGGCTATGACAAGTCGCACGCCGTACAGACTACCGTCTGCAGCGGACGCAGCTGGCAGCCGGTGCCCACCGCCCCCGGGCTTGCCCGCAGGAATATGCACGGCGGCTGGGGCAGAATGGAGGCATGCCGCGCTCCAACCGACCCCGCCGTCCAGTGTCCGGAAAGGGGGCTGTGTCCGGGAGGGCGGGCGCTGGAAAGAAGGGCAGCCGGGAGGTGCCCGAGCTCGACCTGGAACGGGCGCGTGCCGGCATCGCGCGGCGGGAGAGCGCCCCTGACGGCGAGTGGATGGTGCGCACCATGACCGCCAGGAATGCCGAAAAAACCTACATCTGCCCCGAGTGCTCCACGGCCGTGCCGCCCGGTGTGGCCCACCTGGTGGTCTGGAAGGACGACCACCTGTTCGGCGCTGCCGCCGGACTGGCCGAGCGGCGACACTGGCATACCAACTGCTGGATGTCGCGCAGTTACCGCTACCGCTGAACGGGCGGGCGAAGATGCGCCGGCTGTCGCTAAGCTGGCAGGCATGACTTTTGATCCGGCGTCGTACGAATTCCGCCAGGGCCCAGGCCCCACTCCCATCCGTGCCTCCACCGTGCTGCCCGCCAGGCGCGAGCTGGTGAAGCTGGACACGGAAGACGGCCACACCCTGGTGGCCGAGCTGGCGCTGCCGGAATCCGGCCCCGTGAAGGCCACGTTGATAACCCTGCATCCCCTTCCCACGCACGGCGGGTTCATGGACTCGCATGTCTACCGCAAGGCTTCCTACCGGCTGCCTGCCCTCGCCGGCATCGCCGTGCTGCGGTTCAACACCCGCGGAACCGCATCCCCGCACGGAACCAGCAGCGGGGCCTTCGACGAAGGCGTCGGGGAGCGCCATGACATGGAGGCCGCGGTCCGCTTCGCCGTCGAACGCGGCCTGCCCAACCGCTGGCTGGTCGGCTGGTCCTTCGGCACGGAACTCGCCCTGATGTACGGAGCCGTGGAGCCGGTGGCGTCCCAAGTCGAGGGGGCAATCCTGCTTTCGCCGCCGCTGCACCGCGCCAAGGACAAGGACCTGCTCCAGTGGGCCGCATCCGGAAAGCCGCTCACGGTCCTGGTGCCGGAGCACGACGATTTCCTCAAACCTGCCGAGGCGGCCGAACGCTTCAGCCTGGTGCCGCAGGCCCGCGTGGTGGGCGTGGACGGGGCCAAACACCTGTGGGTGGGGGAGAAGTATGCTGCCCGGGTCCTCAACGAGATTGTGGATGAGGTCAGCGAGGCAGGATCAGGCGCCGCAGGACTGCCGCAGGAATGGGACGGGCCCGTCGCAACAGCCTCCGCCTAGGACCCCTGGTTCCGCCGCGGGTTCGGCCCCACCGCGCCGGCCCGGTGCTGGACCTGCCGTGGTGCTGCTCCTGCGTTAGTGCTGGTCCTGGCGGACGATGTAGATCTCCCTGACCAGCAGCAGGACAGCAGCCGCCGTGGGAATGGCGATGAGGGCACCGAGCACGCCCAGCAGGCTGCCGCCGGCAATGACGGAAATAACCGCCACGGCGCCGGGAACGGCCACGGCCTTCTGCATGATGCGCGGAGAGATGAAGTAGGCCTCGAACTGCAGGTACGCGAAGTAGCAGATTCCGTAGATGGCAGCGGTCTGCCAGCCCTCCGTCAGCGAGACCAGCAGCACCACGATCCCGGCAATCATGCCGCCCACCAGCGGAATGAACGCGAGCAGGGCCACCACGAAGGCCAGCAGCAGGGCGAAAGGTATTCCCACGATTGACATCACGATGAAGGCAAAGGTGGCATTCAGGAGGGCGACCACCGCCTGCCCGATCACGTAGTTGCCCACCGACCGGGTGATTTCCTCGGACAGGGCCTCCACACGGTGCCGCCGGGACCGCGGCGCAAGCCGGTAGCCCCACTTCTTCATCGCAGGCAGGGCGGCAAGGAAATACAGGCTCAGCACCAGGACGATCAGCGTGCCGAAAAGTCCGTTGGCCACGGTGGAGCCAAAGCCGACAACACCGCCGAAGATTCCGCCCATCGCCGCGGGGTCGTTGACGAACTTGTCCAGCTCTTCCGTGACGCGGTCACGCACACCAAACTGGTCGTCCAGGCTGCGGAAGAACTCGGAATCGATGAAATCACGGATCCACACCGGTGCTTGCTCGACGATCTGCGTGACCTGCTGCACGATGGTGGGAATAAGGGTGGCGAAGAAGCCGACGACGGCGCTCACCAGCACTGTGACGGACACCAGGATCCCGGCAGGGCGGGGAATTTTCCGGCCCTCCAGCCAACTGACGACAGGCTCCAGTCCCAGCGCGATGAACAGCGCCGCAACGATCCACAGGAGCAGTTGCGTGGTGTTGGAGCCGATCCAGTAGACCAGCAGTGCAAGCCCAACGCCCACGGTTCCCATGAACCCCAGGTACAGGGGATGCTGCGGCGAAATCCGGGGGCCGGGACTGCCGAACTGCGGCTCCACCCCGCTGTCCTGGCCACCGCCGTCACCGTCCTGGCGCGTGTACTCCGGCGGCATCTCGAAACGAAGCCGTGGCTGGGCGCCCGGCAAAGGCTGGCGCAGCCGCTGGGCCAGCATCCCGAGTGCGGCCGCGGCGGGCCTCTTCCGGCGGGCAGTTCCAGGACCCTGACCAGGACCTATTCCAGGACCGTTGGCGGCGGCTGCCGGCGGCTGCGTACCCCCCGGGTTCTCTGGTGCCGCGGAGGATTCGTCCGTCTTGTCTGTCACTGGTTTTGGGGGCCTGTTCCGTACGTGGCGCCGCGGGTGCGGGCGGGTGTGATGATCATCGCAAACACTATCAGCAGCCTTGTCAACAACAGCTGAAGTGCCTGCTCAGCGGCCCGCTGGCGATCCTGCGCGAAGCCCCGATCCGGGCCCGCGATAACAAAACGGATACTATTGAAACTAAACCCCCGCTGATGATAGGTGTTCCCTTGCGTTTAAAGACTGCAGTCGCACTCGTGCTGCTCGGCCTCCTGACACTCTTGGCCGGCATCGGCCAGAGGACCATCTGGGCCCCCTCCGAGACCTTTACGGCTTCCGCGCCGGCCGATGCTGCCGCTGCGCCGATTACCGTGATCGACCAGAACCTGCGGACCCTTCACGGCGGCACAGTCAAGATCGACATCGAGGGCGACGGCAACTTCATGCTGGCGGCCGGCCGACCGGACGACGTGGACGCCTGGGTTGGCCAGGCCGCGCACAACACCATTAGCGGCGTTTCCGGGGACCGGGCGTCCCTCCAGGTTGAACACACCGACGGCGAGGCCACCGTACCCAACCCCGCCGGCTCGGACCTCTGGGTTTCCACCGAGAATGCCAGCGGCGAGCTCGAATACTCCTGGACGCCGCCGGCTGACGGCGACTGGACCCTGCTGCTGGCCTCGGACGGAACCCAGCCCGCACCTGCCTCCATCTCCATGACGTTCCCCAACGACACCTCCACACCCTGGGCCGTACCCCTGATGGTCCTTGGTTCCCTCCTGGTTGTCGCCGGGATCGTGCTGGCCCTGCTCTCTGCCCGCCGGCGCAACGGTGAAGGCGGCGGCGAGGGCAGCGGCTTCGCCCGGCGCGCCCGCGCCCGCAGCGAGGCCAAGTCGTCCTCGCGCGTGACCATGGCTGCTGCCGGCGTGGTCGCCGCTGCCGTGGTCGCCGGAACCGGCGTCGCCGCAAGCGCTACTTCTCCCGCGCCCGCGCCTTCATCGGATGCGGCATCGGCGTCGCCCGCCGCGCAGGAGGCAAGTTCGCCCGTCCTGCTGGATGCCCAGTTCCGCCGGATCCTGGAGCAGGTCTCCAGCGCCGTTGACGCAGGCGATGCGGCCAAGGACGCCGCGAAGCTGTCCGACCGGGTTGGCGGAACCGAACTGGAAGTCCGCACCCAGAACTACAAGATCCGTTCACAGGTGGGCTCCTACGAGCCGCGCATGCCGGTGCGGTCCACCAAGCTCCTCACCACCGTGGTGACCAGCGAGCGCGAATGGCCGCGGTCCGTCATGGCCGTGACCCAGGGTGAGGGCAACGTGGTGCCGCAGCTGCTGACCCTGGTCCAGGCCTCACCGCGCGAGAACTACAAGCTCGTGGAAACCAACCCGCTGCAGCCCGGCACCACATTCCCCACCATCAGCCGGGACGGCACCGAGACGCTGGCACCCGCGGACAAGACGGGCCTGCTCTACAGCGGTGAAGAAGCCCTGTCCGGCCTGGCCGACCGCCTCACCTCCGAAGACTCGGCCTTCAAGGACAAGCTGGTGGAAGGGGAGTCCTCGCCGTACATCGCGGACACCCTGTCCTACCAGGCTGAAGTGGTGAAGTCCGGCGAGAACGGCAACTTCTCCTTCACCCACAAGGTGGTCCCGGAAGGCACTGTTGTCTTCCGCACGGCTGACGGCGGCGCGCTGGTGCTGGGACGGATCAACTTCGGCTTCGAGGGGACCCCCAAGGCCGCGGGCGACAAGCTCACCATCGGTGACGACGCAGCGGCACTGGCCGGCGGCAAGGAAACCACCACCGGCATGGTCCTGAGCTTTGCCGAGTCGGTGGCCGTGTACGTGCCGCCGGCAGGATCCACGGACCCGATGAAGCTTGTGGCGGCAACCCGCGGCCTGACGGGGGCCAGCTTCAAGTAATCCCCGTCCTGCAGTAGCCCCGGCAGCGGCCGGAGTGGCTAGAGTGGAAAGCATGAGTTCGCCAGCTTCCCGCCCAGTCCCTCCTGCCGCTGCCAACCTGCTTAACCTGCGCGGCGCCGTCGATCTTTCCAGCCTGAAGCAGCGCCCGGCCTCACCGGCTTCACCGGCCGGGACCGGAACGCCGCAGGAAGGCGCCCAGCCGGGTGCCGCTCCCGGCGCCCAGGAACTGAAGGTCAACGTCACCGAGGGCAACTTCCAGCAGCTCGTGGAGCTGTCGGCGCAGGTGCCTGTGGTGTTCGCCCTGTGGGCCTCCTACTCGCCGGAGTCGGCAGCCGTGCTCGAGGTCCTGGAGCGGGTGGTTGGCGGCTACGGCGGCCGGCTGGTCCTTGGCTCCGCGGACATCGAAGCCTTCCCGCAGCTTGCCCAGGCCTTCCAGGTGCAGGCTGTCCCCACTGCTGTGGCCGTCCTTAAGGGCCAGCCGGTGCCGCTTTTCCAGGGCAGCGCCGACGAGCAGCAGGTGCGCAGCCTGTTTGACGAACTGCTGAAAGTAGCCGCGGCGAACGGCGTGACCGGGAGCCTGGGAGCCGGACGGGCGGAAGAGGACGCTCCCGCGCCGCTGCCGCCGCTGCACCAGGCCGCGTTCGACGCCATCGAAGCGGGAGATTATGCTGCTGCGGCAGAGGCGTACCGCCAGGCGCTGACCGAGATGCCCGCGGACCATGAGGCCAAGGCAGGACTTGCCCAGGTTGAGCTGATGGGGAGGCTGCAGCCGCTTTCTGCCCAGGACAGCGAAGCCCTGCGCACGCTCGCGGCCAACGAGCCGGACAACCTTGAGGCCCAGCTGGGGGTGGCAGACCTTGATGTGGCCGGCGGCCACGTAGAGGATGCGCTGAGCCGGCTGGTCTCCTTCATCGGCAGGAACTTCGGCCCGGAGCGTGAGGCTGCCCGCGTCCGGCTTCTGGAGCTGTTCGACGTAGTGGGCGCCGCGGACGAACGGGTGGCCAAGGCGCGCCAGGCCCTCGCGAGGGTGCTCTTCTAGTGCCGGCGCTGTTCCAGCCCCTGCGGCTCCGCTCGCTGGAGCTGCAGCACCGGGGCTGGGTGTCGCCGATGTGCCAGTACAGCTGCGATCCCGACGACGCCCCGGGAGTCCCGAACGACTGGCACCTGATGCATCTGGGGTCCTTCGCTGCCGGCGGCGCGGCGCTGATCCTGACCGAAGCCGCCGCCGTGAACGCGGAAGGCCGGATCAGCCCCCGCGACGCCGGCCTCTACAACAGCGGGCAGGCCGAAGCGTGGCAGCGGATCACCTCCTTCGTCCACCGGCACGGCGCCGCAGGGGCCAAGATCGGCGTGCAGCTTGCCCATGCCGGCAGGAAGGCGTCCACTTACTGGCCCTTTTCCGGCAAGCGCGGCAGCGTTCCGGAGTCCGACGGCGGCTGGACCACTGTGGGGCCCTCACCGTTGGCCTTCGAAGGGTACGCCAGCCCCGCGGCGATGGGCGCGGACCAGATCAGCGGCGTGGTGCGCGACTTCGCCGACGCCGCCGTGCGGGCGGTGGACGCGGGCTTTGACACCATCGAGATCCACGGTGCCCACGGGTACCTCCTGCACCAGTTCCAAAGCCCGCTGATCAACACGCGGACCGATGCCTGGGGCGGCGACGAAACGGGCCGGAACCGGCTGATGCTGACTGTGGTTGACGCCGTCCGAGCCGTCATACCGGAGTCCATGCCGCTGCTCCTGAGGATCTCCGCCAGCGACTGGGCCGAAGGCGGCGTGGATCTGGCCGCTTCCGTTCGCCTGGCACGGCAGGCCGCCGAACACGGTGTGGACCTCATCGATGTGTCCAGCGGTGGTGCCGTTGCCCACCAGCAGATCAAAGCCGGCCCCGGCTACCAGACCGGATTTTCAGCGGCCATCCGGAAGGAAGCCGGTGTGGCCACCGGCACCGTGGGCCTGCTGACTTCGGCAGGCCAGGCCGAACATGCCGTCGCCACGGGACAGGCTGACGGCGTCCTCATCGCGAGGGCAGCGCTGCGGGACCCGCACTGGTGGCTGAGGGCCGCCTTCGAGCTGGGCCACGACCTTGCGTGGCCTCCGCAGTACGAGCGCGCCGTTCCGCGGCGCACCTTCTGATGGTCCCGTGATGGCCGGCCGGGACCGCCGCACTGCGCCAAAGTCCGCGCCGGTTCCCCAGGGGACGCCGGCCCCTGGGAGGGAGCCGGCGCCGGGCGGCGGGGTCGACCAGCAGCTGGAAGCCGCCATCCTGGAACTGCTGGCCAACAGAGCCGCCACCTCCACCATCTGCCCGTCGGAAGCCGCCCGCGCTGTCGGTGGCGGGACGTGGCGTGACCTCATGGAGCCGGCCCGCAGGGCTGCGCGGCGGCTGGTCGACGCAGGCGAGGTCCAGGTCACCCAGGGCGGCTCGGTGGTGGACCCCGCCACGGCCAAGGGGCCCATCCGTATCCGGAAGGCGCGGTAGGTACCCCGGCACGATGTCGCCGGACAGCGTCCCACCGGAGGCGGTTTCCTACGCCTTTCCAGCTACTCCTCCGGGAGGACCCCGCAGCGGCGGCCCGAGGGCTAGTCTGGCTTCATGACTGCCCCGCAACCTGATCCGGCACTGCACCCCGACCCGGTAATGCGCCCCGACACGGCCCCGCAACCAGACCATGCACTGGACTCCCCGCCGGGTCTGCACCCAGGAGCTGCGCCGCAGGTGCCGGCCTTGTCCATCCGCGGGCTCGCCAAGCGGTTCGGCGGAAAGATCGCTGTGGACGGCATCAGCCTTGACGTGCCGGCCGGATCCTTCTACGGCATTGTGGGCCCCAACGGTGCCGGCAAGACCACCACGTTGTCCATGGCAACCGGCCTCCTGCGTCCGGACTTCGGGACAGCTGCAGTCCACGGCGTGGACGTCTGGCAGCGGCCGCTGGAGGCGAAGAGGCTGATGGGCATCCTGCCGGACGGGGTGCGGCTGTTCGACCGGCTCACCGGCGAACAGCTCATCACGTATGCAGGGCTGTTGCGCGGAATGGACCGGGAGACGGTGGCCACCCGCGTTGCGGACCTCCTCGCCGCCATGGATCTCCAGGAGGACGCCGGCACCCTGGTGGTGGACTACTCCGCGGGCATGACCAAGAAGATCGCGCTGGCCTCCGCCCTCATCCACGCACCCCGGCTGCTGGTCCTGGACGAACCCTTCGAAGCGGTGGACCCGGTTTCCGCGGCCAACATCCGTTCCATCCTTGACAGCTACGTCGCCTCGGGCGGCACGGTCATCGTGTCCAGCCACGTCATGGACCTGGTCCAGCGCATGTGCGACCACGTGGCAGTAGTGGCCAACGGACGCCTGCTCGCCGCCGGCACCGTCGACCAGGTGCGCGCCGGGGCCTCGCTGGAGGACCGGTTCGTGCAGCTGGTGGGCGGCCGCAGCCACACGGAAGGGCTGGAATGGTTGCGCACCTTCTAAGGCTCAAGCTGACACTGCTGCGCAACGGCCTGCGGCGCAGCCCGTGGCAACTGGCGGGAATGGCCTTCGCCGGGCTCTACGCACTGGGGATGGTGGCAACGCTTGTGATGGCACTGGTGATGCTGCGCAACGCACCGCACGACCTTGCCCAGACCGCCGTGGTCCTCGGCGGATCCGCCGCCATCCTGGGCTGGGGCATCGTGCCGGTGGTGGCCTCTGCCACGGACATGACCCTGGATCCCGCACGGTTCACCACCTTCGCGATCCCCATGCGTCAGATGCTGGCGGGACTGGCGCTGGGCGGTCTCATCGGCATCCCGGGACTGGCCACTTCGCTGGTGGCGCTGTCCACGGTGGCCACCTGGTCCCACGGTGTCCTTCCTGCGCTCGCCGCGTTCGCGGGGGCAGTGCTGGGCGTACTGACCTGCGTGGTGCTCGCCAAAGTGGTGACCACCGCAACGGCAAGCCTGGCCGCATCGCGGCGGTTCAAGGACGTCAGCGCCATCGCGTTCATGGTGCCGCTGGTGTTGATGGGGCCCATTGTGGCCGGAATAGGCCAGGGCCTCTCAGCCTCCACCGGGTTCCTGCCCGGCTTTGCCAGGACGCTGTCGTGGACGCCGCTGGGCGCACCGTGGTCGCTGGGCGGTGATGTGGCAGCCGGGCAGCCGGGGCAGGCGGCATTGAAGCTGCTGGTATCCGTTGCAGCGCTGGCCGCGCTCGCGTGGGCGTGGAAGTCCCTGTTGGAACGGGCGCTGGTGACTCCGCCGTACGCGGGCAGCGGCAGGCGCAAAGGCGGCAGGCTGGGACTGCTGGGAGTGCTGCCCGCCACTCCGGCCGGTGCGGTGATGGCGAGGTCCCTCACGTACTGGTTCCGGGATCCACGGTATTCAGGATCCCTTGTGGTGATTCCCCTGCTTCCGGTGGTGCTCGCCTTCCAGGGCAGCCAGGCCGGGGACTTCACCAGCCTGGGCATCCTTGCCCCGCTCTCCGCCTTCATCCTCGCCTGGTCCATCTCCGCGGACGTGTCCTACGACAACACCGCTTTCGCCCTGCACCTTGCCACCGGTGTCAGGGGAGTGGCGGACCGGCTGGGCCGCGCCCTGGCCTGCCTGGCCTTCGCGTTGCCGGTGGTGCTGGTGTTCGCCCTCGGGTATTCCGCCCTGACAGGGGACTGGGCGGGCCTGCCCGGCCAGCTGGGCCTGAGCCTGGGCATCCTGTTCACCGGGCTGGGACTGTCGTCGGTGGTTTCGGCCCGTTATACCGTGGCCGTTCCGCTGCCGGGCGACAGCCCGTTCAAGAAGCCGCCCGGCAACGTGGGCCAGACCCTCGCCGTACAGTTCGGAGGGCTGCTGGTCCTCATGGTCCTGGTCTTGCCCCAGGCAGGGCTCCTGGTTGCCCAAGTGGTCACCGGCAACTACCTCTTCGGGTGGATCAACCTCTCCGCGGGAACGGTCCTGGGCCTGGTCCTGTTTGTCCTGGGCGTCAGGCTGGGCGGAAAATGGCTGGACGCCCGCGGGCCCGAGCTCCTGGCCCAGGTGTCCGTCAACCGCTGACCAGCTTTCGGAAGGAACCAGCATGGAAGTCGTCATCCTCAACGGCAGCAAACAGATTGCCAGGCTGGCCGCCGATGCCGTCGAGGACCTGCTCCGGCGCAAGCCCGATGCCGTCCTCGGCCTGGCGACGGGTTCGACCCCGCTTCCGGTCTACGATGAGCTGGCTGCCCGCCATGAGCGGGACGGCCTGGACTTCAGCCGGGCCTCAGGTTTTGCCCTGGACGAGTACGTGGGACTTCCACCAGGGCACCCCGAGTCCTACCGGGAAGTGGTCCGCCGGGAGTTCACCAACCGGGTCAACATCCGGCCTGAGAACGTCCACGGACCGGACGGTGCCGCCGCGGACATCCCGGCTGCCTGCCGCGCCTACGAGGAGGCGATCGCGGCTGCCGGCGGAGTGGACCTGCAGATCCTCGGGGTGGGAACGGACGGCCACATCGCCTTCAACGAACCGGGATCCTCCTTCGCTTCCAGGACCCGCATCAAGAGCCTCCTCGAACAGACCCGCAGGGACAATGCCCGGTTCTTCTCCAGCCTGGCGGATGTCCCGCACCACGTCCTCACCCAGGGGCTGGGAACCATCATGGACGCACGGCACGTCATCCTGCTGGCAACCGGCGCGCGGAAGGCCCAGGCTGTGCGGGATTTCGTGGAGGGCCCCGTCGCCGCCATCTGCCCGGCGTCGATCCTGCAGTTCCACCCGCACGCCACCGTCCTGCTGGACGAGGCCGCGGCGTCGGCACTGAAACTGGCGGATTTCTACCGCCACACCTACGACCACAAGCCCTCCTGGCAGGGGATTTAGCCCGACCCGCCCGCTGCCGGCGCACGCCGCCGCAAAGTCCGACGGCGGCTGGCGGGGGCGCGCCGCCGTCGAACGTCCAGGCGGTGGAACAGCTAAGATGGTTGGCATGACTAGCACGACGGACCCTCTCGAAAACGACCCGATGCGCGAGCTTTCCGGGGCTGGAACGTCCACAGCCACCATTGAGCGCGAGGAACTGCGCCAGGAAGTGGAGCCCGGGGACCGGGAACGCTTTTCGCACTACGTGCGCAAGGAAAAGATCATGGAGTCCGCGCTGACCGGGGAACCCGTCATCGCGTTGTGCGGCAAGGTCTGGACGCCGGGACGGGATCCGCAGAAGTTCCCGGTCTGCCCGATGTGCAAAGAGGTCTATGAAGGCCTCCGCCCGGGCAACGACGGCGGCAAGGGTCCCGGAGGGGACTCGGGCAACAACAAATAGTGACGGAGACGCTCTTTGGCGGCCCCACCCTGCCTCCGGCCTATCCGGAACGTGCAGCCTGGGGAACCGCCCCGAAACTCCGTGCCTGGCAGCAGGAAGCCCTGGACCTGTACCTGCGCAACAGCCCGCGCGACTTCCTCGCCGTGGCAACGCCCGGCGCCGGCAAGACCACCTTCGCGCTGAGGGTGGCGTCCACGCTCATCGACTCCGGCGCCGTTAACAGGGTGACCATCGTGGCGCCCACCGACCACCTGAAGCGGCAGTGGGCGGATGCGGCGGCAAAGGTGGGCATCGCCATCGACCCCAACTTCAAGAACTCCGACGGCCAGCACGGCCGCGGCTTCATCGGCGTTGCCGTCACCTATGCGCAGGTGGCCAGCAAGCCGCTGCTCCACCGCGCCAAGACGGAAGCTGCGCGCACGCTGGTGATTCTTGACGAGATCCACCACGGCGGCGAGGCACTGTCCTGGGGCGACGGGCTGCGTGAAGCCTTCGACCCCGCGGTCAGGCGGCTTTCGCTGACGGGAACGCCGTTCCGTTCCGACACCTCTCCCATTCCCTTCGTCGAGTATGGCCAGGACCGGGACGGCATCCGCCGCTCCAAGGCCGACTACACCTACGGGTACGGCAATGCGCTGCGCGACCACGTGGTCCGCCCGGTGATGTTCATGGCCTATTCCGGGCAGATGCGGTGGCGGACCAGTGCCGGCGAGGAGATGGCGGCGTCGCTGGGTGAGGCCGCGGTGACCAAGGACATCACATCCCACGCCTGGCGTACCGCCCTGAACCCCGCAGGCGAGTGGATTCCGGCTGTGCTTGCGGGCGCGGACAAGCGCCTCAGCGAGGTGCGCCGCACCGTTCCCGATGCCGGCGGCCTGGTGATAGCCACGGATCACGAGGATGCCCGTGCGTATGCCGGACAGCTCAAGAGGATCACGGGGGAGTCGCCCACGGTCATCCTTTCTGATGACGCGAAGGCCTCGAGCAAGATCGAGGAATTCACCGCCAGCGAGAAACGCTGGATGGTGGCCGTCCGGATGGTGTCCGAGGGTGTGGACGTGCCGCGGCTTTCCGTCGGCGTGTATGCCACGTCAACCTCGACCCCCCTGTTCTTCGCCCAGGCGGTGGGCCGCTTCGTGCGTGCCCGCAAGCGGGGCGAAACGGCATCGGTCTTCCTGCCCTCGGTGCCGCAGCTGATGGCCCTTGCCAACTCCATGGAGGCGGAACGGGACCACGCCCTGGACCGCCCGGAGAAGGAAGACGCGGACGGCCTGTTCAATCCCGAGGACTCGCTGATGGCAGAGGCCAACCGCGAGGACAAGGCGTCGGACAGCCTCACCAAGGGCAAGTTCGAGGCATTGGATTCACAGGCATCCTTTGACCGTGTGCTGTTCGACGGCGGCGAGTTCGGCACCGGTGGCGAGGTGGGGTCCGACGACGAGATGGACTTCCTGGGCATTCCCGGGCTGCTGGACGCTGAGCAGGTGGGCACGTTGTTGCGGCAGCGCCAGCATGAGCAGCTGAACCGCAAGAACCGGAAGGCTCCTGCGGCGGCGGAAACCCCGGCACCGGCCGTCCCGGACCACCGGATGCTGATGGACCTCCGCAACGAGCTGGCCAAAAACGTGGCTGCCTGGTCTGCCCGCACGGGGACCCCCCACGGGGTGGTGCACACCAAGCTGCGGACAGTGTGCGGCGGACCGCCCGTGGCCCAGGCGAACGAGGAGCAGCTGCAGTCGCGCCTGCGGAAACTCCAGGACTGGTTCATCGGCCGGAAATAGCGGCGATGGTGACAAAGCCGGCCCGGTGCTTTGCGGACTGCTCCCCGAACGTCCGCCCGGCAGCCGCCGCAGATCCGGTCAGGCCAGCCAGCGCCACCAGCGTGACTGCTCCGGTTCGGGCGCCGGTTCCGGCTCCGGTTCCTCGCCCAGCGCCAGCGCGGCCTCGACGAGGTCGTCCGCGGTCAGCGTCATGACGGCCTCACGATCGAGGGCATCAAGACTGTGTTCCTCGTCGAGCGACAGCCGCAGCGCCTGGCGGTTGAGCGCCTGCTCGAACAGCGTGCGGGCGAACCGTGCGTTGCCGGAGTCCTCGCCCGCGTGAAGCCCTGTGAAGATGCGTCGCAGCATCTGGTCCGCATCCGGCTCCAGCCTGTACTCGTGCTGGGAAAGCATCCGGTGGAAGATCGTCTGGAGTGCGTCGACGGAGTAGTCGGGGAACGTGATCTCGCGGGCGAACCGGGAGCGCAGTCCGGGGTTCGAGAGCAGGAATGCCTCCATCAGCCGCGGATACCCGGCCACGATCACGACCAGGCGGTGGCGGTGGTCCTCCATCCGTTTGAGAAGGACCTCGATCGCCTCGGGGCCGAAGTCCATCCGGCCGTCCTCCGGTGCCAGCGCGTAGGCCTCGTCGATGAACAGGACGCCGTCCAGCGCACGCCGGATCACCCTGTCCGTCTTGATGGCGGTCGTGCCGACGTACTGCCCCACCAGGCCCGAACGGTCGACCTCGACCAGGTGGCCTTTCTGCAGCAGGCCGACCGCGCGGTACATCTCGGCCAGGAGCCGCGCCACGGTGGTCTTGCCCGTGCCCGGGTTTCCGAGGAAGACCAGATGCTGGGAGGTGGCCACCTCCGGCAGACCGTGCGCCTTACGGCGGGCCTGGACCTGGAGAAGTGCCACGAGCGCCCGCACCTGTTCCTTCACTGTCTCCAGGCCGACCAGCGCGTCGAGCTCGGCCTGCACCTCGGACAGTGGCCGGGCCGGCCCGGGCCTCGGACCCACGAGATCGCCGACCAGGTCGTCGACGCGTTCCGAGCCGGGCAGCTTGAGCTGGTCGGCAAGGCGGCCGATGGTCTCGCGCAGGTCGTCGAGCGGATTGCGACTGGCAGCCATGCCTCCACTGTAGTACCCGGGTCCCGTTCCTGCCCTGGGATCAAGGGGCGGGTGAAACGGCGAAGGGCCTGCTGATCATCGGCGCCGGGCCCCACCCGGTGGTGCCCTAGGCTACGTCCACGCCGCCGAGTTCCATTTCGGCCACTGCTTCCTCCAGGTCCTCGGCGATCCCGGCCGTCAGGGAGCGGAGGACCGTGACGGAGTAGCCGGCCTGGACTGCGTCCAGGGCCGTTGCCATCACGCAGTAATCCGTGGCGATTCCCACAACGACGACGTCCTCCACGTCATGGCTCTGCAGCCAGTCGTCCAGCCCGATCGCGTCTTCGTCCGGAGCGAACCTCCCGGCGTCCGCGGGACCGGGCAGGGCCCCGGGCTGCCGTTCTCCGGTGGGCACCGCATCTTCGGGGGCCAGCAGGCCCTCGAAGCCGGAGTAGGCGGCGGAGAACTGCCCTTTCTGGAAGTAGGCCTGGATGTATTCGGTGTCCAGGTCGGGATGCAGTTCAGCCCCGGGGGTGCCCGCCACGCAGTGCGGCGGCCAGCTGTCCTTGAAGTCCGGCATGTCCGAGAAATGCTCTCCGGGATCGATGTGCCAGTCCTGGGTGGCAACGATGTGGTCGAACTCGCCGTGGTGGGCGTCCACATATTCGCTGATGGCGCCGGCCACATCCGCGCCGCCGGAAACGGCCAGAGAACCGCCCTCGCAGAAATCGTTCTGGACGTCGACGATGATCAGTGCCCGGGACATCGGTTCTCCTCAGTTTTCTTCATAGAGAGTCGGGATGGCGGCCTCCCCGCGCTGCAGGCGGTTGACCACCGGCGGCAGCTCCGCCATGGAATCCGCATGGCGCTGGCGGGCCCGGAGCACGCCCTCGTGGCCGGTCCAGCCCGGCAGCAGCTCCCCGTTCTTCATGAACTGCTGCAGGAGGGGCCGGTCATTGCCGTCATCCTCCGGCCGGTGGCCGACGCCCACCACCTCGGCAGTTGCAATGCCGCGCTCGTTCAACTTGCGCAGCGCGTACTTGCGGCCGCCCACGCTGGCCTTGTTCTTGGCCGCCTTGGCCACGGAGACGAACGTTCCGTCGTCGTCCGTGCGGCTGACCAGCTTGTACACCATGCTGGCCGTCGGGGCGCCAGAGCCGGTGACCAGGGACGTGCCCACGCCGTAGGAATCCACGGGGGCGGACTGCAGGGCGGCGATGGCGTACTCATCGAGGTCTGACGTGACCACGATCTTGGTGTTTTCGTTGCCGAGGTCGTCAAGGAGCCTGCGCACCCACTGCGCCTGCGCCACAAGGTCGCCGGAGTCCAGCCGGACCGCCCCCAGGCGCGGACCCGCAAGGTCCACGGCCGTGCGGACGGCCGCTTCGACGTCGTACGTGTCCACCAGCAGGGACGTATGGTCCCCGAGCGAGGCAATCTGGGCCTCGAACGCGTCCCGCTCGGTGTCGTGCAGGAGCGTGAAGGAATGGGCGGCGGTGCCCACCGTCTTGATCCCGTAGCGGATTCCAGCCTCGAGGTTGGAGGTGCTGTCGAACCCGGCGATGATTGCTGCCCGGGCGGAAGCGGTGGCTGCTTCCTCATGGGTGCGCCGGGAGCCCATCTCAATGCAGGGCCGGCCGCCGGCCGCGGTGACCATCCGGGAAGCAGCCGAGGCGATGGCGCTGTCATGGTTCAACACGGACAGAAGGTAGGTCTCCAGCATGCAGGCCTCCGCGAACGTGGCCTCGACAATCAGGATGGGGGAGTTCGGGAAGTACGCCTCGCCTTCGGGGTAGCCCCAGATGTCGCCGGAAAACCGGTAGGACGCCAGGTACTCCAGCGTCTGCGCGTTGACCACCTTGGTGCGTTCCAGGAACTCAAGCTCGGCATCCCCGAAGCGGAAATTGGCGATGCCCTCCAGCAGCCGTCCCGTGCCGGCCACGATGCCGTAGCGCCGGCCATCCGGCAGCCGCCGGGCAAAAGCCTCGAACACCGACTTGCGGTGCGCGGCCCCCGAATGCAGCGATGCCTGCAGCATCGTCAGCTCGTAGTGGTCGGTGTAAAAAGAGGTGCGGGGATGCTCCCAGCCAGCGGAGGTACTCACGAAAATCACTCTAGTCCCCGCCGGCTCCCACGTCTCGCTTCGCTTCGCCGCGGGCCCCTCGCCGGCGTGGGCCCACCCGCCGGCTCCCACGTCTCGCTTCGCTTCGCCGCGGGCCCCTCGCCGGCGTGGGCCCGATCCGGCGGTGGCCCGGCATCCCCATAGAATGGACAGATGACCTTAGGCGTTGCGCTCGGCCCTGATACACAGGAGGGCACCCGGACCGGAACAGCGGAATCCACAGATTCCCTGACCGCGCCGGACATCCCCTGGAACCTGGTGATCTGGAACGATCCCGTCAACCTCATGAGCTACGTGAGCTATGTTTTCCAAAGCTATTTCGGCTACTCCGAGAGCAAGGCGAACAAGCTCATGATGGAGGTCCACAAGAAGGGCCGCTCCATTGTTGCCTCGGGCAGCAAGGAACAGGTGGAACGCCATGCCGTCGCCATGCACGGGTTCGGGCTGTGGGCCACCGTGGAAAAAGCCAGCGGTGGAAACAACGGCAACTCCGGCGGAGGCCAGGGCAAGGGGAAACGTGGCTAAGGCATTCAAGTACGGACTCAAAGGCATCACCGGCTACCTTGAGCCCGCGGAACGCGACCTGTTGCGCAGCCTGATCCATGACGTCATCTCAATGCTCCAGCCGGAGGACCGTGACGGCCAGGATCCGCTGGCCGCCCTGATCGGCCTGGACATGGACGTGGCAGAGCCTTCCGACCGCGCCGTCAAGCGCCTGCTCCCCAATGTCATGAAGGACGACGCCGGCGCCTCCCTGGAGTTCCGCCAGCTCACCGAACGCTCGCTGCGGGAAACTAAGATCGGCGCCCTGCGGGCCGCGGCCCTGGACCTGGACAAGGACGAGATCGTGCTGACGCCCGACGCGGCACGGCACTGGTCCATGGCTTTGAACGATGTCCGGCTGGTCCTTGCCGAGCGGCTGGATATCCAGGACGAGGAGGACGCCGAGCACGTCCACCTGATGCAGGACTGGTCCCAGGCCGAGGACGTGGAGAGCTACCTGGCCCTGGTCTACAACTTCGCCACGTGGCTCCAGGAGTCACTGGTCCAGGCCATGCTGCAGTCCATGGAGTCGCGCCGGTGAGCGGCGCGGACCGCCCCCCGTCCCTGCGCTGTGACACACCAGACATGAGCTCCCGGCCACAGGTTCATGACTGGAGCCGCGGGGAAGACCTATCCTCGAATAATCATGAGTAGAGCCTCAAGCATGGATCCGTCAGCCGGCGCTGCCACGGGGTCCGACGCCAGCGACCTGCCCGCCGCCGCCTTGGAGTCGCGGCCCATCGGCGTATTCGACTCCGGAGTTGGCGGCCTCACGGTGGCCCGCTCCATCATCGACCAGCTTCCCAACGAGTCAATCCTCTATGTGGGGGACACGGCGCACGGACCGTACGGCCCCCTGCCCATCGCAGAGGTGCGGGCCAACGCCCTGGGCGTGATGGACGAACTGGTGGACTCCGGCGTCAAGCTGCTCACCATAGCCTGCAACTCGGCGTCGGCCGCTGTCCTGCGGGACGCCCGCGAGCGGTACACGGCCAAGTACGGCATCCCGGTTATCGAAGTCATCCAGCCGGCGGTGCGGCGGGCAGTGGCGGCAACCCGCAGCGGGCTGGTGGGCGTGATCGGCACCTCCGCCACGATCGGCTCCCGGGCCTACGAGGATACGTTCGCCGCGGCGCCGGACCTGGCGATCACCTCCGTGGCGTGCCCGGAATTCGTCAGCTACGTCGAAGCAGGGATCACCACCGGTCCGGCGCTGCTGGCCGTCGCCGAGGAATACCTCGCCCCGCTCAAGGCGGCCGGCGTGGACACGGTGGTCCTGGGCTGCACGCACTACCCGCTGCTCACCGGCGTCATCTCCTACGTCATGGGGGCGGACGTGACCCTGGTGTCCAGCGCCGAGGAAACCGCCAAGGACGTCTACCGCGCCCTGGCCACCCACAACCTGCAGCGCACGGACGCAACGCCGCCGGAGCACCACTTCGTGGCCACCGGGGACGCCGGCCAGTTCGAGGCGCTGGCCCGGCGGTTCCTGGGGCCCGAGGTCCTCTCCGTCCGGCACGTGGACCACGTGTCCGCCCAGTACCCCACGGGAAGCCTCGCCAGGATCACCCCGGAAATGATCGCCGCCGCCCAGAACGCTGCGGCGCGGCCGCGGATCTCCAACTTCGTGGGCACTTCAGCGACCGGGGGCAGCGGCCAGTGAAGCTCACCATCGTAGGCTGCACGGGGTCCTTTCCCGGCCCCGGGTCACCGGCGTCGTGCTACCTCCTGACCGCGAACGACGGCGAGCGGACCTGGAAAGTGGTCATGGACCTGGGCAGCGGGGCGCTGGGTGCCATCCAGCGGTACACCGACCTGGAGGATATCGACGCGATCTTCCTCACCCACCTGCACCCCGACCACTGCATGGACCTGTGCGGCCTGCACGTGGCGGTCCGGTGGAAGCCCGGCGGCTGGGGCCGCGGCCGGATCCCCGTCTGGGGGCCTGCGGCCACGGCAGACCGGATGGCCACGGCGTACGGCCTGGAGCTGGACCCCGGAATGCACGAGGAATTCGACTTCACTAACTGGGCGGAACGCGAGTCCGTGACCGTGGGGCCGTTCACCGTGACACCCTTCGCCGTCAACCACCCCGTGGAGGAGGCCTACGCCCTGCGGGTGGAAGTGGTGGAACCGGACAAGGACGGTACGCCTGTTTCCCGGACCCTGACCTATTCCGGTGATACCGATTCCTGTGCCGGGCTTGAGGAAGCAGCCAAGGACGCCGACCTGTTCCTGTGCGAGGCAGCCTTCGAGGAAGGCCGCGACGACGGCATCAAGGACGTCCACCTGACCGGAAAGCGCGCCGGGGAAGCCGCTGCGGCTGCGGGGGCCCGCCGGCTCCTGCTCACGCACATTCCCGTGTGGACATCACAGACCACGGTGATGGCCGAAGCCCGCCCGGTGTTCGGCGGCGACGTGGCGGTAGCGGTTGCCGGAGTGCACTACACCATCTAGCCCCCCGGGGTCCCTGCCACGGCTTCGACCAGGGGACCGGCATCGGCCGGGCGTGCAGTCGATAAGCTAAAGACATGACTTCTGAAGCAACTGCAGTACCCATCGTGCGCGCCGACGGCCGCGCCCCCGACCAGCTCCGGCCCATCAGCATCACCCGCGGATGGTCCACCCAGGCCGAGGGATCCGCCCTGATCGAGTTCGGCAACACCCGGGTCCTGTGCACCGCATCCCTGACCGCAGGCGTGCCGCGCTGGCTCAAGGGGGAAGGCCGCGGCTGGGTCACCGCCGAGTACGCCATGCTGCCCCGGGCCACCAACACCCGCTCCGACCGCGAATCCGTCAAAGGCAAGATCGGCGGCCGCACCCACGAAATCTCCCGGCTCATCGGACGTTCGCTGCGCTCGATCATCGACACCAAGGCCCTGGGCGAAAACACAATCGTGCTGGACTGCGACGTTCTCCAGGCGGACGGCGGCACCCGCACGGCAGCCATCACCGGCGCCTACGTCGCGCTCGCAGACGCCATCCGCTTCGCCCGCGACAACAAGCTGATCGCAAAAAATGCCCAGCCCCTGATCGACACCATTGCCGCTGTGTCCGTGGGCATCATCGACGGCGTGCCCATGCTGGACCTGCCGTACGTCGAGGACGTCCGGGCAGAAACCGACATGAACGTTGTGGTCACCGGCTCGGGAAAGTTCGTGGAAGTGCAGGGAACGGCCGAGGGCGCACCCTTTGACCGGGCCGAGCTGGACCAGCTCCTGGACCTGGCACTGCTGGGCACCACCCAGCTCGCCGCCATCCAGCGGGAGACCCTGGCGGACACGCTGTGAACCCGGCCGGCGGAGATGCTCCCCGCCTGGTCCTGGCAACCCACAACAAGGGCAAGGTGCGGGAGCTCCGCGAGCTGCTGCGGGGACAGGTCCCGGGGCTCGACGTCGACACCCAGGTGGTGGACGCGGCAGCGGCAGGTGCCCCTGACGTCGTCGAAACCGGTGTGACGTTTGCCGAGAATTCGCTGCTGAAGGCGCGTGCCGTTGCGGAAGCCACCGGCCTGGCGGCCATTGCCGACGACTCCGGCCTTGCGGTGGACGTGATGGGCGGAGCGCCCGGGATCTTTTCGGCCCGGTGGGCCGGCACCCACGGCGACGACGCCGCCAACCTGCGGCTCCTGCTCAGCCAGCTCTCCGACGTGCCGGACATCCACCGGGGTGCGGCCTTCGTCTGCGCGGCGGCGCTGGCTGTGCCGGACACGGACGGCAGGCCCGGCCACGAGGTGGTGGAATACGGACAGCTGGAGGGCGTGCTGCTCCGCGAGCCGCGGGGCAGCGGGGGCTTCGGCTACGATCCCGTGCTGCAGCCGGCGGGGGAGGACCGCAGTTGCGCAGAGCTGTCCGCAGAGGAAAAGAACGCCATCAGCCACCGTGGCAAGGCCTTCCGCGCGCTGCTGCCGGCCATCGTCGAGGCGCTGCGCCGGGCAGAGGCCTGACGGGACGCAAGGCCCCACAGTTGCCGGTTAACCAAAAAGGTGTGTTCCCCGCCGCGGCGGGGAACACACCTTCCCTGGTTTACGGGCACTTACGGAAGGCGGGGGGTCTTCTGCTCGTCCTCGGGGGCGTGCTCCTCGATGAACTCCTCCACGGGGTCGGTGCCGTAGGCCTTCGCCTGGCGCTTGGCGGACAGGCCGCGGAGGACCTCCACGCCGATGGGCAGGACGGACACCAGGACGATCGCGATGAAAATGATGTCCAGGTTGTCACGGACCCACGGGATACGGTCGCCCAGCAGGTATCCCAGCAGCGTCACGCCGCCGCCCCACAGCACTGCGCCGATGACGTTGAAGAGGAAGAACTTCTTTTTGTTCATCTGGGCGACGCCCACGATGACGGGGACGAAAGTCCTGATGATGGGGACGAAGCGTGCCAGGATCAATGCCTTGCCGCCGTGCTTTTCGAAGAAGGCGTGCGCGTTCTCCACGTTTTCCCGCTTGAACAGGCGCGAGTTGGGTTTGTTGAAGATGGCGGGCCCGGCTTTCGACCCGATGAGGTAGCCGGTCTGGTTGCCCACGATGGCCGAAATGATGATCAGCAGCGCGAAGACCCACACGTTGAACTTGATGGTGTCCGTGGCCACCAGGAGGCCAGCTGTGAACAGCATGGAATCACCGGGCAGGAAGAAGCCCACCAGCAGGCCGGTCTCCGCGAAGACGATGCCGCAGACCAGCAGCACCACCCACGGCGCCAGGGCGGGATCAGCCAGGAAGACCTGGGGGTTCAGCCAGTCGGGCAGGAAGGAGGCCAGCTGGGGCTGCACCGGTCCTGCGCCGCCCAGCATGGACACGGCGAGGTCATTCATCACAGGAAAGTTCACCTCTCAAGGGTACTTGACAGAGCCGTGCCTGCATGGAGGAGCAGCATTCCGGCGGTAAGGTTGGGCCGTGGGTTTGGACTTTACGGCGATCGACTTTGAAACTGCGAACGGCTTCCGGGGCTCTCCCTGCGCGGTGGGCCTGACGAAGGTACGGGGCGGGCAGATCGTGGACGAGGCTTCATGGCTGATGCGGCCCCCGCCGAACCACGACCACTTCGACTACCACAACGTGCGGATCCACGGCATCCGGGCTGACGACGTGGCCGGGCACCCCCGCTTCGGGGAACTCTTCCCCGAAATCGGCGCCTTCATTGGTGATGACATCCTCGCGGCGCACAATGCCGCCTTCGACCTGGGAGTGATCCGGTCGGGCCTGGAGGTCTCCGGCCTGCCGGGGCCCGCCTACGACTATGTGTGCACCGTCATGCTTTCCCGGCGGTGCTACTCGCTGGTGTCCAACTCCCTGCCGTTCGCCGCCGAGGAAGCCGGCGTGCCGTTGGTGAAGCACCACGACGCCGCTGAGGACGCCCGGGCCTGCGCGGGAATCCTGATCGACATAGCCCGGCGGAACCAGGCCAACAGCATCGGCGAACTCTACCTTTCGCTGGGGCTGGTGATGCCGCGCCAGCAGGCCTTCGACCCGGCCACGGACGGGCTGTCCAAGTCCAGCATCGCGGCCCTTGCCGCTGCCGGCAGCGGCACGGCTGCGCCGCTACGGCCTTTCCAGTCGGGCTGGCCGGAGGAGGGAGCCAACCCGCTTCCCAACCCCGATGCCGAGCCGGGCCACCCACTGTACGGCCAGACCGTCGTCTTCACCGGGGCGCTGTCCATAGGGCGCCCGGAAGCCAAAAGGCGCTCTGCCGACGTCGGCGCCCGGCCGGAGAGCCGGGTGACCGGGCGCACCACCGTCCTGGTGGTGGGGGACGGCTTTGTTGCCTCCGACCTCCGCTCCGGCCGGCTGACCGGCAAAGCCCGGCGCGTCCTGGAGCTCCATGACCGCGGCCAGCCCATCGAAGTGCTGTCCGAAGGTGAGTTCCTGCAGATGGTGGGCGACTTCGCGGCAGCAGCCATCGCCTAGGAGACTGCTGAAATATCCGCTGGTTTAGGCGCGTCGGCTGGACTGGTGAGGCTGGTGGTTAAGACTGGTCTTATGCAGGGACGCGAGGACGCGCAACGCGGGTATTTGGATGTGGA
>NZ_BRCG01000022.1:0-81016 GCF_023708005.1 Pseudarthrobacter sp. NCCP-2145 | reverse complement strand
GTGGGTGGGATCGGGGTTGATGCCGGTCAGGTTGGGAATGACCGGGCGCGACCCCGTGGCGAAGACCAGCCGGTCGTAGCGGACGGCACCGCCGTCGGACAGGAGGACCTGTTGCCGGGCGCGGTCCACACGCTTCACCCGGACGCCCAGGCGGATGTCGGCGCCCTGGGCGGTCAGCTCCGCGGCGTCTGAGAGGGCCAGGGCCTCGGCGGTGGTCCTGCCCACGCCGAGATCGGCCACGAGCACGCGGTTGTAGGCGGCTTCAGCTTCCTCGCCCACCACCGTCAGGCCCACCATGCCGCTGCGGACGGCAGGCAGGAGTTCGTCAACCAGCCGGGCCGCCACCGGGCCGAATCCGACAATGACAATCTGCTCGCTCATGAGGCCTCCGTCGTTTGAAGCACGTTGGTGGAAAGGGGCGCGGCTACGGGCCGGACCCACACGGTGTTGAACTTGAACTCCGGCATCCCGGAGACGGGGTCCGTGGCCGCTTCCGTGAGGCGGTTCGCACTCTCGAGTTCCGGGAAGTGGAACGGCAGGAAGACGGTTTCGGGACGGATGGCGGTGCTGAGCTGGGCCCGGCACTGCACCTCGCCGCGCTCATTGGCCACGGACACGAGCGCCCCCTCGGTGATGCCCATCGACGCCGCAGCCGCCGGATGGATCTGCACCTTCGCTTCCGGCTGCGCCGCCAGCAGCTCCGACACCCGCCGGGTCTGCGCGCCGGACTGGTAGTGCTCCAGGAGGCGGCCGGTGATGAGCGTCATGGTTGTCGCTGCGGTGCCAGCCCCTGCAGGGGGCGCAGCAGGAGCACGACGGCGGCGCGGCGTCACCGGGGTCATCACGGCTTTGCCGTCCGGGTGCGCGAACCGGTCCTGGAACAGCCGCGGTGTTCCCTGGCTGCCGGCGGGGTAGGGCCAGTAGGCGGCTTCGCCGCGGTCCAGCATGCCGTAGTCGATCCCGGAGTAGTCCGCCAGTCCGCCGGCAGAGGCAAGGCGGAGTTCCTCGAACACGGTTTCGGGGTCCTCGCTGTAGGTGGAGGGGGCGTCAAGGGCTTCGGCCAGCCGCGCCATGATCCACAGTTCACTGCGGGCGCCGGCCGGCGGAGTGAGGGCCCGGCGGCGGCGCAGCACGCGGCCTTCGAGGTTCGTCAGGGTGCCCTCTTCCTCCGCCCACTGGAGGACGGGAAGGATGAGGTCGGCCTCAGCGGCCGTCTCAGACATAAAGAAGTCGCAGACCATCAGGAAGTCCAGGCTCCGGAGCCCCGCGATCACGGCGTTGGCGTCGGGGGAGGCCACGGCGATGTTGGAGGCGTGGACAAGAAGGCAGCGGACGCCGTCGGGCTTGCCCAGCGACTTCAGCAGCTGCACGGCGGGCAGGCCCGGGCCGGGAATGAGGTCCTCCTCCACGCCCCAGACCTTCGCCACGTGGGCGCGGGCGGCGGGGTCGGTGATCTTGCGGTAGCCGGGGAGCTGGTCGGCCTTCTGGCCGTGCTCGCGTCCGCCCTGGCCGTTGCCCTGGCCGGTGAGGGTCCCGTAGCCGCTCCGGGCCGATCCGGGCAGGCCCAGCAGGAGGCTCAGGTTGATCGCGGCCGTGGCGGTGTCGGTGCCGTCCACGTGCTGCTCCACACCGCGGCCGGTGAGGATATAGCTCCCGCCGTCGCGTGCGCCCCGGGCCAGCCGGCGGGCCGTTTCGCGGATCAGTTCAGCCGGGACGCCGGTGAGGGACTGCACCCGTTCGGGCCAGAAGGAGTTGACGCTGCGGGCTACGGCACTGTAGCCGGACGTGCGCCCAGCCAGGTACGCGCTGTCCACCAGGTTCTCGTGGATGACCACGTGGGAGATGCCCAGGAGAAGGGTAAGGTCGGTGCCCGGCAGGGGCTGGAGGTGGAGGCCGCCACCGTCGGCCGTGAACGCGGCAGTGGCGGAACGGCGCGGATCCACCACGATCAGCCCGCCGGCGTCGCGCGTTCCCTTGAGATGCTGCACGAACGGCGGCATGGTTTCGGCGACGTTGGAGCCGAGCATCAGGATGGTGCTGGCGGTGTCCAGCGCTTCGAGGGGGAAGGGGAGCCCGCGGTCAACGCCGAAAGCGCGCATCCCGGCCGCCGCGGCCGAGGACATGCAGAACCGGCCGTTGTAGTCGATGCGGGAGGTGCCCAGGGCGAGCCGGGCGAACTTCCCCAGCATGTAGGCCTTTTCGTTGGTGAGGCCGCCACCGCCGAACACGCCGACGGCGTCGGCGCCGTACCGGGCGCGGGCGTCCTTCACAGCGGACACGGCGAGGTCCAGGGCCTGGTCCCAGCTGATGGGCCGGTGGACGCCGTCAGCGCCCTTCAGGAGCGGCTCCGTGATCCGTCCGGGGTGGTTCAGGAGGCTGGCGGAGGTCCAGCCCTTGCGGCACAGGCCGCCGCGGTTGGTGGGGAAATCCCGGCCGCTGACTTCGAGGGGTGCCGCCAGGGGGATTCCGGGGGCGGCAGTTCCCGGCACGGGGACTGACCCCGGCTGGGAAGCCGGGGCCAGTGCCGTGGGAGACGTGAGCGTCATGGCGCACTGCAGGGCGCAGTAAGGGCAGTGCGTGTCGGCGCTTTTGGTCATGTTAGACGTGTCCCATCGCATTTCGGTTGGCGTTGCGGATGTAGCAGGACCAGCACACAACCAGCATCAGGACGTACGCCCCGACGAAGCCGTAGAACGCGGGGGTGTACGAGCCGCTGGCCGAGTTGGAGGCGTTCAGCACCTGCGGGATCACGAACCCGCCGTAGGCGCCGATAGCGGAGATGAGGCCCAGGGCGGAGGAGGCGAGGCGCTGGGTGGCCACCGAGCTGGCGCCGTTCCGGGCAGCGCGGCTGTTGGTGGCAAAGATGATGGGGATCATCCGATAGGTGGCACCATTTCCGAAGCCGCTGGCGGTGAAGAGCATCAGGAAGAGGGCCAGGAAGAGCCAGAAGTTCTTCAGCGGAAGGGTCCAGATCATGGTGAGGGTGATGACGGCCATGGAGGCGAAGGCCGCCACAGTCATGCGGGCACCGCCCATCCGGTCAGCCATGCGTCCGCCGTACGGGCGGGCCAGGGAGCCCACCAGCGGGCCGAGGAAGGCCAGCGACAGTGCCACAGTGCCCACTCCGATGGAGGAGAAAGCCGGGAAGTAGTCCTTGATCAGTTTGGGGAAGACACCGGCGAATCCGATGAACGAGCCGAACGTGCCGATGTAGAGCAGCGCCATGATCCACAGGTGCGGTTCCTTCAGCGCTGCGATGGAGCCTGCCACGTCACCCTTGGCACTGGTGAGGTTGTCCATGTACTTCCAGGCACCGAAGGCGGCGATCAGGATGAACGGGACCCACATCCAGCCGGCCAGGGGCAGGTTGACCGTGCCGACGGCGAGGAGGGTGATGGCAATCGGGACGGCCAGCTGTGCCACGGCGGCACCCATGTTGCCGCCGGCGGCGTTCAGGCCCAGGGCCCAGCCCTTTTCGCGGGCGGGGTAGAAGAAGGTGATGTTGGCCATGGAGCTGGCGAAGTTGCCGCCGCCGAAGCCTGCCAGGGCGGCCACCAGGAGCATGACGCCGAACGGGGTTTCCGGGTTGGAGACACACAGGGCCAGGCCGATGGAGGGGATCAGGAGCAGCAGGGCGGACACGATGGTCCAGTTGCGGCCGCCGAAGCGGGGAACCATGAAGGTGTACGGGATGCGCAGGGTGGCACCCACGAGGCTCGGCATGGAGATCAGCCAGAATATTTCGGAGGTGGAGAAGGTGAAGCCGGCTGCGGGGAGCTGGACCACCACGATGGACCAGAGCTGCCATACGACAAAGCCGAGGAATTCGGCGAAGATTGACCAGTTCAGGTTGCGGCGCGCAATGGAGCGGCCTGCAGTTTCCCACTGCTCCTTGTTCTCGGCATCCCAGTTGGCGATCCAGCGGCCGGGGCGGAATTCAAGGGCGGGGGAGTCTGTGGTGCGGGTAGGGCCGGGCTGTGCGCTGGCGGATGCGGCGGTTCCGGGCAAGGCGGAATCTTCGAGATCAACGGAACTTCCGGTGCCGGCATCGGCGGTGCGGTCAACAGTCACGGGGTACCTCCTTCTGGGGGATGTTGTTCCTCCAAGGTAGGGAAGCCGCGTTTCACGGACGGACGCCGTGTGTTAACGCGCTGTGACATTTGCCTATCGGCGGGCCTTGCCGGGTGTGAGGCGGACGGCGGGGACCACAAAATGAGACACACCACACAGGTCCGCATGCTGGACCTTTCGTCCATTGACTGGACGGAGGGAACTAATATTGAACTCTGACTATTTCGAGCCGTTCCTTTACCCCGGGTCCGGCCGGTCCTCACGAAAGCGTTTACCTATGTCATCCACCCATACCTCCACGGTGTCCGGGTCCCAGCCGGTGAACTCACGCGGACGCGTGATCGTCGCCAGCCTGATCGGCACCACGGTCGAGTTTTACGACTTCTACGTCTACGCCACCGCCGCAGTGCTGGTTTTCCCGCAGCTGTTCTTCCCCAACCAGAACGAAACCACCCAGCTCCTGAGCTCGTTCGCCGTGTTCGGCGTGGCCTTCATCGCCCGCCCCCTCGGCTCGATCGTCTTTGGCCACTTCGGCGACAAATTCGGCCGTAAGGGCACCCTGGTGGCATCCCTCCTGACCATGGGTATTGCGACCTTCCTGATCGGCTGCCTGCCCACCGCACTGGTTCCGGGCTGGGAGTTCTGGGCTCCGGCCCTGCTGGTGGTCATGCGTTTCGCCCAGGGCCTGGCCCTGGGTGGTGAATGGAGCGGCGCCGCGCTGCTGGCCACGGAGAATGCCCCGGCCAACAAGCGCGCCATCTACGGGACCTTCCCGCAGCTGGGCGCGCCCATCGGCTTCATCATCGCCAACGTCATCTTCCTGGTGTTCAGCTACGCGCTCTCACCGGCTGACTTCCAGGCCTGGGGCTGGCGCGTGCCGTTCCTGCTCAGCGCCGTCATGGTGATCATCGGACTGTACGTCCGCCTGAAGCTGATCGAAACTCCTGCTTTCACCAAGGTGATCGAGTCCAACGAGGTGGCCAAGCTGCCGCTGGGCCGGGTGTTCAAGACCAGCTGGCGCCAGCTCATCCTGGGCACGTTCATCATGCTCGCCACGTACGTGCTCTTCTATCTGATGACCACCTTCACCCTCACCTACGGCACCCGTCCCGCCACGCTGGATGCTGCCAGGGCCGCGGCTGAAAAGGCCGGAAAGCCGATGTCGGAAGCGGCCGCCGCGGCGTTCGTCCCCGGACTGGGCTACACCCGCAACGACTTCCTGTGGATGCTGATTGCCGGCGTCGTCTTCTTCGGTATCTTCACCCTTGTGTCCGGGCCGCTGGCCGAGAAGTACGGCCGCCGCAAGATGCTCCTGGCCGTCACCGGCGGGATCTTCGTTTTCGGCCTGCTGTTCGTCCCGCTGTTCAGCGGCGGATTTGTTGGCACCATGGCGCTGCTGGTGATCGGTTTCTCCCTGATGGGCCTGACGTTCGGACCCATGGGCGCCCTGCTGCCCGAATTGTTCCCCACCAACGTCCGGTACACGGGGTCCGCAGTGAGCTATAACTTCTCCAGCATCCTGGGCGCAGCGGTGGCCCCGTTCATCGCCGTCGCGCTGTGGGAACTCGCGGACGGCAGCCCCGTCCTGGTGGGCGTCTACCTGACCTCCATGGCCGTGCTGACGCTCATTGCCCTGTTCGTGAGCAAGGAAACCCGCGACCTGGACTACGAGAACAACGTGGCCTAGGGATACGGACCGTACGTTCCAGCCCGGTTCGTGGCTGCGGTGCCCGGTGCGTTCCCCGTCAACAGGGGAGTGCGCCGGGCACTTTCGCGTCCGGGGCCGGAGCAGCCGGGCGGGAACGCACGACGGCGGCGCTTCGGGGCCGTGCGCGGTGTCACCGGGCGTAGCGGTCCACGAAGTTCCGGAGCACCTTCATGGGTTCGGTGACGGTGAACTGCCGGGCGTTCTCCATCAGGTCCTCAGCCGATTCGGGCGGGAAGTAGCCGGCGTTGCGGTAGATGTCGATGCGGGTGATGAGCCCGTCTACGTCCAGTTCGGGGTGGAACTGCGTGGCGTAGAGATTCGTCCGGATGCGGAACATGTGCACCGGGCAGGCCGCGGAGCGCGCAAGCAGCACGGCGTGCGCCGGCAGGGCGGTGCAGGCCTCCTTGTGGCCGGTGAAGGCGGTAAAGGTGCGCGGCATACCCTTCAGGACAGGGTCCTCGAGTCCCGCGTCCGTGAGCTCTATCTCCACTCCGCCCAGCGGTTCACCATAAGTCCTGTCGATGACGGCGCCCTGGTGCGTGCCGAGGGTGCCCACGCCGTAGCAGGCGCCCAGGAACGGAAAATCCCTTTCCACCAGCCTGTCCAGCAGCCCGGACAGCTCACGTTCCACCCGCTGCTGGACGGTTGATTTCCCTTCCGGCGGATCGCTGGAAGTGAAAGGGCTTCCGCCAACAATGACCCCCGAGTAGTCCGCGAGGTCCAGGTCCGGCAGCGGTGCAGCCTCGAGCCTGACCCGGCGCAGTTCCCGCTCTTCCAGGCCGCCATAGCGCAGGTAGGCGTCGTATTCGTCGTCGGCGGCGGCGTCCTCGGCCCGGGAGGCCAGGAGCAGGAAAGGCAGCATCTGCTAAGTGTGCCGGTTTGGGCCGGAACTGTCAGCTAGGCCGGAGGCTGGGTGAGGGAGCGGCGCGACTGCGGGCGCGCGGCAGGGTCGGCATGCCGGTGCACGAGCTTCCAGTAGCCTTCCTCGCGCCGGAAGATGCTGGTCACCCGGAGGGCGAACTCCTCGGCCACAGCCGCACCGTCCAGGCGGGCCTGGAAGTGTTCGGTCTCCACCAGGTAGGCGGTGTCCCGTGCGGTGTAGGACGTGACGGTGTCGAACCCCAGCATCCGGCCGTCCTGGAACTGCCGCGCAGCCTGGTCCAGCCTCGCCTCCACCTGCGCCCAGCCGCGGGCGATCCCGCCAAAGGGGTTGGCCAGCGTGACGTCGTCCAGCCGGGAATAGAGCTCCTTGACGGGCTCGGGATTGCCCCGGGTAATCTCGGGGACGGCCAGGTGGTACCGGCCCACTTCTTCCTGGAAACTGGGTGCGAGCATGGGTGCCTCCGGCGCTTACTGGTCTTCGATCATGGCGATGATGGCGCCGGCAGACACTGTCTCACCGGAGGACGCCTCCAGCCCGATGACGATTCCGGAGCGGTGCGCCGTCAGGGGCTGCTCCATCTTCATCGCCTCGAGGACCACCACCAGGTCGCCTTCGGAGACGACGTCGCCGTTGGCAACAGCCACCTTGACGATGGTTCCCTGCATGGGGGAGGTCAGGGCATTGCCGGTGGCCGCTGCAGGACCGCCGGAGCGGGAGCGCTTCTTCGACTTTGCCGGCTTCGCTGCTGCCGACCCGCCGGTTCCGAGGGCACCCAGGGATGCGGGCAGGACCACTTCCAGGCGCTTGCCGCCCACTTCCACCACCACGCGCTGGCGGTCGTCGGCTGCACCGTCCGCGTCGGCGGGCCCGTCGGGGGTCCAGGCAGGAAGGTTGTTGACGAATTCTGTTTCGATCCACCGGGTGTGGACCGTGAACGGGCCCTCGGCCGGGGCGAATGCGGGATCGGACACCACCGCGAGGTCGAACGGGATAACCGTGGGGATGCCCTCCACCACCATTTCCTCAAGCGCGCGGCGGGCACGCTGCAGGGCCTGGGGGCGGTTGGCTCCGGTGACGATCAGCTTGGAGAGCATGGAGTCGAAGTTGCCGCTGATCTCATCACCCTGCTCGATGCCGGAGTCGATGCGGACTCCGGGGCCGGTGGGGTTCTTCAGCACGCGCACGGTGCCCGGCGCCGGCATGAAGTTGCGGCCCGGGTCCTCGCCGGTGATGCGGAACTCGAAGGAGTGCCCGCGCACCTCCGGGTCGCCGTAGCCGAGCTCTTCGCCGCGGGCCAGCCGGAACTGCTCGCGCACCAGGTCGATGCCGGTGACTTCCTCGGACACGCAGTGCTCCACCTGGAGGCGGGTGTTCACTTCCAGGAAGGAGATGGTGCCGTCCTGTCCCACCAGGAATTCGCAGGTGCCGGCACCCAGGTAGCCTGCCTCCTTGAGGATTGCCTTGGAAGACTCGTAGAGCCGGCGGTTCTGCTCCTCGGTGAGGAAGGGTGCCGGGGCTTCTTCGACGAGCTTCTGGTTGCGGCGCTGGAGCGAGCAGTCGCGGGTGGAGACCACCACGACGTTGCCGTGGGCGTCCGCCAGGCACTGGGTCTCGACGTGCCGGGGAGCGTCCAGGAAGCGCTCGATGAAGCACTCGCCGCGGCCGAACGCGGCGGTGGCCTCGCGCACGGCGGATTCAAACAGTTCGGGGATTTCCTCGCGGGTGCGGGCAACCTTGATGCCGCGTCCGCCACCGCCAAACGCAGCCTTGATGGCCACCGGCAGTCCGTGCCGGTCCACGAACTCGAGGATCTCCTCGGCGGATTCCACCGGGTCAGCGGTGCCGGGGACCTGCGGGGCGCCGACCTTTTCCGCGATGTGGCGGGCCTGGACCTTGTCGCCCAGGGCGGAAATGGCTTCGGGGGAGGGGCCGATCCAGGTGATGCCGGCGGCGATCACCTTGGCGGCAAACTCGGCATTTTCGGCAAGGAAGCCGTAGCCGGGGTGGATGGCGTCGGCGCCGGACTGGCGGGCGGCGTCGATGATTTTGTCCATGACCAGGTAGGACTCGGCGGCGGTGTTGCCGCCCAGGGCGTAGGCCTCGTCAGCGAGGCGGACGTGCAGGGCGTCGCGGTCCGGGTCCGCGTAGACAGCCACTGAGGCGATGCCTTCGTCGCGGGCGGCCCGGATGATGCGGACGGCGATCTCACCGCGGTTGGCGATCAGCACCTTTGTGAGGGTCGACTGCGTGGTTCCTGCGGACTGCTCCAAATTTGCTGACAAGGCGTCTCCTTCTTTCCTTCAGGGAGCCTAGCGCGGTTTTGAGGGTTCCGCCGATATTACTTGCGGAATCCGCGTGTAAACGGGCCAAGCTTTGTAGGGAAGCTACAAGACCCTGCCAATTGCGGTGCTTTTGTTGCCGGCGCTGCAGGTGCCGTCAGCCACGCCAGAGGTCGGTGATGCGCACGTTCGCGGCGGCAAGGAGGCTGCGGAGCGTGGAGACGGAAAGTCCGACGACGGTGTGCGGGTCGCCGTCGACCTTCCGGATGAACGCCCCACCCAGGCCGTCGATGGTGAAGGAGCCGGCACAGTGCAGCGGCTCGCCCGTGGCGATGTAGGCGTCGATTTCTGCCGGGTCCATCTCCAGGAAGCTGACCTCGGCCGAGGCCACCGTCCCGAGGGTGGCGCCGGTGCCGGTACCTTCGCCGTCGCCGTCGGGATGTGTGTCCCGGCAGTCCACCAGCCAATGGCCCGTATGCAGCACCCCGGTGTTGCCACTCATCCGCAGCATGCGCTCGCGGGCGATCTCGGCGGTGTACGGCTTGCCGTGCGCCTCGCCGTCGAACTCGAACACAGAGTCGCAGCCCAGCACCAGCGCGCCCTCAGCTTCCGGCAGCGCCGCCACCGCCTCGGCCTTGGCCCTGGCAAGCAGCAGGGCGGTGTCGTGCGGATCGGTGACGCCGTAGCTGGCCTGGACGGCGTCCTCGTCCACGTCGGACACCAGGATGGAGTGCCGGATGCCGGCCTCGGCCAGGAGCTTGGTGCGGGCGGGGGACTGGGATGCAAGAATCAGGCGGACCACAAATCCAGCCTAATTGACCGGCCCGGCCTGGTGGACCAGTTCCCCGGGAACCGGTGCCGCCTCGGACCGGGTGAGCTTGGCGCCTTCCACGTCCACGTCAGGCAGGATCCGGTCCAGCCACCGGGGCAGCCACCAGGACTTTTCACCCAGCAGGTACATCACGGCAGGGACGATGGTCATGCGCACCACGAAGGCGTCCAGGAGTACACCGAACGCCATGGCGAAGCCCAGCGGCCGGACCATGGTGAGGTGGCTGAAGATGAAGCCCGCGAACACGCTGACCATGATGATCGCGGCGGCGGTCACCACAGCGGCCGCGTGGCGGAAGCCCACCCGGACGGCCTCCTTGGCGGTGGAACCGTGCATGTAGGCCTCCCGCATGCCCGAGGCGATGAACACCTGGTAGTCCATGGCCAGGCCAAACAGCACACCGATCAGGATGATGGGCAGGAAGCTCAGCACGGCGCCGGGGTTGGCGACGTCGAACACCCCGCCGAGCCAGCCCCACTGGTAGACAGCCACCACGGCGCCGAAGGCAGCGGCGAGCGAGAGGAGGAAACCGCCTGTGGCCAGCAGCGGCACCACGATGGAACGGAACACCAGCAGCAGCAGGATCAGGGAAAGTCCGACGACGATCGCCAGGTAGGGCGGCAGGGCGTCACCCAGCTTGGTGGAGACGTCGATGTTGCCGGCCGTCTGGCCTGTCAGGCCCATCGCCACGCCGTGCTCGGACTGGATGTCGTCATTGAGGCCGCGGAGCTCGGACACCACGTTGACGGTGCTGGCGCTGGCCGGGCCTTCCTCGGGGATGACCTGGAAGACGGCGGTCCGGCGGTCCTCGCTGAGGGCAACCGGCACGGCTGCCACCACATTGTCCACGGCGCGGAGCTTGTCCGCGACGTCGTACTGCAGGGTCTGTGCCTGGGCTTCATCAAGGCCGGCCGGGAACTCGCCCACGGCGACGATGGGGCCGGTGACGCCCTCGCCGAAACTGCGGGCCGTGAGGTCGTACGCCTGGTAGGCCTCGGAGTCCACGGGTTCGGTGCCGCCGTCGGGCAGTGCGAGCTGCAGCTGGGTGGCCGGCAGCGCGAGGGTGCCCAGGAGGAGCACGCCGGCCAGGAGGGCCAGGATGGGGTGCCGGGTGACCAGGCCGCCCCAGCCGCGGGTGCTGCGCTCGCGGTCCCTGGCCTCATCGGCTGCTTCGTGGCCGGGCTCAGCGTTGTGGGCATCGGCTTTGGCCCAGGCCCGCCGGGAGATAATGCGCCGGCCGATCAGGGACAGCATGGCGGGCGTCAGGGTGATGGCCACCAGGACGGCCACGGCAACGGTGCCGGCCGCGGCCAGGCCCATGACGGTGAGGAACGGCAGGCCCGGCACCACCAGTGCGGCGAGGGCGATGATCACGGTCAGGCCGGCGAAAACCACGGCGTTGCCGGAGGTGCCGGTGGCCCGCGCCACGGATTCCTCCGGATCCATCCCGGCAAGCAGCTGCGTCCGGTGGCGGTTGACGATGAACAGGGAGTAATCGATGCCCACGGCCAGGCCCAGCATGAGGGCCAGCATGGGAGAGATGGAGCTCATGTCGAAGAGGCCGGACAGGGCGAACGTGATGCCGACCCCCACGCCGACGCCCACCACGGCCATCAGCAGCGGCAGTCCGGCGGCGACCAGCGTACCCAGCATCAGGATCAGGACCAGGGCTGCCACCGCAATGCCGATGATCTCAGCGGCGCCGAAAAGTTCGGAGATGTCCTCGGTGATTTCCTTGCTGGCGTAGGCGGTGACGCCGGCGCCGGACGTCTCGTGGGCGATGTCCTGGACCTGCTGGCGGACCTCGGGGCTCAGGCCGTTGATGGAGGTGTTGAACTGGACCTGGGCCACGGCGGCGCGGCCGTCTTCGGACACGAACCGAATGGCCGAGGACGCTTCCGCCTGGCGCTTGCCGAGTTCGAGCTTTGCCTTGCTGGTTTCCAGCTCCCGGGTGCCTGCCTCGAGCCTGGCCTGGCCCTCGGCCAGTGCCGCCTTTTGCTGGCCGAGCTGGGCCTCGATGAGTGTGGCAGGTGCGCCGGCTGCGGAAAGCTGCTGCTCTGCTGCGGCCAGCTGCGCCTGGCCGGCTTCGAGCTGGGCTTGGGAGGCGTCCAGCTGGGCCTGGCCCGCGGCAAGCTGCTGCTCGCCGTCGGTGATGGCCTGCCCTGCCTGGTCCACCTGGGCCTGCGTGGCGAAGGGATCCACGGTGCCGCGGACGTCCGGCACGGTCTCAAGCTTCCTGAGCGCATCCGTGACGGCGGTCCGGCTCTCGGCGGTAAAGCCGCCGTCGGGCGCCTCAAAAACGATGGTGGCCGTGCCTCCGGATGCCGAGGGAAGCTCTTCCTTCAGCTTGTCCGCGATCCGCTGCGTTTCGGTGCCGGGAATCTGGAAGTTGTTGGACAGTGTTCCGTGGAACGCTGCGGCGGCACCGCCCACGGCCAGCAGTGCGGCAAGCCAGAGGGAAATGACCAGCCAGCGCCGGCGGTAGGAGAACTTGCCCAGGCGGTAAAGGAACAGTGCCATATGAGGTGACCGATCTGATCAGGAGGAACGGGAGGCTGAGGATGAGGGGGCGGGCGTGCCGCCGATGGTGAAACCGGAACCGAGCAGGGCCATGGCATCGATCAGGAGCTGCCTGAGCTCCGCGAGGGATGCCGGTGAGAGGTCGGCGCCGCGGCGGGAAAACCAGACCTCCATGGCGGCCTTGCCGCAGGAAATCACCGACCCCGCGAGGGCGCGGAGGTAGAGCTCGTCCGCTGCGCCGGGAGTGGCGGACGCACGGTCGCGGGCCACGGCGGTGATCTGTTCCCGGCAGTGGTCCCAGGCTTCCAGCTCGGAATGGGACATCAGGCTGCTCTGCTGGGTCAGTGTGAACAGTTCTGCCAGCGGGGCCACCGTCATCGGGTCCGCAAGCGCCATGAGTGCCTCTTGGGCGGACTGGAGGACGGGTTCGTCGGCGGGCCGGAGCCTGAACTGCTGGATGGCGTTGTCCAGGAAGCCATGGGTGACGGAAGCCAGGGCGGCGTCCGTGCTGCCGAAGTAGTTGAAGAAGGTCCGGCGTGAAATTCCGGCCGCGTCTGCAATGTCCTCCACGGTGAAGTTCCCGGGCCCGCTGCTGCGCAGGAGGGTCAGCGCCGCGTCCGTGATGGCCTGGCGGGTGGCGGCTTTGTTCAGCTCCCGCCGGGAAGGCGGCGCGGAAGGCTGGTCGCCTGGTTGTCCGGGGGCGTCCGGCGGGGCAGGGGTCATCGTCACCCTTTTACACTATGTGCAAGTTTGCACTCTGGGCAACTTATTTTCACAGCAGAATGAAAGGTTCCCGACAGCTCTCCCATGAGTTGCTTGCCGATGCTGGAAATGTCCCGAAAAGGACTGACGATCAGCAGCCGTCCCGGACGGCAGTACCAGGAGACAAGAAATGTCACGCACAAAGAAAATGACCCTCGGCCTGTCAGCCGCGGCGCTGGCCCTTGGTGCCGGCATCGGCGTTGCCGGCATGGCCTCCGCTACCACGACACCCACTCCCACCCCGAGCGCGAGCGCATCGGCCGACGGCAGCACCAGCACCATGCCCGGCGGCATGGGCAAGCACGGCGGCCGGGGCGGTGAGCGGGGAATTGCCCAGGCGTCCGCGCTGGCGGAGAAGCTGGGTGTTGAGGAAGCAAAGGTGACGGAGGCCCTGCAGGCCTTCCGCGATGCCAACAAGCCTGCCGGTCCTCCGGCGGAGGGGGAGAAGCCTGATGGAGCCACCCGCGAGGCCGCCCTTGCGAAGTCGCTGGCTGAATCGCTTGGCATCGAGGAATCCAAGGTCACCGCGGCGCTGGAGGAGCTCCGCAGCGAGCGGCAGGCAGAAAAGGCGGCGGGTCTCAAGACCCGGCTGGACCAGGCGGTCGCGGACGGGAAGCTGACGCAGGCCGAGGCGGACGCCGTCACCAAGGCGGTGGAGAACGGCGTGATCGGCGGCGGCGGGCACTGACCGCACGCCTGGCCTCCTGCCGGGCAGCGCCTTGCACAGAGATGGCGCTTCACACAGAAAGAAGTCCCCGGGAACCGTTGGGTTCCCGGGGACTTCTTTGTGGTGGGTGAGCAGGGGCCTTTAGGCCTTCGCATCCTCAAGGTGGCGCGGAGCGGTGTCCGTGGTGGTGCCGTCCTGGGGAGCGGCGTCAGCGTCGAAGCTGTCGTCGACAAACGGTGTGCCGTTGCGGGGCGCGTTGTACAGGTGCTCGTCCAGGATGCCCTGGCGCTTGGCCACGATGGTGGGAACCAGGGCCTGGCCGGCCACGTTGACCGCGGTGCGGCCCATGTCCAGGATCGGATCAATGGCCAGGAGCAGTCCGACGCCGGCCAGCGGCAGTCCCAGCGTGGACAGCGTCAGCGTAAGCATCACCACGGCGCCGGTGGTGCCGGCCGTGGCGGCGGAACCAAGCACGGCAACCAGGGCGATCAGCAGGTACTGGGTGAAGTCCAGCTGGATTCCGAAGAACTGGGCCACGAAGATGGCTGAGATCGCGGGGTAGATTGCGGCGCAGCCGTCCATCTTGGTGGTGGCTCCCAGCGGCACGGCGAAGGAGGCGTAGGCGCGGGGAACGCCCAGGCTGCGCTCGGTGACGCGCTGGGTCAGCGGCAGGGTGCCCACGGAGGAGCGGGAGACGAAGGCCAGCTGGACGGCGGGCCACACGCCCGAGAAGTACTGCTTGACCGAGAGGCCATGGGCGCGGACCAGGATGGGGTACACCGCGAAGATGACCAGAGCCAGGCCAACATAGATGGCGAAGGTGAACTTGCCCAGGGAACCGATGGTGTCCCAGCCGTAGACGGCAACGGCGTTGCCGATGAGGCCCACAGTGCCCAGCGGGGCGATCCGGATGATCCACCACAGCACCTTCTGGATGACGGCCAGCGCCGAAGCGTTCAGGTTCAGGAAGGGCTCGGCAGCCTTGCCTACCTTGAGTGCGGCAACACCGACGGCGATGGCGATCACGAGGATCTGGAGCACGTTGAAGCTGACGGAGGTGGTGACCGCGCCGGATTCGGCAACGGTGGAGCTGGCGCCGAGTCCCAGGAAGTTCTTGGGGAACAGGCCCACCAGGAAGGCCCACCAGTCACCGGACTTGCCGGAGTACTTGGCTTCCTCTGAGATGCCGGTGTTGGCACCGGGCTGCAGCAGGACACCCAGGCCGATGCCGATCAGCACGGCGATCAGGGACGTGATGGCAAACCACAGCAGGGTGTTCCAGGCGAGCTTGGCGGCGTTGGACACCTGGCGCAGGTTCGAGATGGAGCTGACCACCGCGGTGAAGATCAGGGGTACGACGGCGGTCTGCAGCAGCGACACGTAGCTTGAGCCGATGGTCTGCAGCGTGGCGCCAAGGGCATTGGGGCTGGCCTTGATGCTGCCGGTGTACTTGGCCAGCAGGCCGAGGCCGAGCCCGACGATGAGGGCGGCGATGATCTGGAAGCCGAACGAGCCAGCCCATTTGGGCAGCTGGAAGCCGGTCTTTCCTGCGGGGGGAGGGGTGCTTGTCTGAGTGCTCACCCGAATACGCTAAGGGCCATTCGCATACCACGGCGAACGAACATTTAGAAATATTACGTCCCCCAAGTTTCCACCGAAGCCAAAAATCCTTGTGAGGACAAGGGTTTCAGCCCCCTATGTTAAGTATTCCCGGTCCGGGTGTGCTAACATCTCGCGCAGCGGCGGCAACGAGGGGCCCGTCCGGCAGCGCGCGTCAGAGCGACGAAGGAGCAGCGCGCCGAGGACGGGCCCCTTGGGGCCGCGAACTCAGAGCTAAGAAAGCAGTGCCCGCCTGAGCGTGTCGAGCCCGACTGAGCCGATGTTGAGTGCCCTTGTGTGGAACTCCTTGAGGTCGAACCCGGGGCGTGCCTCGAGTTCCGCGCGGATCTGTTCCCAGAGCCGCTGGCCCACTTTGTAGGAGGGTGCCTGGCCCGGCCAGCCCAGGTAGCGCGTGAACTCGAAGTTGAGCTGTCCTTCGCTGATGGGCAGGTTCTCCTTCAGGAACTCATAGCCTTTGTCCGGGGTCCAGGTGCCGGAGCCCCAGCGCCCGGGGACTTCCAGCTCAAGGTGGACGCCGATGTCGAACACCACGCGGGCGGCCCGCATCCGTTGCATGTCCAGCATGCCCATATGGTCGCCGGGATCGTTGAGGTAGCCCAGTTCCTGCATGAGGTTTTCCGCGTACAGCGCCCAGCCTTCGCCGTGGCCGGAGGTCCAGCAGACGTTGCGCCGCCATTTGTTCAGCAGTTCGCGGCGGTAGGTGGCGGTGGCCACCTGGAGGTGGTGGCCCGGCACGCCCTCGTGGTAGACGGTGGTGGTTTCGGCCCAGGTGGTGAAGGTGTCCTCGCCGGCGGGGACGGACCACCACATGCGGCCGGGGCGGCTGAAGTCATCCGAGGGGCCGGTGTAGTAGATGCCCCCTTCGTCGGTGGGCGCTATCAGGCATTCCAGCTTCTTCATGACGTCCGGGATGTCGAAGTGGACGCCGGCGAGTTCGGCCACGGCTTTGTCCGAAAGCTCCTGCATCCATTCCCTCAGCGCCTCCTTTCCTTTCAGCTGGCGCGCGGGGTCGTTGTCCAGGATCTCCTTGGCCTCGGCGATGGTGGCGCCGGCCTTGATGGTGTCCGCCACTTGTTCCTGCCGTGCGATGAGCCTGTCCAGTTCCTCCACGCCCCAGGCGTAGGTCTCTTCCAGGTCAACCGTCGCGCCAAGGAACGAGCGGGAGGCGAGGGCGTAGCGCGCCCTGCCCACGGCGTCCTTCTGGGGCGCGGCGGGCAGCAGCTCCGCGCGGAGGAACTCGGCCAGCCCGGCGTACGCTGCCCGGGCGGCGGCAGCGCCGGCGTCGAGCTCTTCCTGAACGGCGGCGGGCAGCGGCCCGGCGGCCGTGGCTGCCCCTGCCGCGAGCTTCGCAAAGAAGCCGTCCCCGGCGGCGTACTTTGTGACCTGCTCAATGACGATCCTGACCTGGCGCACCGCGGCGACCCGGCCGGCGTCCTTCGCCTGGCGCAGGGATTCGGTGTAGCCGGCGATGGCTGCGGGAACGTTGGACGCGCGGCCGGCAATGTGCTGCCAGTCCTCCACGGTCTCCGTCGGCATGAGGTCGAAGATGGCGCGGATGTCCTGGGCCGGGGAGGCGATGTTGTTCAGGTCGGCGTAATCCCAGCCCGAGGCGTGGATCAGCAGCTGCAGGCCCAGCCGCTCCTGCATGGCGTCGAGCGTCACGGCGTCAACATCGTCCTCCGGCTCGAGGCCTTCGAGGTCGGTCAGTGCCTTGCGCGCGGCCTCTGCAAATTCGGCAATGCCGGCGGGGGAGAAGTCCTGGTATTCGGTTTCGTGCCCGGGGACGCCGAGGGTAGTGGCGAAGGACGGGTTGAGCCTGATGAGGGTGTCGGTGTAGTCATCTGCGACGGCGTCGATGCGGGTATGCGGGCGGGCGGCAGGAGAGGTGTCTGTAGTCACCCTCAGAGACTAACGGCGCTGCGGCTCTTCCGGACAGGCCCACGCCGCCGGAGCGTGCGGCAGGCCCCGCTAGCCGCGGCTCCGCTTCCACGCGCCGGGACCCGGGGTGGGGTCCAGTCTCAGCTGCTGGCGGCGGACCCAGTGCCGGACCGGCGGCTTGTCCGTCCCGGTGTTCTGGACGCCGCCCAAGGAAAGCACGACGGCGGTCAGCGCCGCCAGCTCCTCGGCTGTCGGCTGCCCTTTCACTACTGAGAGGAGGGGCGTGGCGGGTGCGTTGTTGTCGCCAGCAGGCTCGGTGGGGGTCACAGCGGAATGTTCCCATGCTTCTTGGTGGGGAGGCTGGCGCGCTTGTCGCGCAGGGCGCGCAGGCCCCTGATGATCTGCAGCCGGGTTTCGGAGGGGGCGATGACGGCGTCAACGTACCCGAGTTCCGCCGCCTGGTAGGGGTTGAGGAGCTCCTCCTCGTACTGCCGGATCACTTCGGCGCGCCGTGCCTCGACGTCGCCGCCGGCCTCCGCCACCGCGGCGAGGTCGCGGCGGTACAGGATGTTGACGGCGCCCTGGGCGCCCATGACGCCGATCTGGGCGGTGGGCCAGGCCAGGTTCAGGTCTGCGCCGAGTTTCTTGGAGCCCATCACGATGTAGGCGCCGCCGTAGGCCTTGCGGGTGATCACGGTGAGCTTGGGAACAGTGGCCTCGGCGTAGGCGTACAAAAGCTTGGCGCCGCGGCGGATGATGCCCTGGAATTCCTGGTCCTTGCCGGGCAGGAAGCCGGGCACGTCCACCAGGGTAATGATGGGAATGTTGAACGCGTCGCAGTGCCGGACGAACCGGGCGGCCTTTTCCGACGCCGCGATGTCCAGGGTGCCGGCGAACTGCAGGGGCTGGTTGGCAACGATGCCCACCGTATGGCCTTCCACCCGGCCGTACCCGATCATGACGTTTGGCGCGTACAGGGCCTGCATTTCCAGGAAGTGGCCGTCGTCCACGATCTGCTCAACCACCGTGCGCATGTCATAAGGCTGGTTGGCGGAGTCGGGGATGAGCGCATCCAGGGCGAGGTCGTCGTCGTCGAGTTCCAGTTCCTGGGTGTGCTCCAGTACGGGTGCCTCGGACAGGTTGTTGGACGGCAGGAAGTCCAGCAGTTCGCGGACGAACTCGATGGCGTCCCCTTCGTCGGAGGCAAGGTAGGTGGACGTTCCCGTGGTGGCGTTGTGCTGCCGGGCGCCGCCGAGGGTTTCCATGTCAACGTCCTCGCCGGTCACCGTCTTGATGACGTCCGGGCCGGTAATGAACATGTGGGAGGTCTTGTCCACCATCACCACGTAGTCGGTGAGGGCAGGGGAGTAGGCGGCCCCGCCGGCCGAGGGGCCCATGATCAGGGAGATCTGCGGGACGACGCCGGAGGCGTGGACGTTGTTGCGGAAGATGTCCGCGAACATCGCCAGGGAGGCCACGCCTTCCTGGATACGGGCTCCGCCGCCGTCGAGGATGCCGACGACGGGGCAGCCGTTGCGCAGCGCAAACTCCTGCACCTTGACAATCTTTTCGCCATTGACCTGGCTGAGCGAGCCGCCGTAGACGGAAAAATCCTGGCTGTAGACGGCCACCAGGCGGCCGTCCACGGTGCCGTAGCCGGAAACCAGGCCGTCGCCCAGCGGCTTCTTCTTCTCCATGCCGAACGCTGTGGATCGGTGCACTGCCAAGGCATCGAACTCCACGAACGAGTCCTCATCCAGCAGGAGGCCGATGCGCTCCCGGGCGGTGTTCTTGCCGCGGGCGTGCTGCTTTTCGATGGCTTCGGGGCCGGAGGGCTGTTCGGCACGCGCCTGGCGGTCGCGGAAATCGGCGATCTTTCCCGCTGTCGTTGTCAGATCGTGGCTCATCAAGTGTCTCCGGCTCTGTAGCAGATTGATTCTGTGGTGCTGAGTTTGCTGGCCGGCAGTTGTGCAGGGTTTTAAGTAGCTTCCACACAAAAGACGAACCCTGCTGGCAAGTCTAGTGACGCTTCCGGCCGCCGCAGCTGTAGGGAACCTACAATTTTCTGCGCCGCGATCACCAGCAATGTCATGTTACTCGCCAGTAACTTAGCTGCGTTAGAGTGGTGCCATGACTTCGAGCAATGATGCTTTGCACGCCCCCGCAGGCCCCTACCGGGCCGCCGCCTCCCTCCACGGACGGACCCTCGTGATCTCCGGCGGAAGCCGCGGCATCGGCCTGGCGATTGCCCTCCGTGCGGCCCGGGACGGCGCCAATATCGTCCTGATGGCCAAGACCGGGGAGCCGCATCCCAAGCTTGCCGGGACCGTCTATTCCGCCGCCCGGGAGATCGAAGACGCCGGCGGACAGGCGCTGCCCCTGGTGGGGGATGTCCGGAACGATGACGACGTGGCCCGCGCCGTCTCCTCTGCGGTGGAGAACTTTGGCGGGATCGATGCCGTGATCAACAATGCGTCCGCCATCGACCTCTCCCGCACCGACGACGTGGACATGAAAAAGTACGACCTCATGCAGGACATCAATGTCCGCGGGACGTTCCTGCTGTCCAAGCTGGCGCTGCCTGCGCTGCGGTCATCGGACAGTGCCCACATCCTCACGCTCTCGCCTCCCCTGAACCTCGATCCCCACTGGGCAGGAAAACACCTTGCCTACACCATGGCCAAGTACGGCATGAGCCTGACAACCCTTGGACTCGCCGAGGAACTGAAGGCGGACGGTATCCGGGTGAATTCGCTGTGGCCGTGCACCCTGATTGATACGGCGGCCATCAGGAACATGCCCCACGGGGAAAGCATTGCCCAGGCAGCGCGCGGCCCGGAGATCATGGCGGACGCGGCCCACGCCGTGCTCACCGGCAGCAACCTGGAAAGCAGCGGCCGGCCCAGCGGGAATTTCTACACGGACGAGGCAGTGCTCACAGCTGCTGGAGTCACTGATTTCCGGCCGTACAGCCTGGGGGCTCCGGAAGACCGCCTGGTGCCGGATATTTTCCTGTAGCCGGCCCTCCGCCGGTCCCGCAGGTGCCCCGGCTGCGGGCAGCCGGGACCGGGCCGGGTCGGTAGAGTTTAGGTATGGATGACGCACATGCCCCCGGTACGCCGCTGAACCGGAGCGACCTCGCGGACCAGGACTTCCTGTCCGCCACCGGCATCGCACGGCTCGAGGTGGTGGACTCCACCGGGTCCACCAACGCGGACCTGCTCCGGTCGGTGGCCGTGGAGCCCTCGGCGTGGCCGGACATGTCGGTGCTGTCGGCCGAATACCAGACGGCGGCCCGGGGACGCCTGGACAGGCACTGGGAGGCGCCGCCCCTGAGTTCCGTCTCCGTTTCGGTGGTCCTGAGGCCCGCGAACGCGGAAGGCAGGCCGCTCCCCACCCAAAGCTATTCCTGGCTGTCCCTCATCGGAGCCCTGGCGCTGCGCGAAACCCTGCTGGAGACGGCCGGCCTCCCCGCGGAGCTGAAGTGGCCCAACGACGTCCTGGTGCGCGGAAAGAAGATTGCCGGAATCCTGGCCCAGCTGGGTCCCATGGTGGACGGCTCAGTGCCGCCCGTCATCCTTGGAACCGGCCTGAACGTCACCCTCCGGGAGGAGGAACTCCCCGTGCCCACCGCCACGTCCGTGGTCCTGGAGGCGCCGCGGACAGCGGACCGGACAGAGTTGCTGAAGAGCTACCTCTCGCACTTTGCCGTTCTCTACCGCAGCTTCTGCAATGCCGACGGCGATCCCGCGGCGGGCCTGGCCGGCGGCCCGTCGCTGCACAAGCGCGTGGAGGCCGTCATGACGACGCTGGGCAAGCAGGTGCGGGCGCAGCTTCCCGGCGACCACGAAATCATTGGCCACGCATCCCGGCTCGACGAGTACGGCTCACTGCTGGTGGTTGACCGGGATTCCCGCGAGCACGTGGTAACCGCCGGCGATGTGGTGCACCTGCGTCCGTGGACCTCCCCGGATGCTTCCGGCCAGGGCGGATATGCGTAAAGGCCTCGTCCCGGGCGAGCAGGTGATTGTCACCACCCGCCCGCAGCCGAGGAAGCTGGCGGGGGCAGCCGCAGCCTTCATACTCTCACCGGCACTTGCCGCCTTTGCTTCGGCGTGGGTGGTCCGCGGGGAAGCGGTGAGGGTCATCCCCGGCCTGGAGGCGCGGTGGACGCCGGCGCTGGTGGCCGGATGCATCCTGGCGGCGGCCGGCGTCTGGCTGGGTTACTGCCTGCCCCGGCTGCTGCGGTGGCAGGGCACCCGGTATACGCTCACCAGCCGGAGGCTCATTTCCAGGTCCGGCCTGGTGCGGCGGCAGGACCAGCAGGTGAACCTGGCATCGGTGCGCCACCTGACTGTCCACGAGTCGGTACTTCAGCGCCTGTTGCGCTCCGGGAATATATCCTTGGAAACCGGGTATCAGGGCGTCGTGACTTTCCGGGACGTGCCGGAGGTTGCCAGGTTCCGGGATTTCATCCTTGACGCCCTCGAGGAACTGCCCGACGAACGCGAAGGCCAGTCCGGCGGGGCGCTCGATTACCCTGCCGGGGCATTGCCATGGGAACTGAGAGAAGGTGGACGGGATGAACGATGAGGACCAGCAGGACCGCGTGGACTCCATCACGCCCCCGCCCGCGATGGACGCCCACCCCGCCACGGGCACCATGTCAGCCGAACGGCTCGCCATGAAGGCGCTGGAAGCCCGCCTCCTTGGCGGCGAACGCAAACTCCGCCGTCGTGAAGTCGCCGCCGGCGCGGGGCTGTCCCTGCTGTCCGCCCGCAAGCTGTGGCGCGCCCTGGGCTTTCCCAACTTCGGCGACGAGGACGTTGCCTTCACCGAGCGGGACCAGGCCGCCCTCTCCACCGTGGTGGACCTGGTGCGCTCCGGCAAGCTGACGGAGGAGGCCGCCATCTCCGTCACCCGCTCCATCGGCCAGATGACGGACCGGATGGTGGTGTGGCAGATCGAAGCCCTGGTGGAGGACATGGTCCACGAACAGGGGGTCACGGACGCTGTGGCGCGCAAGCGGCTGGTCAACGAACTGCCCGCACTGGTGGACGCCCTCGAGGAAATACTGGTGTATTCCTGGCGGCGCCAGCTCAATGCCGGCGTGCAGCGGCTCGCCGTCCGGGCGGAGGCCGGGCTCCAGGCCAGTGAAGAAGGCCGGGAAGGCGATGAGGACGACGCGCCGCTGCCGCTGGCACGCGCCGTCGGTTTCGCGGACCTGGTCTCCTACACCAGCCTGTCCCGGCGCATGAACGAGAAAACCCTCGCCCGCCTGGTCCAGCGGTTCGAGAACAAGTGCGCGGAGATCATCTCCGTCGGCGGCGGCAGGCTGGTGAAGACAGTGGGGGACGAAGTCCTGTACATCGCGGAAACCCCCGCTGCCGGCGCTGAGATCTCCCTTGCCCTGGCGCAGGCCTTCACGGAGGATGAAATCCTTCCCGAAGCGCGGGTGGCCATGGTGTGGGGAAGGATCCTGTCCCGGCTTGGGGACATCTACGGGCCCACGGTGAACCTGGCGGCGCGGCTTACCACCCTGGCCGACCCCGGGACGGTGCTGGTGGACTCGATGACGGCCTCGGCCCTGGAGCACGACGAACGGTTCGTACTGGAGCCCCAGCCGCCCGAAAACGTCCGAGGTTTCGGCGAGATCCGCCCGGTGCGCCTGGAGCGCGGTCTGGGCAAGGGGCTTGTGCTGGACTAGCACGCCTGATTCTTCAGGCGGAGGGACCAGCCTTAAATAGTTTCTCCAGTTGTTGGTCAATCACGGTATAGTCGGTGCGGCGGCGAAGGACGGCAACCTCCCGTGGGCAGGGCTCCCCATCGCGGCCGCATGTGGCCGTGGGTATGCTTGCCACCGGGCAAGTTACCTTTGCCGGCACTCGGCGCCACGCGTGGCCGGGTGTTATTCATGTCGGGTCTCGGCTGCTTCCTGCCAGGAGCAGCACAACATCAAGGTCCGGGCGAGTCCCGGCCGGACAGCTGCCTGCGGCAGCGGTAATTTCAGGGGATATCAAGCTGTGACAAGTCTGCTGGGGAAACTTGGACTGAATCGGCGCCACAAAAAAATGGTGACGGGCACTGCTTTCAGTGCCGCTGCTGCTGTTGTGGTGACGGGGGCAATTCTGTATCCGGGGTTCAAAACCACCGAGGTGGAATTGAACGACGGCGGCGTGTGGGTGGTGTCCAAGTCCAAGAACGCGGTGGGCCGGCTGAATTATCCTTCCCGGGTGCTTGACGGGGCGGTGACGCCGGCGTCCACGACATTCGACATCCTGCAGGACGCGGGGGATGTGTTCGTTGACGACGAGACCGGGTCAACATTGAACCAGGTGTCGCCGGCGAACATGCGGCTGGGCGGCGACAAGCAGCTGCCGGGGTCCGCGGATGTGAGTTTCGGATCCGAGGTGATCTCGGTGACCGACGCAGCGTCAGGCAAGGTGTGGGCGGTGTCTCCGTCCACGGTCAACGGTTTTGACGAGGAAGCCTCCGAGCCCGTCATGGTGGGCTCAGAGGGCATTGTCTCGGCGGTGGGGGAGGACGACCGGATCTATTCGGCGGATCCCAAGTCCGGTGCGGTGACGGTCACCGGTGTTGACGCCAACGGGGAAGTAACGTCCTCGGAGTCCGAGACCTGGGCGGACCTTAAAGGTGCAGGGGACCTCCAGATCACGGTGGTGGGGGATAAACCGGTGCTTCTTGATGCGGCGGCGGGAAGGCTGTTCCTGCCCGGCGGGAAGCGTCTCCAGGTGGAGAACGCGCGGGATGCGAAGTTGCAGCAGGGCGGGCCGGGCAGTGATTTCGTGGCGGTTTCGACTCCCAAGGCGCTGTTGAAGCAGCCGCTGGACGGGTCCACGGCGAAGACGGTGACGTTCGACGGCGAGGGTGTGCCGGCTGCCCCTGTCCAGCTGGGCGGGTGTGTGCATGCGGCGTGGTCGGGGGCGAACAAGTATGTTCGGGACTGCGTGAACGATGGCGATGACAAGAACGTTGACGTGCCCAAGGCGAGCGCCTCGCCGTCGTATGTTTTTCGGGTGAACCGTGACCTGGTGGTCCTGAACGACGTGAACTCGGGCAACGTGTGGCTGGTCAACCAGAACATGCAGCTGGTCAACAACTGGGACGACGTCGTCCCGCCCAAGAATGAGTCCGACGAGCAGGACCAGGAGTCCGCGGACAACAACACCATCAACGTCCTTCCGGACCGCACCAAACCCAACCGTCCGCCGGAAACCAAGCCCGACGCCGTCGGCGTGCGCCCCGGCCGCACCACCATCCTCAGCGTCCTGGACAACGATTCGGACCCCGACGGCGACGTGCTCACCGCAGCGGTGGGGGACTCCGGACCCCAGGCCGGAAGCCTCCAGAACATCTACGGCGGCACCGCCTTCCAGATCTCCGTTCCCGCCGACGCGAAACCCGGCACCGAGACATTCAGCTACAGCGCCTCCGACGGCCGCGGCCTCTCCGCCGGCGGGCAGGTCACGCTCAGCGTGGTTGGGCCCGACGAGAACAAACCGCCGCAGTTCAAGCGCGGGGACAACACCACCACCATGCTGGTGGAACAGGGCAAGACAGTCAGCCAGAACATCCTCACGGACTGGATCGATCCCGACGGCGACGACCTGGTGCTCCTCGACGCCAAGGCGGACAACGACCAGGACCAGGTGAAAGTCCGCCGTGACGGCCTGCTCACCTTCCAGGACTCCGGCGCGACAGCCGGCAAGAAAGCCGTGGAAGTCACCATCTGGGACGGCCGGGACACCGTCACCGGGAAAGTCGTGGTCAACGTCCAGCCGCCGGGAGCCCTCGCACCCGTGGTCAACGCCGACCACGTCACTGCCGTGGTGGGCCAGGACCTGGTCATCTCACCGCTGAAGAACGACGTGGACCCTAACGGCGGAGCCCTCCGGCTGGCACAGGTGGAGGCCAACGGCCCCGCCGAACTGGGTCCCGTGACCGACGGCGGCACCTTCACGTTCCGCAGCACCACCCCCGGCCCGGTCTACCTGACGTACATCGCCAGCAACGGCCCGCAAAGCAGCCAGGGGCTCATCCGCGTTGACGTGGAATCCGGAGACGAGGCCGGTGACCCCGTCGCCGTCCACGACGTGGCGCTCATGCCCACCGGCGGCAGCGTGCTGCTGGATCCGCTGGCCAATGACTCCGACCCCTCCGGAGGCGTCCTTGTGCTGCAGTCCGTGAAACTGCCCGAGAACTCGACCGCGTCCGTCAGCGTGATCAACCACGGTGTCCTGCGCATTACCGACATCCTGGGAACCAAGGACCCGATCCTCTTCGAATACACCATGTCCAACGGGAAGAAGTCCGCCACGGGCAGCGTCTCCGTGGTCCCCGTCCCGGCGCCCGCCGTCGTGGAAGCACCCCAGCCCAAACCGGACGAGGTCAACGTCCGCGTCAACGACGTCGTCACCATCCCCGTCCTCGAGAACGACACCCACCCGCAGGGCCAGGAACTCACGGTGGACCCTGTCCTGCCGCAGGGCGTGGATCCAGTGGACGGAAAGAGCTTCGTCTCCGAGAACACCCTCCGCTTCATTGCCGGCCCGCAGCCCAAGACGGTCCGCGCCATCTATAACGCCGTGGACCCGCAGGGCCAGAAGAGCGCCGCCGCGGTCACCATCCACATCCTTCCGCTGGAAGGGGCCGAAAACTCGCGCCCGCAGCCGCGCAACCTGACCGCCCGGGTGGTGGCCGCCGGCACGGTGCGCATTCCCGTCCCGCTGGACGGCATCGATCCGGACGGCGATTCGGTCCAGCTGACCGGTATCGACAGCACGCCGGCGATGGGAACCGCTGCGGTCGGCAGTAACTTCATCGACTTCACAGCTGCCGGTGACGGCGCCGGAACCGACACCTTCCGCTACAAAGTGGTGGACCGGCAGGGCGCCGTCAACACCGGCACCGTCACCGTGGGCATCGCGCCGCGCGGGGAGGTCAACCAGAAACCCACTCCCGTGGATGACGAGGTCCGGGTCCGCCCTGGCCGCCAGATCGCCGTGGACGCCACCGGCAACGACACCGACCCCGACGGCGACCTCATCCGCATCCTCAGCGACGGCATCGAAGCCGACCCCGCGCTGCAGGCCACGGTGAGCAAAACGAGCGGCCGGATCATCCTGCTGGCACCGGAGGAAGCCGGGACCGTCAACGTCCGCTACACCATCGCTGATGACCGGGACGCTACCGCGCAGGCCACCATCCGCGTGGTGGTGGACAACGAGGTGCCCCTCAAGGCACCAGTCGCCCGCGACGACAGGGTGACCTCCGCCCAGACCATGGGGAAGACCGCTGTGGACGTCCCCGTCCTGAAGAACGACGAGGACCCCGACGGCGTCGGGGAGAACCTCAAGGTCAGCACCGAGGCCACCACCGCCCGGCCCGGGGCAGACGGCACCATGATCGTGGACCTGGCGGAGCAGCCGCAGCTCATCCCGTACAACGTGGAGGATGTTGACGGCCAGCAGTCGACGGCGGTTATCTGGGTGCCGGGCCTCGGCCAGCAGGTGCCTACCCTGGCCAAGGACGAGGTCCTCGAGGTCGTCGCCGGCCAGTCCGTGGACGTCGACCTCGACGAGTGGGTCAAGGTACGTGAAGGCCGCTCGCCGCGGCTTACCCAGACCGACCGGATCAAGCTCATCGGCGCAGACGGCGGCGACCCCGTCATCGGCGACGGTACAGGCCTGAAGTACACAGCGGGCACCGACTACGTGGGTCCCGGCTCGCTCACCTTCGAGGTCACGGACGGGACCGGTCCGGACGATCCGGAAGGCCTCAAGTCCACCCTCAGCATCCGCACCAAGGTCCTGCCCGACCCCAATAAGAACAACCCGCCGGAACTGCTGGGTGCCAACGTCGACGTGCCCAAGGGCGACTCCGCCAGCACAGACCTGGGCAAGCTGACCTCGGACCCGGACGCGGAAGACGTCGAAAAAATGAAGTACGAACTGGTGGGCGGAGCGCCTGCCGGATTCAACGCCAGCATCGACGGCAGGACCCTCAAGGTCTCCGCGGCCGACTCAAGCGGCTCAGGAACCACCTCGGCCGTCCAGGTCAAGGCGAAGGATCCCCGCGGGCTCGAGGCCACTGCCACCTACCAGCTGAAGGTGACCGCCTCCAACCGGCCGAAGCCGGTGGCCAACGACGACGTGCAGGACAACGTTGCCGCGGGCAAGCCCGTGACGGTCAATGTGCTGGCCAACGACGCCAACCCATTCCCGGAGACCGCGCTGAAGATTATTGCTGCCGCCGCGGAAACCGGCAGCGGCAACGTGGACGTAAACGGCGATTCCATCACCGTCACGCCTGCGCCGGGCTTCACCGGCACCATGGTGGTGTCCTACACCGTGGCGGACAAGACGGAGGATCCCTCGCGCCAGGCAACAGCCCGCGTCCGCCTCACCGTCAAGGACAAGCCCCAGGCGCCCACCACCCCGCAGGCGCAGAGCGTGGGGGACCAGACGGCGCTCCTGAACTGGACGGCGCCCGCGGACCGCGGCTCACCCATCACCAAGTACACCGTGTACGGCGAGGGCGGATTCCAGCAGGACTGCCCCGCCAACACCTGCACGCTCAATGGACTGGTCAACAACACCAAGTACCACTTCCAGGTCTCGGCCACCAACGAGTTCGGCGAGTCGGACCGGTCGCCTGCCTCTGCCGAGGTGCGCCCTGACGTGAAGCCAGACACCCCGCTGGCGCCGTCGATGAAGTTCGGTGACAAGGAGCTGTCCATCACCTGGTCCGCCCCTGCAAGCAAGGGCTCGCCGGTGAAGTCCTACGACCTGGAGATCTCACCGCCTCCCGCCGGGCAGAACGCCCAGATCCAGAACCTGACAGCAGTCAGCTATGTCTGGAAGGGACTGCAGAACGGCGTCTCCTACAAAGTCCGGGTCCTGGCGCGCAACGATGCCAAGGAACCGTCCGAATGGAGCCCCTACTCTGCAGCCGAGGTGCCTGCCGGAGTCCCGGCCACCCCTGCTGCACCATCTGCTGCGCAGGCGGGATCCGTGGGTTCGCAGAGCCAGCTGAAGGTGAGCTGGACGGCGCCGAACAACAACGGCGACGCCATCTCGGCCTACACCCTGACCACCCTTCGCGGCGGCGCGGTGGTGGCCAGCCAGCAGGTTGCCGGTACTTCGCAGAACGTGACCGTGGACAACTCGGAAACGAACTACACCTTTACGGTGTCCGCCAGGAACAAGGCGGGTACCAGCGGGACGAGCGCCCCGTCGGCGGCCATCCGGGCAGTGGGCAAACCGGGCATGGTGGGCACGCCTAGTGCCACACTGGTTGACACCGGGGGGAACGGCGGAAAGATCGATGTACGGTTCCCGGTATTGACGGCTGCCCAGCGCAACGGTTCGACCTCCGACGAGATTACGTATAAATACAGCCTGACGTCCGGCGGGGGCAGCGGCAATATCCCTGCAGGCGGCGGGATCGTGGCGGCAGCCAATGGCACCCAGACCGCCGTGGTGGTGTGGGCCGTGTCATCCCGCAGCTCCACCGCCGGGGATGCAAGCCCTGCGTCGAACTCCGTCAATCCCTACGGCCTCGCTTTCGCTCCGACCGTTACTGGCAGCAACAGCAGCGGCGTAGGGGACAGGACGGTGTCCTGGACGTGGAACCAGCCGGACGGCAACGGCCGTGCGGTGACCGGATACCAGTACAGCCTGGACGGAGGTGCCTGGCAGGATACCCAGGAGAGGCGTTTCTCCAAGACCGTGGGGTACAGCGAGACGCACACTCTCCGGGTTCGTGCCATCAGTGCCGGCCAGCCGGGACGTATTGGCAGCGATACGTCCCGCAGTGGCGCGGAACCGCCGCCTCCCGTACCCACCTCGTGGAACATCACGGCAACCCCGGTCCGCAGCTGCACCGAGCCCCGCAAGGGAACCGACAGCTACGTTGCCGGCAACCCGTCAGAATGCAACGGCGAGGGCAAGTGGCTGGACGCCGGGGCAGGAGCGACGACCGACCGTTACCAGGTCTGGTACAAGACCTCGAACAACCCCACCGGTATCTGGTACCACCTGACCTCGGGCATGGCGGCCGGAAACTGGATCCGCTGCGACACCTCGAACCTTGGGTGCAACCCGCCCAACGGCATGCCAAACCGCTAGCCCATCACCACCGACGCGACGATGGGGCCTGGTCTCCCGGGCCCCATGAAAAACCTGAAACCTTAAGTAGGAAGAGCAACACGATGACCATGACCCCCGAGCAGGCCGCCTGGTTTGCAGACACGTTCGAGAAGCTCGTTGCCAACGTGGGACAGGCCGTGCTGGGCAAGGAACACGTCATCCGGCTCACCTTCACGGCCATGCTGGCCGAGGGCCACGTGCTGTTCGAGGACGCCCCCGGCACCGGCAAGACCTCCCTGGCCCGGGCGCTGGCCGCCACCGTGCAGGGCTCCAACAACCGCATCCAGTTCACCCCGGACCTGCTGCCCTCGGACGTCACCGGCGTGACCATCTACGACCAGAAGACGCAGAAGTTCGAGTTCCACAAGGGCCCGATCTTCAACAACATCGTCCTCGCGGACGAAATCAACCGTGCCTCGCCCAAGACCCAGTCGGCTCTGCTGGAGGTCATGGAGGAATCCCGGGTCACGGTGGACGGCGTCACCTATGAAGCCGGACGGCCGTTCATGGTCATGGCCACGCAGAACCCCATCGAGCAGGCCGGCACCTACCGCCTGCCCGAGGCGCAGCTGGACCGCTTCCTGATCAAGACCTCCATCGGCTACCCGGACCACGCCTCCACCGTCCGGCTGCTGGGCGGCTCCAACCTCAAGGACCGGTCCCAGGAACTGTCCGCCGTCATCACCACCCAGGCTGTGGCAGACATGGCAGACCTGGCAGCCACCGTGCACGTGGACACCGCCGTGCTGGAGTACATCTCCAGGCTCTGCGAGGAAACCCGCAACGCTCCCGAAACCCGGCTGGGCGTCTCGGTGCGCGGTGCCCTGGCCATGGTCCGGGCAGCCAAGGTCTGGGCCGCCGGGCAGGGCCGCAACTTCGTCCTCCCGGACGACATCAAGGAACTGGCTCCCGTGGTGTGGACCCACCGCTTTGTCATGGATCCCGAAGCGGAGTTCTCGGGAGCAACCGCCGAAGCGGTGCTGACGCGGATCCTGGCGGACATCGCGGCCCCCCAGCAGCGCACCAACGCCTGACGCCCCGGCCAGGACACCACCACTTTCCACGCAACAACGAAGGCACATATATGTCCAGCGGCACCCCGTTGACCCGGCTCACGGAGCGTCTGAAGCAACCCTTCGCCAGGAACGGCAGTCCCGGCGCCCTGCACCCCTCAGCCGTCTGGGCCGAGGCAAGGAACACCGCAGCCATGGCATCGGCCCCCGCCTGGCGTGCCGTCCGTGGAGCCTGGCTGAAGTACGCCTGGCCCGTGCTGTCAGTGGTCAGCGTCCTGGGCTGGTCAGTCCTCGCTGCCGCCATCCTGCTCTGGGCAACAGGGCAGGCGTTTGGCTGGCAGGAGGCGAAGGCCGCGGCCATCGCCGCGTTCGTCATGTTCGTGATTGCGGTGGGGTTCGTCCTGGGCCGCTCGTCCTATGGCGTGGTCCTTGACCTGGCCCGGACCCGTGTGGCGGTGGGGGACAGCGCCGTTGGCAGCATCGCGGTCTCCAACACCTCCGCCCGGCCGCTGCTGCCCGCCGCCCTGGAATTGCCGGTGGGCAGCGCCACCGCCGTGTTCCACCTGCCGCGGATGAAGCCGCAGCAGGTCCACGAGGACCTCTTCACCATTCCCACCGCGCGCCGTGCCGTGATCGTCGTCGGCCCCGTCAGGTCGGTCCGGGCGGACCCCCTGCACCTTTTGCGCCGCCAGGTCCTGTGGACCGAACCGGAGGACCTGTTCGTCCACCCGCGCACAGTGGCACTGGCCGGTTCGGCGGCCGGATTCATCCGGGACCTCGAAGGCATGCCCACCACGGACCTCTCCAGCGCGGACGTGTCCTTCCACGCGCTGCGCGACTATGTGCCGGGGGATGACCGGCGGCACATCCACTGGAAAACAACGGCCCGGACCAACAAGCTCATGGTGCGCCAGTTCGAGGAAACCCGCCGCGCCCACCTGGCCATCTCGCTGTCCATCAACACCGACGAGTACGCCTCGGAAACCGAGTTCGAGATGGCCGTCTCCGCCGCCGCCTCCATCGGCAGGCAGGCCATCCGCGAGCAGCGTGAGCTGGACGTCCTCACCCAGAAAGGCCCGCTGCGCTGCGAAACCGGGCGGAACCTGCTGGACGACATGACACGGATCATCGGCGCGCCCATGCGCCGGACCGCCGTCGACCTTGCCAGGACCCTGGCCGACACTGTTCCCAACGCCTCCGTGGTGTTTTTTGTGGTGGGCAGCCACGTGACCGCCACGCAGCTGCGTTCCGCCGCCGCTTCCGTGCCTCCGGGCGTCCGCAGCCTCGCCGTCCGGGTGGAGGCCGGCGCCTCTCCCACGCGGGCGAACATCGCAGACCTCACCGTGCTGACGCTCGGAGACCTGACTGACCTGGCCATTGTGCTGAGAAAGGCCGCAGCATGACCTCCCCGGAAGGCCTGCGCCCGCGCAGCACGCGCCCCCGCGCCAACCAAACCCGCACCGCACAGCCGCGCACCATCCGCACCGCACCCCGGGACCAGGCAGACTCCGCCTTTGCCAACGGGCAGCCGTTCTGGCACTTTGTGCTCGACGCCGGTGCACTGACTGTGCTGCTGGGGCTGGGCCTGCTCGGGTTCGGGCTGAGTTTCGGCGGCGACCCCTACTACCTGCTGTCCGGCTTCGGCGGAATCTTCCTGGGGCTGGCCGTGGGCGCCCTGAACGCACACCTGCGCCTGGGGCTGCTCATCACCACGGCACTGGCCCTGGGCGCCTACCTGGTCTTCGGTACCCTGCTGGCGGTTCCCGATTCCGCCATCGCCGGCTTCGTCCCCACCCTGGACTCGCTCCGCATCCTCCTGCTGGGGATTGTGTTTGCCTGGAAGGACATGCTGACGGTCGGTGTCCCCGTGGGCACCGCGGGCGGTGTGCTGATCGTTCCGTTCCTGAGCTCCATGATCACCGCGCTGGTGGCCGCCATCCTGACCTGGAGGCTTCGTAGCCCCTACTTCCCGCTCCTGCCCGTGCTGGTCCTGTTCGTCACCGGCATCGCCTTCAGCACCAACGCCGCCTTCCTCACCGTGGAACGAGGCATTGGCCTCACCGTGCTGGGGATCGCCTGGGCCACCTTCCGCAGGGACGCGCTCCGGAAGAACTCCACCCGGAAGGTTTCCGTCAACAACCCGCAGACGGATACCGCCACCGCGCAGCGCGCCAGGCTCCGCCGGCTGGGAATGGCGGCCGGCGTCATCGCCGTCAGCGTGGCCGTCACCGCGCTCGCCGCACCCCTGGTCACGGCGGGCAACGACCGGAAGGTCCTCCGGAACGTCGTGGTCCCGCCGTTCGATCCCAAGGACTACATCACACCCCTCGCAAGCTTCCGGACCTTCGTCAAGGACAAGAAGGACGACACCCTGTTCGTGGTCCAGGGCCTGCCGCGCGACGGCCGCGTCCGGCTGGGCGCCCTGGATTCCTTCAACGGCACCAACTACACGATGGACCCCAACGGCTCCGGCAACTTCAGCAAGGTGGGAGACACCGAATCGATCAACACCCTGGCCGATACCTCCGGCGTTGTTCCCACCAACGACTACGCCATCAACATCACCGTTGAGGACTACCAGGGCTTCTTTGTCCCCGGCGGCCGCAAGACCACCGGGCTGAGCTTCGACGACACCGCCTCAGCCGCGGCATCCGGCCTGTACTTCAACTCCGGCACCGACACCGCCGTCACCACCAACGGATTGTCCCGCGGCGACTCCTACCGGGTGCAGGTCTCGGACCCCGTAAAGCTGGAACACGGGCAGCTGGCGCAGTACGACTTTGCGAAGCTGTCCCTTCCCGGCGCCGTGGAAGTGCCGCCGGTGGTGGGATCACAGGCCAACGACCTCTCCTCCGACGCGCCCACGCCCATCGACCGGGTCCGCCAGATTGAGGCGCATTTCCAGAAGACCGGGGCCTTCAGCAACGGGCTGGTCAGCGAGGGCCAGCTGCCCAGCGTCTCCGGCCACGGATCCGCCCGGATCAGGGACCTCCTCACGGCCAAGCAGATGCTCGGCGACGACGAGCAGTACGCCGTGGCCATGTCCTTGATGCTGCGCCACCTCGGCATCCCGTCCCGCGTGGTGATGGGCTTCTACCCTGAACCCACCAGCCCCGAGAACGGTGCGGGCGAGGTCAGGATCACCGGCAAGGACGTCCACGCGTGGGTTGAAGTGGCGTTCGAACGGGTGGGTTGGGTGAGCTTCGACCCCACGCCGCCCAAGGACAATATCCCCATCCCGCCGGACCCGGAAAACAAGTCCAAGCCCAAACCGCAGGTGCTGCAGCCGCCGCCCCCGCCGCAGGAGCCGGCGGACCTCCCGCCGGACTCCTCACCCGACGCGCTGGATGCGGATGAGAAGAAGAACAACCCCTGGCTCTTCTGGGGCGCGCTGCTGGGCGCCCTGGGCATCGCCCTGATCCCGCTGGCCGTCCTTCTCTTGCCGCTGCTGCTGATTGCCCTGCTGAAATCCCGGCGGCGGAAGTCGCGGTTCAGTGAAGGCCATCCCGCGCAGCGTGTGGGCGGCGGCTGGAGCGAGGTGGTCAGCCTGGCCACCGACATGGGTGCCGCCGTTGACTCCCGGGCCACGCGGCGCGAAAGCGCGGCGGTCCTTGCCGAGGCGTTCCCCGCCGCGGGCGGCACCACCACCCTGCTGGCAAGGCGTGCGGACGCGTCCATCTTTGGCGCTGGCCAGCCGAGTGAGGAGGAGGTGCGCGAGTACTGGACCATCGTGGACAGCTCCCTGCAGGAGATGACCTCGACGGCCGGCTTCTGGCGCCGGCAGCAGGCGAGGTTCTCGCCACGGTCGCTCCTGGCCGATGCCCGCAACGCCCTGACGCTGCGTGGCCCGCTGGCACTGCCTTCCCTCAAGGCCCTCAACCCGGCGTCCCGCCGTCGTACGGGGTCGGCTGCCACCGGTCAGGGTGGGACTGCGCCGGAGCGGAATGAGCCGCAGGGTCCTGCTGCGGAGGGGACTCCGGAGCAGGACCGCACGACGCCGGAACCACCCCGGCAGGGACCCGCGGCACCGTGACGGCGGACCTCCAGACGTGCCCCCGCTGCCGGCAGGCCATCCGCGCGGGGGCGGCCTTCTGCACCTCCTGCGGAGCGCCTCTGCCCAACCGGGCGGCGCGCAGCGCCCGCACCCTGCAGCCCGGCGGCGAACCCCTGCACGCGGCGCCGGCTGCCCACGGAACAGGTATTCCCGGTACTATCCCGGTAGTACAAAGATCCCCGGCTGCCCAGGCCGCGGATCCACTCAACGCAGGCACCGGGCGGGGGAGCGCCGGCGGTACCACCGCGCAGTCGGGGTCCGTCCCAGGGGGAGGAACGGGAATGGGAGTGAACCTTCAGCTTGCCCCGGCCACGGCCGGCAAGCGGCTCGGCGCTGCCGTCATTGACTGGCTGCCGCCACTGGCCGTCCTGGTGGTGACGTTCGCCATCGGCTTTGCCGGGATCACGCGGACCCGCAGCGGGCAGTTCATCACCTATGACACGGCGTCGCTGGTGCTGTCCGGCGGCATCGGCCTGGCGCTGACGGCTGTGTACCTCTTCACGGTCATGGGCATCGAAGCCAGGACGGGCAAGACTCCTGGAAACCTGCTCATGGGCATCCGCAGCGCGGACAACGACGGCTATGCGCCAGGCGCCGGCACGGTGTTCCTCCGGGGACTTATCACCGGTGCCGGGATCATCCTGGCGCTGCTGGCGGCCGTCCTGGTGGTGGTCTTCCGGTGGTTCGAGCCCGCCCTGTTCATCCTTGCGCCGCTGGTGCTCGCGGGCGCTGCCTGGGCCGTGCTGGTGGTGGTGTCCTGCCACTGGGACAAGAACAGCGGCCTGCGCGGCTGGCACGACAAAGCAGCCAAAGCACTGGTCTTCGATGTGAAGGCCGGCCGGAACCCCATCACCACCGGCGGCATCCAGGGCCCTTACAGCTTCGCGCCGCTGGACCTTCCCCCGGTACAGCAGGTGCTCTCCCCGGTGGCCGGCCCCCAACCAGCTCCGGCGCCGCCAGGCCCCGTGGTGGCATCCGCGCCTGCCTCGCCTGCCCGGACGCCGTCCGCCCCGACGCCGCCGTCGCAGACCATGCCTTACGCCCAGCCGGCGTCCTTCGCGCCGCCGGCTGCTCATGCGCCAGCCGGCCAGCCTGTTCCCGGCGGCCTTGTTGTGCCCGCTGCCCCGTCCCTTCCCGTCCCGGGTGGGCAGGGCACGCAGCACCACGTGGACGACGACGTCGAACGCACCCAGGTGCGGCCGGGCGCAGGCGGTCCGGCGCCCGTCGCTGTGCTGCGGATCCGGCTGGACGACGGCCGCGACTTCCAGCTGGACCGGAGCGTCCTGGTGGGCCGCAACCCCGTGGGCCAGGCGGGCGAACAGCATGCCCAGCTCCTCGCCGTCGACGATCCCGGCCGCTCCATCTCCAAGACCCACCTCCACCTGCTGACCGATGGCGCAGGAATCTGGGTGACGGACCGGAACTCCACGAACGGCAGCGCCGTGACCACCCCCGACGGCGCCAGGACGCCCCTCGCGCCGGGGGTCCCCACTTTTGTTACCCCGGGATCCAGTGTCCACTTCGGAGACCGGACCTTTTACCTAGGACAGGCATGAACCAACAGCCCGCCAGCGTTCCCTCCACCTTCCAGCCGGGCCTCAGCCTGGGCTACGGCTACGGGACAGACCGGGGACTCCGCCGGGAGTTGAACGAGGATTCCTATATCGCTTCCGATCCTGTGTTTGCCGTGGCAGACGGGATGGGAGGCCATGAGGCAGGCGAAGTGGCCAGCGGCATGTGCGTCCGCGCCCTCGCTGCCATCCCGCAGCTCGCCACAGGTGAACGGACCGTCACCGCAGCCGTCCTGCAGCAGTACCTGGTCCAGGCGGACACCGCCATCCGCGAGGCCACCGGGGCGCGCGCCGGAACCACCCTGGCCGGTGCCGTGGTGGTGGAACAGATGGGCATGCCCTACTGGCTGGTGATGAACATCGGGGATTCCCGCACCTACCGCCTCAGCCAGGGCCGGTTTGTCCAGATCAGCGTGGACCACTCCGAGGTGCAGGAACTGGTGGACGCGGGGGAGATCACCGCCGAACAGGCCACCGTCCACCCCCGCCGCCACGTGGTGACCCGCGCGCTTGGCACGGGAGACGAGACAGAGGCCGACTACTGGCTGCTCCCCGTGGAGGAAGGCGACCGGGTCCTGGTCTGCTCGGACGGCCTCACCGGCGAGCTGACGGACGAGCATATCCTCCGCATCCTCAGCACGGTGGGTGACCCCCAGGAAGCCGCCGATGCCCTGATCCAGGCTGCGCTCCGGAGCGGGGGGAGCGACAACATCACCGTGATCGTGGTGGATGCCAGGAATGTCCTGAATGACGCCGGTGCAGCCACCACCGCACCGCGGCGCGACCCTGATGTGGAAGATGAAGACACGCTGCCACGGTCGCAGGCGGCACAGGCTGGGCCCCAACCCGGCAGCGAAGCAGCCGCGCACCAGGAAGGGGAGCCTTCCGATGACCGGCACTAGCTACGTTCCGGGCACCTGGCTGGGAATCGTCCGTGGGAGCACGGCCGTCATCCTCGGCCCGGATTCCCCGCCGGCTCTGGCAGGTGCGGTGTGGGACCTGCTGGGCACCAATCCCGAAGTCCACGAGGTACTCCATGCGGTGACCAGCAGCTCGGGCGGCTCGCTGGCGCAGATACCGTCCTTCGGCATCCTCGAGGCCACCGGTCCCTTGCGGGTCTTCCTCCGCGGCGACCTCGACCTCGCAGTGGAGCTGCCCGACGGCCGCGTGGAGCTCGACGGCCGGGACGTCACCACCTGGAACGAGCGCCGGTTTGCCCTGCCTGGGGCATGCCGGCTGGCCATTCCGGCTGCCGGCGCCCCGGGGCAGCAGGAACTGCCGCTGGGGGAGGGTGTTGTCCTGCTGCAGTCCCTGGCGCTGGTGCTGGCGCCGCGCCAGCCGGAACTTGGACCGTCCGCAGCCGCTCCGGCCTCGGTTGTGGTGGACTCCGCCGGCATCGCTGACGTCCGGGACACCGCCCCCGATGCTGATGCCTCCACAGAAATGACCATCGTCCCGGACCACGAGGACCCAGTGGAGACCGTCGCTCCTGACCACGAGGCCCCAGCGGAGACGGTCGCTCCGGAACACGGCGCCTCGGCCGAGACCGTTGTCGGCATTCTCGACGACGACCTGCCGGCAGACGGCGGCGATCTTGAGGACCAGGACGGCGACCTGGAGCAGGAAGACGGCGCCGCGCACGTTGGGATGACAGGTTCCGTTCCGGACTCCGGCGCGGCTTCCGACTCTGACGGTGCTTCAGCTGACGGCTCCGCGCCGTCAGAAATTATCTTCTCGGAGGTACGTCCGGCGGACGTCCACCCGGCAGAACCCGCTCCCGGCGAGCCGGCACCTCCCGCCAGCGACCACACCGGCTCCTACGACCACCTCTGGGAGAGGACCGTTGTGCGGAGCATCGAGGACGCGGCAGTACGGGACGACGACGAGGCGGAAATCGACGGAACTCCCGAAACGGGCCCGGACGGGGAGGACCAGGCAGAACCCCCAGTTAACGCACAGCCGGACGGACAGGAACTCCCGACGGCGGCCCCCACGCCCGCGGCAGGGCCGCCGGCAGCCCCTGCTTCTCCGCTGCCCCTTGCTTCTCACGTGCCGGCTGCATCTCCCGCCCCTGCCGGGGGGCTCATTGACTCCGTTCCGTGGAAGAAGGGTGCGGACGCCGCCGTGCAGGGCAGCGCCCAGCAAATCCATGTCCCGCAGGGCAGCGCCCCGCAGATACCTGACCCGCAGATACCTGTCCCGCAGGCGAATGTCCCGCAAACCGGCGCTGGGCCACGGGCGGCCGTGGCCGCGCCGGCAGCAGCCGCGCAGCAGTCCCATCCCGGCAGCGCCGCCGTCGACACTGACCACGACGGCCAGACGGTCATGAAGAGCAGCATCCCCACGTCAGCCGGACAGCCCGCCCTACCGGTTGCGGAGGATCCGGCGGCCGGGCCCACCGTCCTGGCCCGGGTCTGCCGCCAGGGCCATGCCAACCCGCCCACCCGGGCGCAGTGCGCCGCGTGCGGGGCGGGGCTGCTCCCGGACGCCGTCCAGGTGCCGCGCCCCCGGCTGGGCAGGGTGCGCGTGTCCACGGGGGAACTCCTGGACCTCGACCAATCGCTGGTCATCGGACGGCAGCCGTCCGTGTCCCGGGTCCAGGGCGGCGTCATGCCCAGGCTGGTCCAGGTTCCAAGCCCGGAAGGGGACATCTCGCGGTCCCACGTGGAGGTCCGGCTGGAGGGCTGGCACGTCATGCTGTGCGACCTTAAGGCCACGAACGGTACCGTCCTGGTGCGTGAAGGCCAGTCTCCCCGCCGCCTGGCACAGAACGAGATGGCCATCCTGCTGGACGGTGACATCGCTGAGCTGGGCGACAACATCTCGCTGCGTTTTGAGGAGATTCCTTGAGTTCCAAACGGCCCGTCGCGCCGCCTCCCCGCATCCAGGGGTTCACGTATATCAGCCTGCTGGGGTCCGGCGGTTTCTCCGACGTCTACCTGTATGAACAGGACAGGCCGCGCCGCAAGGTTGCAGTCAAGGTGCTGCTCTCGGACCTGAAGACGGAGGGTGCCCGCCGCAGGTTCGAGTCCGAGGCGAACCTGATGGCCCAGCTGTCCTCGCATCCGTACATCGTCACCATCTTCGAGGCGGAAGTGACCGACGACGGCCACTCCTACCTGGCGATGGAGTACTGCTCCAGGCCCAGCCTGGACGTCCGGTACCGCAAACAGCGGTTCAGCGTGGATGAAGTCCTGGCCGTCGGCATCCAGGTGGCCTCCGCCGTCGAAACCGCCCACCGTGCCGGCATCGCCCACCGCGACATCAAGCCTGCCAACATCCTGGTCACGGACTACAACCGCCCCGCCCTCACGGACTTCGGCATCTCCGGCACCCTCGCCGGGGACGCCGACGACGACTCAGGAATGTCCATCCCCTGGTCCCCGCCCGAGCAGTTCACCGACGGCGCGGTGGACGGGGTCATGGTGGACGTGTGGGCCCTCGGTGCCACGCTTTACACCCTGCTGGCCGGCCGGTCGCCCTTTGTGATGCCCGGGGCGGACAACTCGCAGCGCGAGCTGATCAGCCGGATCAGCAACACGCCGGTTCCGCGGCTGGGCCGCGCGGACGTCCCCGAGTCGCTGGAACTGGCGCTCTCCACGGCCATGGCAAAGTCGCCACAGTCCCGATACTCTTCCGCGCACGCCTTCGCCCTTGCCCTGCAGCGCATCCAGGCGGAACTGAACCTCTCCGTCACACCCTTTGAGGTGCTGGAGGAGCCGCACCACGAGGACAGCCAGCCGGACGACGGCGTCGAGGAAACCCGCGTCCGGAGCATCGCGGCGATCGATCCGGAGCGGACCGGCAGCGCCCCCACCTTCCCGGCACGCACCTGGCCCCAGGCCGGCGGCAGCCAGAGCGGTAGCGGCCAGGGCTCCGCAGCGGAGGCCCCGCCGTCGCGCTTTACCCCGACAGCCTCCGCGGGCTTTCCGCCGGCACCAGCCCCTGCCCCGCAGCCGCAGGAGTGGGCGGATGCCACAGTCCTGCGCGGTTCCGGCGGCAGCGCCGGTGCTGCCCAGGACGGGGGCACGCTGCCCGGAAGCCGCACCGGCTCGGGCGCTGACGCCGCGGACACCACCGTCCACCGGCCGGCAAGGGTGGAGGAGCCGGCCATTGCAGCGCCGGCTGCGGACCACGGCCGGCGCAACCTCTGGCTGGCAATCTCGGGCGGCACCCTGCTGGCACTCACTGCGGTGGTGGGCCTGGTGGTGGCCAACGCCTCGCCGGAAAAATCCGCTGCGGTGGAGACCCAGCAGGCCAGCAGGCCGCCGGCCGATGCACTGGACAACGGAACTGTGCCGGATGTGGAAGGCCTCACCGGGACAGTGGCAGGGGACGGCAACGCCTCCTTCACCTGGGTGAACCCGCAGCCCAAAGAGGGAGACACGTACAAATGGCGGGTTTACACCATCGGTGGCGGCGGCGAATACCAGTCCATCGACCAGCCGCCGGTCAGGGTGACGGCCAATCCGTCGGGGGAGACCTGCATCCAGGTCATGATCGTGCGCTCTGACGGCGCCTTCTCCCCGATGGAGGAAAGCTCCATTGCGTGCACCGGCTCCTGAGCCGCGGACCATCCCAGTAGCAAGTACGACGACGAAACGCACCATGCGGCCGCACGACAGGTTGTCGGGCGGCGGCTTGTCCAACGAAAAGTTAGCCGGTGAAATTTTGCCCAACGAGGAGGCACAGAAAATGGGGGATCTAGCAATAGATTTCTGTGGCGAGTGGTACGAGCCATCGGACGAGGACGTCTTCAATATCGGCCGCGAAGGCGACCTGGAAGTCGATGACAACCCTTACCTGCACCGGCAGTTCCTGCAGGTGGCCCGCTACGACGGGATCTGGTGGCTCAGCAACGTGGGCAGCATGCTCTCCGCCACGGTGGCGGATGCCTCCGGCGGAATGCAGGCCTGGCTGGCGCCGGGCGCCCGGATCCCGCTGGTCTTCAGCCATACCAACATCATCTTCACCGCCGGACCCACGACCTACGAGTTCGCGGTGCACCTGAAGACGCCGTCGTTCCGGCAGGAGTCGCGCGAGGGCGACAGCAACGGCGACACCACTATCGGCCCGGTAGTGTTCACGGACTCCCAGAAAGCACTCATCGTGGCGCTCGCCGAACCTATGCTCCGGCGGGAAGGAACCGGCTTCAGCGCCATTCCCTCCTCGGCCGCGGCCGCCAAGACCCTGGGCTGGGCCCTGACCCGCTTCAACCGGAAGCTGGATAACGTCTGTGACAAACTCGACCGCGTGGGTGTGGTGGGCCTAAGAGGGGGCGGCGGGAAGCTGGCCACCAACCGCCGGGCCAGGCTGGTGGAGCACGCCGTCACGTCGCACCTGGTGACCCCCGAGGACCTGTACCTGCTGGAGAAGATGAGGGGCGTGGACGAAGGATGAGGATCCGCCTGACCCTTCGCCGGGATCCTGCCGAGTCCAAGGACCTCGCCGTCACAGTTGACGGCCTGGCCACCGTTGCCGATACCGCTGCCGTGCTCTGGGCCGCAGACCCGGGCCGCAAGGGCACGCCGGCCCCGGACAACCTCTCCCTGCGGATCGAGGAAGCCTTCGTGGGCTCCGGCCTGAGCGGAAACATGCTCACCCGGACCGACAACCTCCTGGAGTGCGGCCTCCGCCCAGGCTCCGTGGTGTCACTGGCCCAGGTCAGCACGCAGTTCGACGTGCCCGGTGCCGGCCGCGGTCCCGCAGCGGCCACCCTCCGGGTCCTTTCGGGGCCCGACGCCGGCCGGGAGTTTTCGCTGCCCACCGGCACCAGCTACATCGGCCGGGACCGTGACGTGGACATCCGCCTCTCGGACCCCCTGACGTCCAAGCGGCACGCCCGGATCACGGTGGGCGACGGCGTGGAAATCGTGGACACCAACTCCGCCAACGGGCTCCTGATGGACGGGCTTCCGGTCACCCGCGCCACCCTCAATTCCTCGGACACGGTGACCTTGGGCGACACCACCGTGACCGTGGTGCCGCTGGGGCACAGCCATGCGGCAGCCCCGACGTCGCCCCTGGTCAGCTTCAACCGCTCACCCCGGGTGGTTCCGCGCTTCGAGGAGCCAAAGCGCGTGGTCCCGTCAGGGCCCAAACGGCCCGAGGACAATCCCTTCCCGTACATCATGATGATTACCCCGCTGCTGATGGGCGCCGTGATCTTCGCCGTGACCGGCAACCCGCTCTCAGTGCTGTTCATGCTGATGATGCCGCTGTTCGTCGTGGGCCACTACGTGGACCAGCAGATGCGGACCAGGCGCCAGCAGAAGGAACAGCTCAAGCAGTTCCGCGCCTCCATGGCCGATTTCCGGCACGACCTCACCGAACTGCAGCAGGTGGAACGCGCCGTCCGCCTGCAGGAGGCGCCGTCCGTCAGCGACACCGTTGACGCCATCTACAAACTGGGTCCGCTGCTGTGGACCCACCGTCCGGAACACCGCGGATTCCTTGGCCTCCGGTTTGGCCTGGGCACCGCACCCTCGCGGGTCCTGCTTGAGGAACCGCAGAACAACGACACCGAAGTCCAGTACGCCCGGGAGATCCAGGATTGCCTGAAGCAGTTCCGCAACGTTGAGGGCGTTCCCGTTGTCTCGCAGCTGCGGAGCTCCGGCTCCCTGGGCATTGCCGGCGCCCGCGGCCTGGTGGATGACGTGGCCCGCGGCATGGTGCTGCAGCTCGTGGGGCTCCACTCGCCCGCGGAGGTGGTCCTCACGGCCATCACGTCAGCCCAGTCCCGGGAACGGTGGAACTGGCTGCAGTGGCTGCCCCACGTGGGCTCAGGGCACAGCCCCCTCGCCGGCGACCACCTGGCGGCCGGCTCAGCCGGCGGGGCTTCGCTGCTGGCCCGGCTCGAGGACCTCCTGGACGCCCGGGAGGCGGCGGCCAAACGCACCGGCGCCGACCTTCGGCCGGAGCTGGACCCCGCCAAGCAGGAGGTGGCCGAACCAGTGCTGCCGGCCGTGCTGGTCATCGTGGAGGACGACGCCCCGGTGGACCGCGGCAGGCTCACCCGGCTCGCAGAGCGCGGCCCTGACTCCGGCGTCCACGTGATCTGGGTGGCCACCGACATCCAGTCGCTTCCCGCAGCCTGCCGCGACTTCATGGTGGTGGACGGCGACCACGGCACCACCACGGGGCAGGTCCGCCTGGGCAGGCACACGTACCCCGTCAGCTGCGAAAGCGTTGACGCGGAACTGGCCGCCCAGCTGGCCCGGATGCTGGCGCCCGTCATGGATGTGGGCAAGCCCGTAAACGACGACTCCGACCTTCCGCGGGCCGTCTCCTATGCCACCCTGATTGGCAAGGACTTCCTGGACAACCCCCAGTCCGTCGCCGAACGCTGGACGGAAAACAACTCCGTGCACGCCAGCGCCGTGGCCAACCGCAAGGACAACGGGACCCTGCGGGCCCTGGTGGGCTCCAAGGGCATCGAACCGCTGTACCTGGACCTCAAGAACGAGGGGCCGCACGCGCTGGTGGGAGGCACTACGGGTGCCGGCAAATCCGAATTCCTGCAGTCCTGGGTGATGGGAATGGCCGCCGCCTACAGCCCGGACAGGGTCAGCTTCCTGTTCGTGGACTACAAGGGCGGGGCCGCCTTCGCCGACTGCATCAACCTGCCCCATACCGTGGGCCTAGTGACAGACCTCTCGCCGCACCTGGTCCGGCGCGCCCTGACCTCGCTGCGCGCCGAACTCCACTACCGCGAGCACCTGCTGAACCGGAAGAAAGCAAAAGACCTGCTGGCCCTGCAGCGCGAGGCCGACCCCGACGCCCCGCCCTACCTGGTGATCGTCGTCGACGAGTTTGCCGCGCTGGCCAGCGAGGTGCCTGAATTCGTGGACGGTGTTGTGGACGTTGCAGCCCGCGGACGGTCCCTGGGGCTGCACCTCATCCTGGCCACCCAGCGCCCGGCAGGCGTCATCAAGGACAGCCTGCGTGCCAACACCAACCTGCGGGTGGCCCTGCGGATGGCCGATGAGGACGACGCCACGGACATCCTGGGCGTGCCGGACGCCGCATACTTTGACCCGTCCATCCCCGGCCGCGGCGCCGCGAAGACGGGCCCCGGCCGGATCCAGGGCTTCCAGACCGGCTACGCCGGCGGCTGGACCACGGAGAAACCGCAGCGGCCGCAGATCGACGTTGTTGAGATGGCCTTCGGCTCGGGGCCCAGCTGGGAAGCCCCGGCACCGGAGAAACCCGAGGCGGCAGAGCCCACAGGCCCCAACGACATCGCACGGATGACTTCAACCATCGTCCGGGCTGCCGAGACGCTGTCCATCCATGCCCCGCGCAAACCCTGGCTGGACGAACTGGCCAAGACCTACGACTTTTCCAGGCTGCCCAACCCCCGCACGGACGAGCAGCTCCTCCTCGGCGTTGCCGACGATCCCGCCCGCCAGTCCCAGCCCACCGTGTTCTACGAACCGGACAAGGACGGGAACATGGCCATCTACGGCACCGGCGGGTCAGGAAAGTCCGCAGCGCTGCGCGGCATCGCCATTGCCGCGGCCATCACGCCGCGCGGCGGGCCGGTGCATGTCTACGGCATCGACTGCGGCTCCTCCGGGCTGCGAATGCTGGAAGAGCTTCCCCACGTGGGCGGCATCATCAACGGCGACGACGTGGAACGCGTCGGGCGCCTGCTGCGCCTGCTGCGGGACATCGCGGAGCAGCGCTCCGCCCGGTACGCTGAGGTCCGCGCCGCCACCATCGTGGAGTACCGCAAGCTGGCCAACAGGCCCGACGAAAAGCGCATCTTCGTGCTGGTGGACGGCATGTCCGCGTTCCGGGAGGCCTACGAACACAGCAGGCTATCCGCCCTGTGGGACATCTTCCTCCAGCTGGCCACGGACGGCCGCGCCGTCGGCATCCATCTAGTGGTCACCGGCGACAGGCCGAACGCCGTGCCGGCGTCACTGCTCGCTTCCATCCAGCGCCGCCTGGTCCTGCGGCTGTCCTCCGAAGACGACTACATTTCCCTGGACGTGCCCCGGGACGTCCTCAACGCCGCCTCACCTCCCGGACGCGGACTCCTGGACGGCCTCGAAGTCCAACTGGCAGTCCTCGGCGGTAACTCCAACCTGGCGCTGCAGGCCCGCGAGGTCCACAAACTCAGTGAAGCCATGCAGCGCCAGGGGCTGGACGCCGCCCCCGTCATCGAGAGGCTTCCGGAACAGGTGGACCTGGAGGTCCTGCCCGCCGGCAGCCAGGGCCTTCCGGTCATTGGCGTCGACGACGAGACCCTGCAGCCCGCCGAGATCCTGGCCAGGGGACCGCTGCTCCTGGCCGGCCCCCCGGGTGCAGGCCGCACCGTCGCCCTGGTGACACTCGCGTACGCCCTGCGCCGGTCCAGCCCTGACACGGAGCTGGTCTACATCGGATCCCGGCGCTCCGCCGTCGCGTCCCTGCCCATCTGGAACCGGTCCATCGTGGGCGCAGACGACCTCGCCGAGGTGGTGGAGGACCTGGTGGAACACTCCTCCGGGAATCCCGGGGCCCTGGGCATCTTCATCGAAGGACTCACTGAGTTCACCGACACCCTGGCGGAATCCGGAGTGGCCCAACTGGTGACGGCGTCCATCAAGGCGGACCAGTGGGTGGTGGGGGAATCCGAAACCTCCACCTGGTCCTCCGCCTGGTCCCTTGCCCAGCCGTTCAAATCCGGCCGGCGCGGGCTGCTGCTGAACCCCGGCGACATCGAAGGGGAGAGCCTGCTGAACACCTCCCTGGGCCGTGTCAGCCCGGACTTCATCCCGGGCCGCGGCTACGTGGTGGGCCGCGGCAAGGCCCGGAAAATCCAGGTGGCGCTGCCCCCCGAAAACAGGGTCTGACGCATCGCGTCCACGGAGGGCCGCAGATCCGGTGGATTTGCGGCCCTCCGTGGAGGTATAGAAAACTACCGGGGCCACCAGAAAGCCGCAGCGGGGGACTGCGCGCATCGAAAGGTAGCAAATGTCCCCGTCCTTACCAGCACTCCGCGCTGTCCCGGCGACGGCGTCGGCCGCCGTCCTGGCGCTCGCAGTAAGCCTGTCCGCGCCGGGGCCGCAGCGGCTGAGACTCCGGATCCCACGGCAACCACCATCACCAGCCCCTCGTGCGGGGCATCCTGTACGCCGGAGCCCACCGAAACAAAACCCGGCGAAGGCCGGGCGGACAAACCAAAGGGACCCGACGAGCCGCCCGGCCAGCCAGGTGGCCCTGAGCCGGCGCCCCCGGCGGCGGCCCAGCCAACTGCGACCTCCACCCCGGCACCCCCGCCCGCCGAGTCCATCGTTCCCGCGGCTCCAGACCCCGCGGAAGCATCGCCCGACGGATCCGCCACCCCGGAAGCCGCAATCACGGAACCCGGCACCACGTCCTCGGCCACTGCCTCCACCGAATCAAACTGGACCAAACCCGTCACCAGGCCGGCCAGGCCAACCCAGGCCGCGGCCGTTGCCCCCGCCGGCGGTCCGGGAACGGGAGGGCCGGACCCCCTGACCATCACGGCCGGTGTGCTGCTGGTGGGAACCGCAGGGCTGGCTTTCACCTGGTGGGGCAGGACCCGGTTCCGGGCACACTGACGGACGGTGAGGCAAGAACTGACGGACGGTGAGGCAAGATAGGTCTGTGACTACAGGACCTGGCCCCGCAGAAAAGACCGCCTCGATGTCTCCGCACCGGACCCCCGGTGCCGGAACAGCCACCGGCGGGACACCAAAGGAACCTGAGGCCGTCCCCACCGAATCCGTCCGTGAGGAATACGAGAACCTGGTGGACCTGGTCAGGAAGTACCGGTTCGCGTATTACCAGGAAGATGCGCCGCTGGTCTCCGATGCCGAATTCGATGACCTCTTCCGGCGCCTGGAGGAGATCGAGGCGCTCCACCCCGAACTCGTGGCGAACGACTCGCCGACCCAGGAGGTGGGCGGGGAAGTCTCCGCCGCGTTCGAGCCCGTGGAGCACCTGCAGCGGATGTACAGCCTCGAGGATGTTTTCTCCCTCGAGGAACTGGAGGCCTGGCTCGCCAAGGCCGAGGCCGGCATCGGCAAGCTCGGCGACGGCACCCCTGCCGTGGCCTGGCTGACGGAGCTCAAGATCGACGGACTGGCGGTCAACCTCCTGTACCGCAAGGGGAAGCTGGTCCGCGCAGCCACCCGCGGGGACGGCACCACCGGTGAGGACATCACGCACAACGTCCTCACCATCAAGGAAATCCCGCAGCAGCTCCAGGGCGGGGACTTTCCGGCCGAGATGGAAATCCGCGGGGAAGTCTTTATCCCGTCCAAGGCTTTCGCCGAATTCAATGAAGCACTGATTGAAGCCGGCAAAGCGCCCCTGGCCAACCCCCGCAACGCTGCAGCCGGCTCGCTCCGCCAGAAGGACCCTGCCGAAACTGCCAAGCGCCCGCTCAAAATGTTTGTCCACGGCATCGGCGCCCGCGAAGGTCTGCAGGCGCGCAGCCAGTCCGGGACCTACGCCCTGCTGAAGGAATGGGGCCTCCCTGTCAGCCCCTACTCCGAGGTGCTTAAAAGCGTCGGGGAGGTTCTGGACTTCATCAAGCGCTACGGGGACCAGCGCCACAAGCTGCTGCATGAGATCGACGGCATCGTCATCAAGGTGGACGACTTCGCCACCCAGCGCGCACTCGGCTACACCACCAGGGTCCCGCGCTGGGCGGTGGCCTATAAATATCCGCCCGAGGAAGTGCACACCAAGCTGCTCGACATCCTGGTGAACGTGGGCCGCACCGGCCGCGTGACGCCCTTCGGCATGATGGAACCGGTCAAGGTAGCAGGCTCAACCGTGGAAATGGCCACCCTGCACAACCAGGACGTGGTCAAGGCCAAGGGCGTGAAGATCGGCGACATCGTGGTCCTGCGCAAGGCGGGCGACGTGATTCCCGAGATCGTGGGCCCGGTCCTTGCCCTCCGCGACCAGCAGGACCCGCCGGTGCGGGATTTCGTGATGCCCACCGAATGCCCCTCCTGCGGTACACCGCTGGCTCCGGCCAAGGAGGGCGACGTGGACATCCGCTGCCCCAACGCCAAGTCCTGCCCGTCCCAGCTGCGCGAGCGGGTGTTCCACCTGGCCGGCCGGGGAGCCTTCGACATCGAGGCCCTCGGCTGGGAAGCCGCCATTGCGCTGACCCAGCCGGCCGAGCCGGAAGTTCCACCGCTCACCTCCGAAGCCGCGCTGTTCGACCTCACCCGCGAGGACCTGGCCGGCGTCCGCATCCGGCGGGAGAAGCGGTCCAAAGGCGTCCCGACTGGCGAATACGAGCTGGTGCCCTACTTCTACAGCAAGGGCACGGCCAAGTCACCGTCCAAGCCCACGGCCACCACGGAAAAACTCTTCACGGAACTGGAGAAGGCCAAAGCCCAGCCGCTCTGGCGGGTGCTGGTTGCACTGTCCATCCGGCACGTGGGCCCGCGGGCATCCCGTGCGCTGGCTACCGCCTTCGGCACCATGGACGCCATCCGCCAGGCGTCGGAGGAGGACCTGGCGCATGTTGACGGCGTCGGCCCCACCATCGCTGCAGCTCTGAAGGAATGGTTCGCGGAGGACTGGCACCAGGAGATCGTGGACCGCTGGGCGGCCGCGGGGGTCCGGATGGCGGACGAACGCGACGACTCCATGCCCCGCACGCTCGAAGGACTGACGGTGGTGGTCACCGGCTCGCTGCCGAACTTCAGCCGGGACGAAGCCAAGGAAGCCATCCTGGTCCGGGGCGGAAAGGCGGCCGGTTCCGTCTCCAAGAACACCAGCTACCTGGTGGCCGGTGAAAGCGCCGGTACCAAGCTGGACAAAGCCGAGCAGCTGGGCGTTCCGGTGCTGGACGAGGACGGTTTCCGCAAGCTCCTGGCCGGCGGGCCGGCAGCACTGGAGGGCGGGGCTGAACTGGAGGTTGGGGCTGAGGCAGAGGGGCCTGAGTCCGCGGCTCCGGCAGAACACACTGACGCGGAGGTAACGGCATGACGAGTCCTACAGACCTGCTGGAGGTGGCCAAGGCTGCAGCGGAGGCGGGAGCCGCGGTGCTGGCCGGCCGCAACGCAGAGGCCCTGCAGGCCAGCAACAAGGGCGACGCCGGCGACTGGGTCACGGCATTCGACGTCGCGGCCGAGCACGCCGTCCGGGACGTCATCACGGCAGCCCGCCCGGGCGACGCCATCACCGGCGAGGAACACGGCACCACCCGGCCGGCCGAACCCACAGGCTACCGCTGGTCCATCGACCCGCTGGACGGCACCACCAACTTCATCCGCAACATCGTCTACTACGCCACCTCCGTGGCAGTCGCCGATGCCGACGGCGCCTGGCTGGCCGGCGTCGTCAACGCCCCTGCGCTGGGCCGCGTCTACTACGCCGCACGCGGCCAGGGCGCCTGGCTGGAGGAAGCAGGGAGGGTGACCCGGCTGGAGGGTCCCGTCCCGGGCCGGAAGGGCCAGATCCTGGCCACCGGGTTCAGCTACGATCCCGGGGTCCGGGCCGAGCAGGCCGTTTTCCTGGCCGGACTGATGGACGGCTTCGCCGATGTCCGGCGCCTGGGATCCGCCGCCCTGGACCTGTGCCTCGTGGCCGACGGGACCCACGATGCGTATGGGGAGCGCGGCCTCAACGAGCACGATTTCTCTGCCGGTGCGCTCATTGCGGAAGAGGCCGGCTGCTGGGTCCGGCGGCCGCGCCTGGCCAGTCCGCTGGAGGGCGGGCCCACCGACGCCGACCGCCTGGACGCCTGGACCTGCGCCGGGGGCCTGGAGCTTTCGGGTAAATTCCCGCTCTGATAGTTCGCTCACGAAAAGCGCCGGTTTGCCAGGTGTTACCGGCCAGTACCACTACCATTGACGGGTGCAGCCGCAGATAACAGTCCGTCCCGCCGTCGAAGCAGATTACGACGCCGTTGCCCGCATTACGCGAGATTCCTACCTCGCCGCGGGCTACTTTGAGGACGCCGACCACCCCTACATGCGCAAAGTGCAGGACGTGGCGCTGCGGGCCGGGCACGCCACCATCTGGGTGGCCGAACGGGACGGCCAGGTTGTCGGTTCGGTGACACTGGCGCGGGCAGGTGAGCCATACGCGGACATCGCCCTCGAGGACGAGCTGGAGTTCCGCATGCTGGTGGTGGATCCGGCGGTGCAGCGCAGCGGCGCGGGCAGGGCCATGGTGGATGCCATCCTGGACTATGCCAGGCAGCTGGACGGCATCAAGGCTGTTGCCCTCACCACCGGACAGACCTGGGAAAGCGCCCACGGCCTCTACCGCAAGACGGGCTTCCGCCGGGTGCCCGAACGTGACTGGCTGGTCCCAGGAACTGACATAAAACTGCTGGTTTACCGCCTCGACGTGTAGCAGCCCTACTGTGGTGCCGAACCCCATCCAGCAGTGAAAGGCCCACCATGCGCAAAACCTTAGGCACCGGCTCCGTCTGGGAGCAGACCCTCGGCTACTCACGGGCCGTCCAGGTGGACAACACCCTCTACATCTCCGCCACCGCGGCCAGCGGCAAGGACGGAATCGTTGGGGACGATTTCTACACCCAGACCCGGTACATCCTGCAGAAACTCGGCACAGTCCTCGCTGAGGCCGGCTTCTCCTTCGAGGACGTCGTCCAGTCCAAGCTCTACCTCACGGACATCAGCAAGTGGGAAGACGCAGGCCGGGCCCACGGCGAGGTTTTCGGCGATATCCGCCCCACCCTGTCACTGGTGCATGTCCTGCCGTTCCTGGACCCCAAGATGCTCGTGGAGATCGAGCTCGTGGCGCAGAAGGGCAGCAACTAGGAGCACCGGCTCACGTGGCGGGGAGTCCGTAGCGGTGCTCCGGCCTCCCTGTCGTTCCGTACCGCAGCTGGATGTCCACGGCGCCGTCGTCCGCCAGGGAGGACAGGTACCGTTGCGCGGTGGCGCGGGAAACCCCCACCCGGCCGGCCACCTCCGCCGCCGAGTACTGCTCGCCGGGAATCAGGGATTCCAGTACTGCCGCCTCGGTTGCCGAGCGGGGTTTTGACGACGGCGTGACGTCGCCCGGGATCAAAGCGCGCTTGGCGCGCTCCACCGCCTCCTGGTCCAGGGCCCCGGGCTGCGCCAGCAGGCGGCGGTACCGGGCATACGACCGCAGCTGCTGGGACAGCGCCTCCGACGTAAAAGGCTTCAGGAGGTAGCCCAGCGCGCCGCGGCGGAAGGCCACCCGGACGGAAACGGCATCGGAGGCCGCCGTCAGCATGATGGTGTCCACGTCCAGCTGCTGGAGCAGGTCCAGTCCCGACGCGTCCGGCAGGTAGACGTCCAGCAGCACCAGGTCCGGCCTCAGGCTGTGGATGGACTGCAGCGCCAGCGACGCGGTGCCCACCGGTGCCAGCGCCATGAATCCCGCCACGGAATCCACGTAGGCGGCGTGGAGCTTGGCCACGTGGAAGTCGTCGTCCACGATCAGCACCCGAAAATCTTCAGGCATGGGTGTCCTTTCCGGCTGTTCCTGTGCTTGTCCTGCCCGCCGTCCCTGCCGTGGTCCCCGGCAGGGTGGCCATGAATACTGCGCCTGGTCCGCCCGGACTGCCCGATTCCAGGACCCTGACGTCCCCGCCGCGCCGCCGGGCCAGCTGGCGCGCCAGGGCCAGCCCAAACCCCTGGCCGCCGCTGCCGTTCCGGGCCAGCGGCCCGGACGCCGTGCTGAAGCCTTCCGCGAAGATCGCCTCCGGGTCCGTTCCCTCCGCCAGCCCGTCACCCGAGTCGGCGACGACGATGTGCAGCGTGCCGCCGTCGTCGTCCGGCTCGTCCAGCACCTCCAGCTCCACCCAGCGGTCCGTGGCGGAGCCTGCCACCGCGGCGTTGACCGCGTTGTCGATCAGGTTGCCGAGCACTGTGGTGACGTCCTGGGTCTCCGCCACCTGCCCGCGGACCAGGGTCTCGGGGCCGATCCGCAGGGCCACCCCGCGCTCGTCCGCCTCCACGCCCTTGGCGCCCACGAAAGCCTGCAAGTACGGGTCCTGGAGCAGCTCGGCCTGGTCCACCGGGAATTTCAGAGGCCCGGTGGCTGCCAGCCGTGCCAGGTACTCCCGGGCCTGCTGGTGCTGGCCGATGCTCATGAACCCGGCAATGGTGTGCAGCTGGTTGGCGAACTCGTGGCGCTGGGCCCGCAGCGCCGTGGACATGGTTCCCACGGCATCCAGCTGCCGGGTGAGCTGCTGGAGTTCCGTGCGGTCCCGGAGCATCACCACCCAGCCAAGGTCCTCCCGCCGGTGCAGGGCCTTGCGGGCATTGGCCACCAGCACGCGCCCGCCGGCCACCAGCTCAAGCGCCTCGGGGCTGTTGGAGCCTGCCCGGGTGAGGGACTTCACCTGGTCCGGCACCGGAGCGTCCTCCCAGCGGCTGCCGGCCAGGTCCGGCAGGTCCAGCAGCCGTTGGGCTGCTGCGTTGAACACGGTGATCCGCCCGTCGGCGGAGACGCCGACGACGCCGTCGTCCACGCCCTGGAGGACCGCCACCTGGTCATGGACCAGCGTGCTGATCTCCTCGGGTTCAAGCCCCAGGGTGAGCCGCGTCAGCCGGCGCCGCAGCAGGAAGGAACCCAGCACGCCCGCCAGCAGCGCCCCGGCGGCGGTGAGGGCGACGGGGCCGATATCCCGTGCCACGCTCTGGCCCACCGTTTCCATGGAGTAGCCCACGCTGACCTCGCCCACCACAGTGGTGCCGTCCGGCGCGTAGACGGGTACCTTCGCCCCGGCAGAGGGCCCCAGCGTTCCCGTGTTCCGGGTGGTGACCTCCCGGCCGGCCAGGGCCTCGGACGGGTCGGTGCTGACCTTTTCGCCCAGGCGCTCCGGGTCCGGGTGGGCAAGCCGCAGGCCGGTCTCGTCGGTGATCACCACGAACAGGGCGCCGGTCCGGGTCCGTGCCGCTTCGGCTGCTTCCATCAGCGGGCCCGCCGCGAGTTCGGCGGCCGGGGGAGTGCCGGGCTGCTGGCTGATGGCCAGCACGTCAGCCCGCACCGAGGCGTCCGAGGCTACGGTCCGCGCCAGCGTCAGGGCCTGGTTTTCGGCCTCGCTGCCCACCCTGTCGTAGGTGAGCCAGGCGTGCACGGCGGCGCTGAACAGGACAACGAGGATCACCACGGACAACTGGAGCAGGAGGGTCTGGGTGGAGAACCGCAACGGCCGCCGGGGCACGGAACGCTGCATGATCCTCCTTGATTAGGGCGGGCAGCCGCGGACACCGGCAGCCGTGAGCACAATGAGCAAAATGCTCCCAATAAGCAGTATGCCAATCAATTGAGCCAAAGGCACGGCCGTGACGGCCGCCACCCTACAGTCTGTAGCACGCGTCACACCGCTGTGCCGCTGTTCACATAGTAAGGAGCCGGCCGTGCTGGTATTACTTGGATTCGCAATGATCGCGGTATTCATGGTGCTGATCATGACGAAGAAGTTGACGCCAGTGCTGGCGTTGATCATCGTCCCCACCGTTTTTGGCCTCTTCGCCGGTGCAGGCCTGGGCATTGGCGACATGGTCATGGACTCCATGAAGTCCATGACCTCAACCGCAGCCCTGCTGATGTTTGCCATCATCTACTTCGGCCTGATGATCGACGTCGGGCTGTTCGACCCCCTGGTCCGGTTCATCCTCCGCAAGCTCGGCAACGACCCCGCCAAGGTGGTCCTGGGAACTGCCATCCTCGCGGCCGCCGTATCCCTCGACGGTGACGGCTCCACCACCTTCATCCTCACCACGGCGGCCATGCTGCCCATCTACCTCCGGCTGAAGATGAGCCCCGTGGTCCTCACCTGCGTGGCCGGCCTGGCCAACGGCACCATGAACATCGTGCCGTGGGGCGGTCCCACCGCCCGCGCCGCCAGCGCCCTGAACATCGACGTTAACGACGTCTTCGTCCCGATGATCCCGTCCCTCCTGGCCGGCATCGCCGTCGTCCTGGCCTTCGCCTGGCTGCTCGGCCTGCAGGAGCGCAACCGCCTCCGCGCCACCCAGCCGGAAATCTGGGCAATGCCGTTCACGGCAGAGCCCTTTACCGCTGAGGCGTTCGACGGCGGCACGCACCCTTCAGGTGGTACCAGTGGTTCAGGTGCCGGCCGCGGACCCAAGGCGACCAACCCGGGCGGCGCAGCCCCCGCCGTCGGCGGCGTCTCCACAGACGGCTCGTCCGTTGCCGTCCTGGAACGCACCGGGGACCTGGTGGATGAACACGACACAGCCATGGCGGACACCGCCCTGGACCCCAACCGCAGCACCCTGCGCCCCAAGCTGCAGTGGTTCAACCTGGGCCTCACCGTCGCCGTCATGGGCATGCTCATCGCCGACCTCGTGCCCCTGCCTTACGTCTTCATGGTGGGCTCCGCCATCGCACTGCTGGTCAACTTCCCCAACGTCAAGGACCAGGCCGCACAGATCGTGGCCCACGCACCGTCGGTCGTGGCAGTCGTCAGCATGGTCATGGCCGCCGCAGTCCTGACCGGCGTCCTCACCGGCACCGGCATGGTGGAAGCCATGTCCGCCTGGCTGGTCCAGATCATCCCCTCCAGCATGGGCCCGCTCATGGCCGTCATCACCGGCGTCCTGAGCATCCCCATGACGTTCTTCATGAGCAACGACGCTTTCTACTTCGGCGTGCTGCCCGTCCTGAGCGAGACGGCCGGACACTACGGAATCAGCGCCGCCGAGATGGCCCGCGCCTCCATCACCGGCCAGCCGTTCCACATGCAGAGCCCGCTGGTTCCGGCCATCCTGCTGCTGGTTTCACTGGCCAAGGTCGACCTGGGCGACCACCACAAGAAGGTCCTGTGGCGCAGCGCTGTGGTCTCCCTGGTCATGCTGGGAATCGGCATGCTGACCGGAGCCATCGGAATCGGTTAGTCTATAGCTGCCGTGCTCCCGCCACCTGGTGGCGGAACCCGGCATCAAGGTGCCCGTCTGACGCCCGCTGGGGGATGTCAGACGGGCATCATTGTTTCCCCACTAGAATGGATCGGAAATCAATTCGAACTTTGCAGGGGAGATCCATGGCTGCGATCAACCGTGACGACGTCGCGCATCTCGCGCGGCTCGCTCACATTGAGATGAGTGACCAAGAGCTGGACAGGATGGCCGGAGAACTGGCCGTCATCGTCGATTCGGTCAAATCCGTCAGTCAGGCCGCCGGAGACGACGTCCCGGCCACCTCACACCCAATTCCGCTGAGCAACGTGTTCCGCGAAGACGTTGTGGGCCATACCTTCACCGCGGAACAGGCACTCTCCGGGGCGCCGGATTCCGACGACAACCGTTTCAAGGTCCCGGCAATCCTGGATGAGGCATAACCCATGACTGACACCAACACACTGATCCGCCTCTCAGCCGCACGGCTCGCGGAAAAGCTGGCAGCCGGCGAGGTCACCTCCGTCGAGGTCACCCAGGCCTACCTGGACCGGATCGCGGAGGTTGACGGCGGTGAACGCGGCGTCCACGCCTTCCTGCACGTCAACGCCGAAGAGGCGCTCGCCGTCGCCGCCGAGGTGGACGCCATCCGCGCCGCCGGCGGAGCCGAAGCCGAGGCGCTGCACGTCCTGGCCGGCGTCCCCATCGCCGTCAAGGACCTCATCGTCACCATTGGCCAGCCCACCACCGCGGGCTCCAAAATCCTCGAGGGCTGGCACAGCCCGTACGACGCCACCGTGGTGGAGCGCCTGCGCGCGGCGAAGATGCCCATCCTGGGCAAGACCAACCTGGACGAGTTCGCCATGGGCTCCTCCACCGAACACTCCGCCTTCGGCCCCACCCGCAACCCGTGGGACCTGGACCGTATCCCCGGCGGTTCCGGCGGCGGGTCCGCGGCCGCCGTCGCCGCCTTCGAGGCACCCCTCGCGCTGGGCACGGACACCGGCGGGTCCATCCGCCAGCCCGGCGCCGTCACCGGCACCGTGGGCGTCAAGCCCACGTACGGAAGCGTCTCCCGCTACGGCGCCATCGCCATGGCGTCCTCGCTGGACCAGATCGGCCCCGTGTCCCGGACCGTCCTGGACTCGGCACTCCTGCACCAGGTCATCGGCGGGCACGACTCCCGGGATTCCACCTCGCTGCCTGACCCGCTGGCCGACCTCGTCGCCGCCGCGAAGACAGGCAACGTCGAAGGCATGCGGATCGGCATCATCAAGGAGCTGCACGGCGAGGGCTACCAGGCCGGCGTCGAAAACCGCTTCAATGACTCCCTGGAAATCCTCAAGGAAGCCGGCGCGGAAATCGTCGAGGTCTCCTGCCCCAACTTCCAGTACGCCCTGGGCGCCTACTACCTGATCATGCCCTCCGAGGCCTCCTCCAACCTCGCCAAGTTCGACGGCGTCCGCTACGGCCTGCGCGTCCTGCCCGAGGACGGTCCCATGACCATCGAACGCGTCATGGGTGCCACCCGCGCCGCCGGCTTCGGCGACGAAGTGAAGCGCCGCATCATCCTGGGCACCTACGCGCTGAGCGCCGGCTACTACGACGCCTACTACGGCTCGGCCCAGAAGGTCCGCACCCTGGTGCAGCGCGACTTCGATGCCGCTTTCACCGTGGCGGACGTGCTGATTTCGCCCACCGCCCCCACCACGGCCTTCCGCCTTGGCGAAAAGCTGGACGATCCGCTGGCCATGTACCTCAACGACGTCGCCACCATTCCGGCCAACCTGGCAGGTGTGCCGGGCCTGTCCCTGCCCGGCGGCCTGGCGGACGAGGACGGCCTCCCCGTGGGCATCCAGCTGCTGGCACCGGCCCGCGAGGACGCCCGCCTTTACCGGGTAGGCGCCGTACTCGAATCACTGCTGGAGGCCAAATGGGGCGGACCGCTGCTTGCGCAGGCGCCCGAGCTTGCCGCCGCGGCCGGGCCCGTCGAAACCCTTGTTGGAAGCCAGGAGGCAAAGTAATGAACACAGAAGCAATCCTGAGCTTCGAAGAAGCCATGGAGAAGTACGATCCCGTCCTGGGCTTCGAGGTCCACGTGGAGCTCAACACCAAGACCAAGATGTTCTCCTCCGCGCCCAACGTCTTCGGCGACGAGCCCAACACCAACGTCAACGAGGTGGACCTCGGCATGCCCGGCGTCCTGCCCGTGGTGAACAAGACCGCGGTGGAGTCCTCCATCAAGATCGGCCTGGCGCTCAACTGCAAGATCGCCGAGAGCTGCCGGTTCGCCCGGAAGAACTACTTCTACCCGGACACCCCCAAGAACTTCCAGACGTCCCAGTACGACGAACCCATAGCGTACGACGGGTACCTGGACATCGAGCTCTCCGACGGCACCGTGTTCCGCGTGGAGATCGAGCGCGCCCACATGGAAGAGGACGCCGGCAAGCTGACCCACATGGGCGGTGCCACCGGCCGCATCCACGGCGCCGACTTCTCCCTGGTGGACTACAACCGCGCCGGTGTTCCGCTGGTGGAAATCGTCACCAAGCCCATCGAGGGGGCAGGCTCCCGCGCCCCCGAGCTGGCCAAGGCCTACGTGGCTGCCGTCCGCGAGATCGTCAAGAACCTCGGTGTCTCCGACGCCCGGATGGAACGCGGCAACGTCCGCTGCGACGCCAACGTCTCGCTGCGCCCGCACGGCCGTGAACGGTTCGGCATCCGGTCCGAAACCAAGAACGTAAACTCGCTGCGCGCCGTCGAACACGCCGTCCGCTACGAGATCCAGCGCCACGCCGCCGTCCTGGACGCCGGCAACCCGGTGGTCCAGGAAACCCGCCACTGGCATGAGGACACCCGCACCACCACGTCCGGCCGGCCCAAGTCCGACGCCGACGACTACCGCTATTTCCCGGAGCCGGACCTGGTTCCCGTGGTGGCGTCGCGTGAATGGGTTGAGGAGCTGCGTGTCACCCTGCCCGAGCCGCCGGCCGCCCGCCGGAAGCGCCTGCAGGCTGACTGGGGCTACTCGGACCTCGAGTTCCGCGACGTCGTGAACGCAGGCGTCATGGACGAGATCGAGGAAACCATTGCTGCCGGGGCCTCGGCCTCCGTGGCCCGCAAGTGGTGGATGGGCGAGATCGTGGGGCGTGCGAAGAACGCCGACGTCGATCCCGGCCAGCTCGGCGTCCAGCCGGCCACCATCGTGGAGCTCGCACGCATGGTGGAAGACGGCAAGATCAACAACAAGATGGCCACGGAGGTCCTGGACGGCGTCCTGGCCGGCGAGGGCACTCCTGCGGACATCGTGGAGAAGCGCGGCCTGGCCGTGGTCTCCGACGACGGGCCCCTGCTCGAAGCCATCGATGCTGCGCTGGCCGCCCAGCCCGGCGTCGCGGACAAGATCCGCGGCGGCAAGGTCCAGGCCGTCGGCGCCATCGTGGGCGGAGTCATGAAGGCCACCCGCGGCCAGGCCGACGCCGCCCGCGTCCGGGAACTCATCCTGGAGAAGCTGGGCGTCACCGCCTAAGCCCTCCCGCCCAACTGGGTAGCAGTAAATGTCGTTTTGAGCGCTCATAACGACATCTACTGCTACCCAGTTGCGTTTAAGTAGTACTCACTTCCCGCCAGCCGCTGGCTACTCGTGTGCGGCGGTACAGCCCCGTCCTACACTGAACCACCAGGGCTCCGCTCACGGGGAATGCCCTGCCGGTGCTGTGGGAGGTGTGGGTTTATGTCGGTATGGGAACCGCTGGGATTCCGCAAGGCTGCGCTCGGCGGGGCCGTGGCACTCGTCCTGACCGGGACCGGGGTGGCGTTCGCATGGGCCACGAACGAGTCGCCGCCGCCTGCACCGCCGTCGTCCTCGTCGCCGGGAAAGTCCGGCGACGCCCCTGGACACAACAGGGCCCCCGGCCAGGACAAGGGGCCGGGACACGCCAAGCCTGACAAGGCCCAGCGCGGGCAGCACCTGCATGGCGAGAGCGTGGTCAAGAATGCTGACGGGACTTTCCACACCGAGGTGACCCAGCGCGGCACCGTGGAGTCCGTCAGTGAAACCTCCATTACCGTTCGAAGCGAGGACAACTACTCGCAGGCCTACATCATCGGCGCGGAAACGAAGATCACGCAGGTGGCAGCCCCGCCGGCGGGTGGTCCGGCGGCAGGGGACGACGGCGGCAAGCGTCCCAAGCGGGCCGACGGAACCATTGCGGACATCACCACAGGCTCCGAGGTCCGGATCTCCGGAGTGAAGGATGGCGAGACCGTGACAGCGCAGCGGATCGTTGAGGGCGCCGGCGGGGGTCCGGGCTTGGGGCTGGGCCGCGGCCACGGCAAAGGACCCAACTAGGTAGCAGCAGGTGTCGTTTGGGGGGCTCATAACGACATCTGCTGCTACTTGGTTGGGTCAACCCTGCTCCACTAGCCCCGCCATGATGCCCTGCAGCGCTTCGCAGACCATAGTTACGGACCGCCGCTTCAGGTTTTCAGGCCTGGCCAGCAGGTCGATCCGCCGCCGGGTGCTGATTCCCTTGAGCGGCCGCAGCACGATATCGGGATTCAGTACCGGCCCCGCGGTGTACCTGGGGAGCAAGCCCACCACCCCGCCGGTGGCAACAAGGGCGGCCACCGTGGAGTAGTCGTTGATCCGGTGGACGATGTTCGGCTCGCGGCTGGATACGGCGGCGACGGCGGACAGCACGTCCGCGGGGGAGTAGCCGGCGTGGCTGGTCACCCAGGCCTCGCCGCCGACGTCGTCCGCCGTGACCGCTGCCTTGGCCGCGAGGGGGTGCCCGGCAGGCAAAGCCACGTCCAGGGGCTCGTGGGCAAGCGGGATCACCGTCACCCGTTCGGCAGGCCAGCGCGGGCTGTGGTCCATCCGGTGGGCGAGCACCAGGTCATAGCGCGCGGTGAGGGCCGGGAAGTCCTGCTGGGCCACGTCCTCGTCCGAGAGTTCTATCCGCGGCTGTCCAGGGGCGGCGAGGATGCGGGCGAGCGGGGCGAAGACCGCCTGCCCCGCACTGTGGAATCCGCACAGGCTTACCCTGCCGGCAGCGGATCCGTGGTAATTCCCGATGGCATCCTTGGCATCCGCCATGGCGCTGAGGACAGCGGCCCCGGCGTCGGCCAGCACCTGGCCCGCCTCGGTGAGTACGAGGTTCCTGCCCTCCTTCCGGGTGAGGGGCACCTCGACCTTCCGCTGCAGCAGGGCCAGCTGCTGGGAGACGGCGGACGGGGTGACCATGAGGGTGTCCGCCACTGCCTTGACGCTTCCGAGGGCGCCCAGTTCGCGGAGGATCTCAAGCTGGTGTATCTCCATCACAGCAGTCTATGCGTTAGGAAACGCTACATCGTCGATTGAGTATTTTGCTGTTGTGCTAAAGCTTCTACCTCGTTGTAATAGGGAAGGCAGGACCTGCCAACGACAGACAAAGAGTGAGGAAGCCGATGAAGGCTCTGTATAAGGCCGGACCCCAGGCCGGCTTCGAACTGGTGGACCGCCCCGAACCGGTGGCGGGCCCTGCTGATGTGAAGATCCGGGTCATGACCACCGGCATCTGCGGTACCGATCTCCACATCCAGTCCTGGGATTCCTGGGCGCAGGGGATCATTGAAGCTCCGCTCATCCCGGGCCACGAGTTCTATGGCGAGGTTGTGGAAACCGGAGAGGACGTCCGCGACGTCAAAGTGGGAAACCGGGTGTCCGGGGAGGGCCATGTGGTGTGCGGGATCTGCCGGAACTGCCGCGCCGGCAGGCGGCAAATGTGCATCCATACCGTCAGCGTTGGCGTGCAGCGTGACGGTGCGTTCGCCGAGTATGTGGTGATCCCGGAAACCAACGTCTGGGTCCACCACGATTCCTCGGTCACGCCCGAACTCGGTGCCATCTTCGACCCATTCGGCAATGCCGTGCACACCGCCCTCAGCTTCCCCCTGGTTGGGGAGGATGTGCTCATCACCGGCGCCGGACCCATCGGCCTGATGGCCATCGCCGTTGCCCGGCACGCCGGGGCCCGCAAGATCGCCATCACCGACGTTTCGCGCCCACGCCTTGAGCTCGCCCGCCGGTTGGGGGCAGACCTCGCGATCGATGTTTCCACCACCCGCGTGCGTGATGCCCAGCGCGACCTCGGCATGCGGGAGGGCTTCGACATCGGCATGGAAATGTCCGGCCATCCCGGTGCGCTGCCGGAGATGATCGACAACATGAACCACGGCGGCCGGATCGCCATGCTCGGCCTGCCCAGCCAGGACATCATCATCGACTGGGGCAAGGTGGTCACCCACATGCTCACGCTCAAGGGCATCTATGGCCGCGAAATGTATGAAACCTGGTACGCCATGAGCGCCATGCTCTCCTCGAACCCCGTGCTGCATGCGGGAATATCCGCCGTCGTCACGGACATGCTCCCTGCCGGCCAGTGGGAGAAGGGCTTCGACCTTGCCCGCAGCGGCGCAGGTGGCAAAGTTGTCCTCGACTGGACCCAACTCTAAGGAACACCATGTACACCTCGATCAAGGACCAGCTGCGCACGGAGCTGGACGATATCCGCAGCGCAGGCCTCTTCAAGACCGAACGCAGCATCAGTTCCCCGCAGTCCAGCCACATCACCGCCGGACAGATCGGGCAGACGGGCGCGGACGTGCTGAACTTCTGCGCCAACAACTACCTTGGCTTGGCGGACCACCCGGACATCATCCACGCGGCCAAGGCGGCCATGGACGAGCGAGGCTTCGGCATGGCCAGCGTGCGGTTTATTTGCGGAACCCAAGACCTGCACCTCGAACTCGAATCCCGGGTTTCCCGCTTCCTGGGCACCGAGGACACCATCTTGTTCTCCAGCTGCTTTGACGCCAACGGCGGGGTCTTCGAATCGCTCTTCGGGCCGGAGGATGCCATCATCTCCGATGCCCTGAACCATGCCTCCATCATCGACGGGATCCGGCTCTGCAAGGCACAGCGGTACCGGTACGCCAACCAGGACATGGCAGACCTCGAGGCAAAGCTTGTGGAGGCGAAGGACGCCCGCCGCAAGATCGTGGTCACCGACGGCGTCTTCTCCATGGACGGGTACCTCGCCCCGCTGGAGGCCATCTGCGACCTCGCCGAGAAGCACGACGCGCTGGTCATGGTGGACGACTCCCACGCCGTCGGCTTCATGGGCGCGACGGGTGCGGGCACGCCCGAACACGCCGGTGTGTCGCACCGGGTGGACATCTACACCGGAACGTTCGGGAAGGCGCTGGGCGGAGCGTCCGGCGGTTACGTGTCCGGCCGGGCCGAGGTAGTTGCCATGCTCCGCCAGAAGGCCCGCCCCTACCTGTTCTCAAACTCGGTGGCTCCGGCCATTGTCGCAGCCACCATCAAGGCCCTGGACCTGGTGGAGAACTCGGCGGACCTGCGGCGCACGCTCTTCGAGAACGCTGTCCTGTTCCGGCGCAGGATGACCGAGGAAGGCTTTGACCTCCTGCCCGGCGAACACGCCATTGTGCCGGTGATGTTCGGCGACGCCGTGCTGGCTGCAAAGGTGGCTGACCGGATGCTGCAGCACGGCGTCTTTGTCACTGCCTTCAGCTTCCCGGTGGTTCCGCGGGGTGCCGCGCGGATCCGGGTGCAGCTATCGGCTGCGCACTCGGCGGACGACGTCGAAGCGTGCGTGCGTGCCTTCGTCGCCAGCCGTGCCGAGGTAGCAGGCCAGGAAGGGTAGCGCCGGGAGCCAAGTCTGCGAGGATAGGGAAATGGCAGCTCACTATGATGTCCTGATTGTCGGCGGCGGCATTGCCGGACTGTCCCTGGCGTCCGCGCTGGCGGGCCAATGCAGCGTGGCATTGGTGGAGGCGGAACAGGAACTGGCGTACCACACGTCATCCCGCTCGGCCCGCCAGTTCATTCCGAGCTACGGCCCGCCCGTGGTCCAGGAACTGACCGTCCGGACGCTTGAGCTGCTTGCCGCCCGCGATGCGGAGTTGCCCGAACCCATCCTGACGCCCCGCAGCTTCATGCTGATCGGCGCAAAGGAAGACGTGGCCGCGGAAGCCAGTGGGCTCATGCGGTCCATTACCCCCGCTGAGGCGCTGGAGCTTTGCCCGGCGCTGGTCCCCGGTACCTTCGAGGCCGCGGGGCTGGATGAAGGGTCCTTCGGATGCAACGCGCCGCTGCTGCTGGAGGACCACCGGGGGAGGGCCGCCTCTGCCGGGGTGGACATTATTACCGGCGCCAGGGTTCATACCGCGCAACGGCTTGGTTCCGGGTGGCAGGTGGGCGCGGGCACGGAGGGCTTCCAAACGGGTGTCCTGGTTAACGCTGCCGGCGCCTGGGCGGACGAACTTGCCGTGATCAGCGGCGTGGAAAAACTCGGACTCCAGCCGTACCGGCGCACGGCGGCGATTGCCGCCGTCGACCATCCCTTGCCTGAGCACAGCCCCATGGTGGCGGCAGCGGACAATTCGTTCTATTTCCGGCGGGACGGGGACGACGTGCTCATCTCGCCCTCCGAGTCGGAGCCCAGCGGGCCCGAAGATGCCCGGCCCCGGGCGGGTGACATCGAGCGGCTAATGCACAGGCTGAACCGGATCACCACGCTGGGAATCACGGAAGTCCGCAGGGCATGGACGGGGCTGCGGACTGAGGCGGCCGACGGCGTTCCGGTGGCGGGGTTCGATGCCGAGGCTCCGGGCTTCTACTGGCTCGCCGGGCAGGGCGGCTACGGATTCCAGACGTCTTCGGCCATGGCGGAACTCGCAGCCGCCCAGATTTTGGCGGGCCAGGGTGCTGCGGGCGGGGCCGGTGCAGCTGCCGCAGCCGGGACAGCGGGTCCGGAATCCCGGACAGCGCAGGCGCTGGCGGCCACCCGCTGGTCCGTGCGGCGCTGAAGAATGGCTGTATGAGCACCCTGATTACCAATATTGCCGAGCTGATGACGCAGGACCTGGAGCACCGGGTCCTGAAGGACGCCGCGGTGGTGGTGGAGGGTGAGCGGATTTCATGGATCGGCGCTGCTGCCGATGCTCCGGCCGCGGATGACGCCGTGGACGTGGGAGGCCGCGCCGTGCTGCCCGGCTGGGTGGACTCCCATACCCACCTGCTGTTCGCAGGGGACCGGACCGCCGAATTTGAGGCGCGGATGGCGGGGGAGTCCTACGCGGCTGGAGGCATCGCGGTGACCATGAACGCGACCCGCGCCACGTCGGATTTTGACCTGACCCGCCTGGCGCTTGGCCGTGTTGACGAAGCCGTCTCGCAGGGAACCACCTACCTCGAGACAAAAACGGGCTATGGCCTGGATGTTGAGCACGAAACCCGGAGCGCGCGGATTGCCTCCACCGTGGCGGACCAGGTCACCTACCTGGGGGCGCACCTGGTTCCCGCGGGGCAGGACCCGGAGGAATACACCAGCCTGGTATGCGGTCCCATGCTGGATGCCGTCCGGCCCTTTGTGCAGTGGGCGGACGTCTTTTGTGAGGAAGGAGCCTTCACCGCGGAACAGTCCCGGCGGGTCCTGCTGGCCTGCCGCGACGCCGGCCTGGGACTCCGCGTCCATGGAAACCAGCTTGGCGAAGGTCCGGGCGTGCAGCTCGCGGTGGAGCTCGGTGCCGCCAGCGTGGACCACGTTAACTACCTCGCCACCGGAGATGTCGATGCCCTGGCCGGGACCTGGACCGGTTGGGACGCCGGCACGGGCAGCGGCAGCCGCGGCACGGTTGCGACCTGCCTGCCTGCCTGCGACCTTTCCACCCGCCAGCCGCTGGCCCCTGCCCGGGCGCTCCTGGACGCCGGCGTCCAGTTGGCGCTCGCGTCCAACTGCAACCCGGGAACGTCCTACACGAGCTCCATGGCGTTTTGCGTTGCCACGGCCGTGCTGCAGATGCGCCTCAGCGTCCATGAAGCTGTCCGGGCAGCCACGTACGGGGGAGCCCTCGCGTTGCACAAGGACACAGGGAACGACGCCGACGGCGAACGGGCGGTGGGGTCCATCGCCGTCGGACACCGGGCGGATCTGCATGTCCTCAATGCGCCATCCGCCACCCACCTCGCCTACCGGCCGGGGATGCCTTTGACATACGCTGTGTGGCGGGCAGGAAAGCAGGCGCGGTAGCTTCCGGTTCTATTTGACGTTAGGTGATCGTTTGAGGTCTGTTATGATCATAAAACGTCATCTGGAGTGGTGGCTTGAGTACGTGGAGGCCCTGCATGACCCGCACTGACAGATTGACGGCAATCCTTGACCTCCTTGCACGGACCGGCCAGGTGGAGGTCGAAGAGATTGTCAGCACCCTGAACGTGTCCCCAGCCACCGCCCGGCGCGATCTGGACAGCCTGGCCAAGCGCCGGCTCCTCACCAGGACCCGCGGCGGCGCCACCACGGGAGCCCTTGCCTACGATTTGCCCGGCCGGTACAACCGCGATGACCACGCCGAGGCCAAGGAGCAGATTGCCCACGCTGCCTCTGCGCTGATAGCGCCCGGTGCCGTGATCGGATTGTGCGGCGGGACCACCAGCACAGCGCTGGCACAGATCCTTGCCACGCGCGAGGACCTCAACGCTCCATCCAACCAGCCCACCCTCACAGTGGTCACGAACGCCATTAACATCGCTTCGCAGCTGGCGGTCCGGCCCAGCATCAAAGTCATGGTCACGGGAGGGATCCTCAATCCACGTTCCTACGAGCTGGTGGGTCCCTATACGGACATCATCATGCAGAAGGTGGTGCTGGACATCGCCTTCATCGGCGTGAACGGCATTGATCCCGAAGTGGGGCCAACCAATACGGGTGAGGGTGAGGCCTCCGTCAATGCCCTCCTAGCCAGCAGGGCACGGGTTTCCTACGTCCTGGCGGACTCGTCAAAGGTCGGAGTGCGTGCCTTTGCCACCATGGACGGGTACAACTTCACCCGGCTGATCACAGATTCCGGGATCTCGGCGAAGGACAAGGCCGCCTTCGAAGCCAATGGCACGGAAGTGATCGTCGCCGCCGGCTGAGCAGCTTTGGCTGGGCGGCACCGGCGGCGCGGCGCTGGTGCCGCGCCGCCGGATGGGAGGCACTGGCTGGCGTCCCGGGCCCTGCGGATCCAAGCCTGACGGATCCCTTGGAGGCAGCCGGGCAGGTACCCGCGTGACACTGGATGGGCAATCAGCCCGGATCCAGAAACTGAAGGCAAGATGGGAGCATGCTGGTTCCCTCCCGCCGTCGCCTTAGGTTTGAAGTCTGGATTGTCCTGGGCCTGTCCCTGGGCCAGTCTGCTGTGTACTCCGTGGTTCAGCTCTTGGACAAGATGACCCGTGCACCGCTGGCGGAAGGCACCTCCACACTCAACCGCTCGCAGAGCACCCGGGAATACTTCGACCTGACGTACCAGCTGCTGGATATCCTTTTCGCGCTGGTTCCGGTGCTGCTGGTGCTCTACTTCCTTACCGACCATCGGCAGGCCGCGACCGGCGAAGGCGGTAATACGGGGTCAGCGTTCCACAAGCTTGGCTTCAATTTTGCCCGCCCCGGCCGGGATCTGCTCCAGGGCCTGGGTTTGGCGGCGCTGATCGGCGTCCCCTCCCTGGGGCTTTACGCCGCAGGCAGGGCGCTGGGGATTACCACGGCCATCATCCCCAGCGCACTGGACGCGTACTGGTGGACGGTGCCGGTGCTGATCCTGTCCGCGATGCGCCATGCCGTGGTGGAGGAAGTCATCGTGGTGGGATACCTGATGAACCGTTTTGGGAAGTTCGGCTGGAGCATTCCGCTGTCCATCCTGGCGAGCTCGCTGCTTCGCGGCACCTACCACCTGTACCAGGGCTTCGGTCCTTTTATCGGCAACGTGGTGATGGGGATCGTCTTCGCGTGGCTCTATACCCGAACGCGGCGGGTGATGCCGCTGGTCATTGCCCACGCGCTGCTGGATATTGTGGCCTTCGTGGGCTTCAGCCTGTTCGGCAAGGCAGTCGGGCTGGGCTGAATCCTTGGGGGCGACGGCGGGGGATTGATGGGCACGACTGCGGGGCCGGTGGGCACAACGACGGGCATCAGGTGACATCTAGGTCAGTACCGGTTCCACTTCCCTGAGCGGGTCCTCCGCCAAGACGGGCGGGGCAGCGTAGAAGTGCTCCCAGAGGCAGTCATCAGCCGGGATGTCGTCAGGGTCCACAAGGTTGTCGCCCGCAGGCTCCTCCGAAGGAGGTAGTAATTCCTCCGGTGGAGGTTCTGGCCACGGAAGGTCGCCAGCGAGGCAGCCACGATCAGCGGGCACGGGCGGGCAGGGCTGCTGGCGGTGTTCTTGCCCCCCTGAGACGTTCCCGGCGCTGCTCCTCTGGTTTCAGGTGCGCGGGCATGGCGGACAGGGCAGACTCTGGCCAGTGGGGTGGTTCCCAGTCCTGGTGTTCGCTTGTGTAGTGGCGGCCGGTGGGTGAGGTCCAGCCGGGTGGTTGGTTTTTGGTGGCTGGTGTTGGTTTCCACCTGCTGGTGTGCCGGAGTTTGTGGTGTTTTGGGCAGGGTTGTCCGAGGTTGCTGATCCCGGTGGTTCCGCCGTGGTGCCAGGCGAGGATGTGGTCTGCCTCGTTATCCAAAGAGCTGTTGCTGCAGCCGGGGAAAGGACACTGGCCGTCCCTTAGTCGGAGCCAGTTCCGCGTGGCTTTGGTGACCCGGTAGCTGCTCCTGCCGATCTCCAGCGGGGCCCCGTCCCGCGGATCGACCAGGACCCGGTGGAACGAATCAGCTCCGTCAGCGACCAGGTCCCGTGCCATGGAGGCTGGGATGGGTCCGTACCCGTCGAGCATGGCGGGCTCGTCGGTTACTCCCATGAGGGAGACGACCGGCACGGTGACGAGGACCTGCGCCCGGATTGACGAAGACGGGGTGAGATCCGTTCCGGCACCTGCCCCGTCGCCGCTGCTGGTGTTGGTGCCGCTGGTGAGGATGGCTTGGGCGAAGTGGTCGGCGCGGAGTTGGGTGAGGGTGCGGGGTTCGGTGGGTCCTTGTGCGGCGCGGGCGAGGGCGTTGAGCCGGTTCCAGCCTGCTATGGCCTGGTCGGCGGGGAGGTAGGCCGAGAGCCAGGCCATGCCGTCCTGGTCAGGCCGGTATTCGACCCGCCGGTCCGCCGCGGCCTTGGTATGGCGTTGCTCGATGGATTCGGCGTGGTGGCGTTCGCGCCAGGTCCGGGCTTTGTGTTTGAACCGGTGCGCGGGCATCTCCCCGATCGTTGCTGCGGCGGCTGGTCGTGGTGTGTCCGGGTCCAGGAAGTGGGCTTCCAGGGCGGCGGCGCCGGCGGGGTCGAGGGTGGCTGCCTCGTCCGCCATGACCCGGGCGTGCTGCCACGAGATCGTGCCGGCGTGCAGGGCCGCGAGGGTCAGGGGCAGGGTGGTGGTCAGCGCGTGGGATGCGGACAGGAACGTGCTGGCGGCCCGCGGCCCGAGGGCCAGCACGCACCCGATCTCGGCTGCCACGGCCATTTCCTGTGCCTGCACCGGCATTCCGGGAGGGGCCAGGGTATGGGCGGTGTCGGCGTACTTCATGGCAGCGCGGGCCTTCAGGCCTGCAAGCCCGGCTTCGGCCTCCCTGGCGCCGGCGAGGATGTCCAGGCTCCCCTCCGCCATCCCGGCTAAGGGATCGGCAGCAGAGAACGGCTCCGAACCGCACCCGTCCACCTCCGCATTGAGCACGGCAAGGGCGGCCCTGATATCCGCAAACGCCCTCGCCACCGCTTCCCTGCCCATAAACCCATCCTGCCAAGGGGGTCCGACAATGACGTTTGGCCTGGGGCAGCCGGGAGATAGCACAGTGGCGCCCTGCGCATTGGAACGCAGCCAGGAGACGAATTCGGCCGCCATCGGCGGGTGACGCCGTTGTCACCTGCTGATGGCGGCCGAAGCTTTGTCGGGCAGAAGGCATTTCCTGCCCATGTTGGTGCCCGGACGGGGACGCCCGGGCAGGCGGGGGAGCGTCAGATGGTGACTGCCCCGTTGGCGGTCTCGAATGTCACCGAAAGGATCCCGGGGGTTCCGTGCGGCGCCACCCACTCCACGGCTACGTCTTCCAGCGGCTTCTCCACTGGTTCACCCAGCCACTCGGTCACCCGGGCTGCCGATCCGGCAATGGTGAGGCAGCTCATCTTGACGTTGCTCTCGTAGGCGTTGGACGGGTGCAGGGAAGGGTCGCCCTCCCACTTGAGCATGTACGGGACCTGGGGGTCCGCGATCAAGCCGAGGATGCCGATCTGCTTCCACACGAGTTCGCGGCCGTCAGGGAATTTGCGGTTGCCGTTGACTGCCGAGCGTCCCAGGCGTTCCTCGAAGGGGGCGAGGTCGTCCACTTCGACGCACCAGCCCATCCATCCGCCACCTGCGGCGGAGCGTGCCCGCACTGCCTGGCCAAAGGGGGCCTTGTCAGAAGCCGGGTGGTCCAGGACCTCAACGACCTCAAGGTACTTGTGCCCCGCAAGCGGGATGATCATATTCCGGGTTCCGAACCGCGGGTGCACTCCACCCTTCACTGCCTCAACTCCGAGGGCAGAGGAAATACGTTCGGTGGTGGCAGCCAGGCCATCGTGTTCACAGGCGTAAGAGACGTGATCCATGCGCATGGCAACATCTTGGCACTTTGTGATCGGGCTCTCAGCTAAGGGTAGCCTTACTGGGATTTTTGGCGGCAGCCGTGCTCGAATTCCCTGCTGACAACGGCCGGGAATGCGCGCTTATGGACCGGTCTGGCTTGCACCCTAAAGCCGGTCGGTCCATATGCTTCCGTTGGACCAGTAGATGATGCCGTTGTCGAAGCGCTGTGCACGAGTGGACGCATTCAAGGAGTACTCATCGGTGACCGGGCGCCCGATGAAGAGATAGCCTCCCCTTCGCTCGTACTCCCATCGGATGGCCCCTTGCAGCAGCCTGGTTCCGTACTGGGGTGTGAAATAAAAGGTTCCGCCCTGAAAGGCTTGGACGGCGCCTCCCTCATACCAGCGGCTCTCGTCGGACACAGGATAACCGGCTACTCCGGTCTGCCCTCCCTTATTCCACCACGCCTCCCGGATTCCGGCTCCGATGTAATGCAGGCCAATCTGCGGTGTGTAGTACATCGTTCCGTTCGTGAAGTGCTGGGCTATGGCTCCGCCGCCCAGAGGTTCCTCGTCCCGGATGGGGTAGCCCGCGTCATGCCCGTTGAACCACTTCTTCTCAATTGCTCCCCACAGCGGGTGTGCCCCACCTGAAGGAGACCAGAAAATCAGGCCATGTTGGAACTGCTGCTGTGCCCCGCCTTGGACGGTCTGCTCCTGGCTGGTGGCAGCGCCCAGCTGCGACGCCGGTCCGCCCATTGAGTAGTACTTGGCCCCGATCGCGCCCCCCACTGCAAAGGCGTTGACCGAAGCTGACGGGGTTTGGAGCAGCCGGTTCGGCGTTCCATTTCCGGTTGCTGTAATGGTTCCCCCGAACGCGGAAGAGACCAGCCGATCAGCCACCTGCCCAGGTGTCAAAAGGGGGTTGCCGGACAGGATGAGTGCGGCAGCGCCAGCCACATGGGGGGTGGCCATGGACGTTCCGCTGAGTGAGGCTGTGGCCGTCGTCGACGTGTGCCAGGTGGAGCTGATGCCAACGCCGGGAGCATAGAGGTCTACGCATTTGCCGAAGTTGGAAAAAGAGGCCTGACGATCCGAAGAATCGCTGGCCGCCACTGTGACGGCGGCGGGGGTGCGGGCCGGGGAAGCCGTGCAGGCGTCCACAGCGTTGTTTCCGGCTGAGACGATGGCAGGCATGCCGTTGGAGATGATGGACTGGACTGCTGCGTCGAGCACGCTGCTGGTGGGGCCGCCGACACTCAGGTTGACGACGGCGGGAGTGCCAGGCCGGTGTTGCCCTGCAATCCAGTCGAGCCCTGCGATGATGTCCGAGTAGAGGCCGGAGCCATCACACGCCAAAGCCCGCACCGGAATGAGGGTGGCGGATTTGGCCACACCATGGACGGTGCCGCCGATTACTCCTGCCACGTGCGTGCCATGTCCGTTGCAGTCGCTTGAGCCCAAGCCGTCAGCCTTGACTGTCCACCCCGCCGTGACACGGCCGCCGAAATCGACATGTGACGCGAGGATCCCGGTGTCCACGACGTAGACCCTGATGCCCTGGCCGGTGCCAGCAGGAGTGTAGGTGGTGGAAAGGGGAAGAGCCTGCTGGTCAATCCGGTCGAGCCCCCACGGGGCGTTGCGCTGCGTCTCGGAGACAGTGACGGCGTGGTCCGGCTCCACTGCTGCCGCCCGGCCGGAGCGGAGCAGGGCGGCAGCCTGCGCCGCGCTGGCCTCGATGGCGGCGCCCTTCACGGCCTTCGTAAATGTCCGGGTGACACCGATTCCCTGGGCGCGGAGGGCCGCCGCCTCGGCCGGGACGTCCCTTCCCGGGGCGAATTGGACAAGGTAGCGGCCGCCGTCGTTTGCCGGCGAGGCAACAGGCGCAGCGGGGGCGGCGTCCGCGGCGGGTGCCGGCCAGGACGCTGCTGCCACCGCGCTTGAGCAGAGGGCGACGGCGGAGAGAAGGACGGCGCGACGTGCCAGGCGCAAGAACTGGGGCAACGGAATGTGTTCCTTTGGTGTCTGAGGAGAACTGCCGGGTGACGATTTCCCGGCTCAAATCTAACGGAGGACCGGCGTCAAACGGCCAAACTTCGCGCAATCCTGCGCATCTCCTGTGGAACCTTGGGAAATCAACATCCGGGGCCTCTCCACCCGCCCTGCGTGAGGACAATTCCGCCCCGGACCAGGGCCGGAAGTCACAACCGGTCACACTCATGGCGGCGGACACCCGCTGTTCCTACACTGGGCTCAGGTCATGAGTGCCAGTGACAGCCCCGGCTTGCTGGCCGGCAACCCTCCTTCCGCGGTGGGGTGCCCCGGGTGAGGACCTGGCTGTCCGGTAATCGGCCGGATGGCAAGCGCGGCCCGCGGTGCTTCGAGCATGCCGGGCCCAGTCAAAGGAGCCTTAATTGTCCAACGGATGGTCATTCGAAACCCGCCAGATCCATGCAGGACAGGAGCCGGACAGTGCCACGGGCGCCCGGGCACTCCCTATCTACCAGACCACGTCCTTCGTGTTCCCCAGCGCCGAGAGCGCCGCCAACCGCTTCGCCCTTGCTGAACTGGCACCCATCTATACCCGCATCGGCAACCCCACCCAGGAGGCCGTGGAACAGCGGGTCGCCAGCCTTGAAGGCGGGCTGGGGGCACTGCTGCTGAGTTCAGGCCAGGCGGCCGAGACCTTCGCCGTCCTCAATATCGCCGAGGCGGGGGACCATATCGTTGCCAGCCCCAGCCTGTACGGCGGGACTTACAACCTCTTCGCCCACACCCTGAAGAAGTTCGGTATTTCCGTCACCTTCGTAGCGGACCCGGACAACCTCGACCAGTGGCGTGACGCGGTCCAGCCCAACACCAAGCTGTTCTTCGGCGAAGTGGTATCCAACCCCCGGCAGGACGTCCTGGACATCGATGGCATCTCCCAGGTGGCACACGATGCCGGTGTGCCCCTCATCGTGGACAACACCCTGTCCACCCCGTACCTGATCCGGCCTCTGGAATGGGGAGCGGACATCGTTGTCCATTCGGCAACCAAGTACCTGGGCGGCCACGGCTCCGCGATCGCCGGCGTGATCGTGGACTCAGGCAACTTCGACTTCGGCAAGGACCCCGCAAAGTTCCCGGGCTTCAATACCCCGGACCCCACCTACAACGGGCTGGTGTACGCCAGGGACCTCGGCAAGGACGGTGGCTTGGGCGCCAACCTGTCCTACATCCTCAAGGCCCGCGTCCAGTTGCTCCGGGACCTGGGCTCCGCCGTCTCCCCGTTCAATGCATTCCTGATCGCACAGGGCCTTGAGACGTTGAGCCTGCGCGTGGAACGGCACGTTGCCAACGCCACGGAAGTGGCGCGCTGGCTGGAAGGAAGGGACGACGTCGAATCCGTCGCCTATGCGGGGCTGCCCTCCAGCCCGTGGTACGAGCGGGGCCGCAAGTATGGCCCCAAGGGCACGGGCGCGATTGTGTCCTTCAACCTCGCTGGCGGAGCCGAGGCGGGCAAGCGCTTCGTGGACGCGCTGGAGCTGCACTCGCATGTGGCGAACATCGGCGACGTCCGTTCCCTTGTCATCCACCCGGCGTCGACCACCCACAGCCAGCTGACCCCGGAGCAGCAGGCTGTTGCCGGCGTAACCCCCGGGCTGGTCCGGTTGTCCGTGGGCATCGAACACATTGATGACATCCTGGCGGACCTGGAAGCAGGCTTCCGGGCAGCGAAGGACGCTACCGGAGCCTAGCCGGACGCCCAGGGAACCCACTGCGGCGGCAAGCCGGGGAAGTCACAACCAGTCACACTCTTGGCAGCAGGCGGGGGCTGTTTCGTACACTCGAACAAGGTCATGAGTGCCAGTGACAGCCCCGGCTTGCTGGCCGGCAACCCTCCTTCCGCGGTGGGGTGCCCCGGGTGAAGACCTGGCCTGCCGGTCATTCGACGGCGGGCAAGCGCGTAGAAGAGGTCTTGCCATGACGGTTACCGTCACCCGTACCACCGTCCCCGAACACGGAATTGTCCGCTATGCCTCCGTTGGGGGGCTGGAACTTGAAGCCGGCGGCTACCTGCCCGACGTCACGCTGGCCTACGAAACCTGGGGCACCCTTAACGCGGATGCCAGCAATGCCGTCCTGATCGAACACGCGCTGACCGGCAGCACCCACGTGACCCGCGGCGACACCGACGAACCGGGCTGGTGGGAGCAGCTGGCAGGGCCGGGTGCGCCCGTGGACACGGACCGTTTCTTTGTGGTGTCCATCAACATTGTGGGCGGCTGTTACGGGTCCACCGGTCCGTCGTCGCCGGCACCGGACGGGGCTCCCTGGGGATCCCGGTTTCCCCTGGTCACGCTGCGGGACAGCACTGTGGCAGAGGCCCGGCTGGCTGACCAGCTGGGGATCAGGAGCTGGTTTGCGGTGCTCGGAGGTTCCATGGGCGGAGCCCGCGCACTTGAGTGGGCCATCACGTTCCCGGAGCGGGTGCAGCGCTGCGCGGTGATTTCCGTGGGGGCCGCAAGCACGGCCGAGCAGATTGCCTTCGCCCAGGCGCAGACCCTGGCGATCCGCCAGGATGCGAATTTCAAGGGCGGCGACTATTACGGCGGTCCCTTCCCGGAGGACGGGCTGGCCCTGGCCCGGCGGATCGCGCACATCACCTACCGCTCAGCGGCGGAACTCGAAGGCAGGTTCGGCCGCGAACCGCAGGCTCCGGAGTCGCCCCTGCAGGGTGGTGTCCTGGCCGCCCGCGGACGCTACCAGGTGGAAAGCTACCTGGACCACCAGGGAAACAAACTGGTCCGGCGGTTCGATGCCAACAGCTACATCGCCATCACCGAGGCCCTGATGAGCCACGACATCTGCCGGGGCCGGGGGCCGCTTCCCGAGACCCTGGCGCGGTCGGGTGCGCGCTTCTTTGTGGCAGCCGTGGATTCTGACCGGCTCTACTTCCCGGCCCAGTCCCGGGAACTTGCCGCCGCCCTGCCGGGAGAAGTGGACGTCCACGTCATTGAAGCTCCGATAGGCCATGACGGCTTCCTGACCGAAATAGGCCAGCTGGGCCGCCAGCTCAGGGCGCACCTTTCGGCTTAAGGCTGCCCCTCACAGGCAGGTAAATGTGCATTTATGCAGATAGCCTCTGCATGATTCGCCGTTGAGCTTGGCGTTCAGGCGGACCATACTCGTTGGGACCCGGCGGTTCGTGGCCAAAATCACACGTATCCGCCTCAGACTGTCCCAGTGGTGTCGAAGAAGACGCCGAAGGAGTTCATCAATGAGTACGGAAAAGTCCGCCGCGCGGCGGCCCGAGGAAACCGACGTCAAGTCCTCAGGCCTGAAGAAGGTCGTCACGGCCTCCATGGCCGGCACCGTGGTTGAGTGGTACGAGTTCTTCCTCTACGCCTCCGCCGCCACTCTCGTGTTCGGCAAGCTGTTCTTCCCCAACTCCGGAACCGAGCTGGACGGCATTATCGCAGCCTTCGTCACCTATGCGGTCGGCTTCGTTGCCCGCCCCATCGGCGGCATCGTCTTCGGCCACTTCGGCGACAAGTTCGGCCGCAAGCAGCTGCTGCAGCTGAGCATCATCCTGGTGGGTGTTGCCACCTTCCTCATGGGCTGCCTGCCGACCTTTGCGCAGATCGGCTACTGGGCGCCGGCGCTGCTGGTGTTCCTGCGCTTCGTCCAGGGCTTCGCGGTGGGCGGCGAATGGGGCGGCGCTGTGCTCCTCGTCGCCGAGCACAGCCCGAACAAGTCCCGCGGCTTCTGGTCAAGCTGGCCGCAGTCCGCTGTCCCCATGGGCAACCTGCTCGCCACCGCCGTGCTGTTCACCCTGTCCTCCACCCTCTCCCCGGAAGCCTTCCTCGGCTGGGGCTGGCGCGTAGCCTTCTGGCTCTCCGCAGTGATCGTCATCATCGGCTACTACATCCGCACCAAGGTCCAGGACGCGCCGATCTTCCTGGAGGCCCGCAAGGAAGTCACTGTCGAGAACAAGGGCTACGGTGTTGCCGAAGTCTTCCGCCGGTACCCTCGCGGCGTGTTCACCGCCATGGGCCTGCGCTTCGCGGAGAACATCCTTTACTACCTCGTGGTCACGTTCTCCATCACCTACCTGAAGGTGGTTGTGCAGACGGACACCTCCCGCATCCTGCTCCTCCTGCTGGTGGCACACTTCATCCACTTCTGCGCAGTACCCCTGGTGGGCAAGATGTCCGACTCCCTGGGACGCCGCCCGGTATACATGGCCGGTGCAATCCTCGCCGGAACCTGGGGCTTCTTCGCCTTCCCCATGATGGACACCGGCAATGACATGGTTATCCTGGCGGCCATCACCATCGGCCTGCTGTTCCACGCCCTCATGTACGCCGGCCAGCCGTCCATCATGGCCGAAATGTTCCCCACCCGCATGCGGTATTCGGGCGTTTCCCTCGGCTACCAGGTGACCTCCATCGTGGCCGGCTCGCTGGCGCCCATCATCGCCAGCTCGCTGCTGGGCAGCTTCGGCTCGTCCGTTCCGGTTGCGTTCTACCTCCTGGGCGCCTGCGTGGTGACTGCGATCTCAGTGTTCTTCCTCAAGGAAACCCGCGGTATCTCGCTGCATGACGTTGATGCCGCCGACGCCCAGGGCACCGCCGACCTTCTGGCCGCAGCCAAGAAATAGCCGTCAGGAAGCAGTCCCCACGGCACAGCATCACGGACACGGCAGCTGCCCGGACCTGCACGCAGCGCAGGGCCGGGCAGCTGCCTGTTGACAACCATAAAGTCAGGAACACCATGCGAGCAGCAGTCCTCTATTCCACAGTCCCTCCCGGCACCAGCTATGCCGAAGCGCAGCCGCTGGTGGTCCAGGAGCTCAGCCGTCCCGAACCCCGCGCCGGCGAGCTGGGTGTCACCGTCACCTACTCCAGCCTGTGCCACTCAGACCTGTCAGTCGTGGACGGATCCCGCGTCCGGCCGCTTCCCATGGCACTGGGGCACGAGGCCGTGGGACGTGTGGCGGCGGTGGGTGAGGGCGTCACCGACGTTGCGGTGGGGGACCACGTTGTCCTCGTTTTCGTCCCCAGTTGCGGTTCCTGCCGCGCCTGCCTGGCGGGGCGGCCCGCGCTCTGCCACCGGGCAGCGGAGGTCAACGGCTCCGGGGACCTTCTGCACGGCGAGGCGCTGCTGCGCACGCCTGCGGGGGAGCGGATCAACCACCACCTGGGGGTTTCGGCGTTCGCGGATTACGCGGTGGTGGCCCGCGAATCAGTGGTGGTGATCGACGACGACGTCCCCGACACAGTCGCGGCGATGTTCGGTTGCGCCGTGCTCACCGGAATGGGTGCCGTCCTCAACACGACCGACATCCGGGAGGGCCAGTCCATCGCCGTTTTCGGTCTCGGTGCCGTGGGGCTTTCGGCCGTTATGGCTGCCGCGCTCGCCGGTGCCTCCGCCGTCATTGCCATTGATCCGAACACGGCCAAGCACGGACTTGCCCTGAAGTGTGGGGCAACCGCGGTGGGGACTCCGGAGGACGCCGGCCGCCTGATCGCGGAAGCCGCCGGTGACGGTGTGGACATCGCGGTCGAGGCCGTGGGCTCGGCAAGGGTGATTGCGTCCTGCCTCGGGCATGTGACGAGGGGCGGCGCCGTGGTTTCCGTCGGCCTGCCGCACCCCACCGCGGAGCTGACGGTGCCTGCGCTGCAGTTTGCCGGCGCGGGCAAGCGGCTGCTGGGCTCCTACATGGGCGATGCCGTCCCGGACCGGGACATTCCCCTCTACCTGGGGTACTGGCGCGAGGGCAGGCTCCCCGTTGAGCTGCTGCACACGGACACCAGGCCCCTCGCGGAGATCAACGAAGGCCTTGATGCCCTCGCAGCCGGGCAGGTGGTGAGGCGGCTCTTCCAGGCGTGAAACCGGCACGCCGGCCACTACCCGGGTTGTCAACAGCGCAGTGTCCCAACAGCAGCTCAGGCGGCCAGCAGATCCTGGCGCTCCGCCACCTCATGCTGGAGCGCGCCGATCACGGCCTGCACCCGCGCGGACCGCAGCGACTCCGGGCGGGCCACGGCCCAGATGGGGACCTGGCGCTGGAACGCTTCGAGAAGTACCGGAACGAAATCCGGGTTGCGCGCCACCATGAAGTTCGGCAGCAGCCCGATCCCGGCGCCCCGGCGGACCGCCTCGACTTGGGCAAAAATGCTCGTCGCTTGGAAGCTGGACTTCGGCATCGGCAGCTGCGAGGACCGGTGCCCCAGTTCGGCCACCTGGAGCGCCGACTCAACGTAAGAGACGAAGCCGTGCTGCCCCACGCCGTCGGGCGTTCCCGGCAGGCCGTGCTCCGCCGCGTAGGCGGGGCTGGCGTAAAGCCGGAGGAAGTAGTTGGTCAGGAAGATGGCCTGGGCGTTGCTCACGTCGGTGCGGCCCACCACCACCTCAAGGTCCACGCCGGAGCGGTTCTGGCTGACCCTGCGCGTGGCGCTCAACATTTCCACGTTCAGCAGTGGATGCCGCTGTTGCAGGCGGACCAGCGCGGGCGTGACGAATTCGGCGCCGAAACCGTCCGAGGTGCTGATGCGCACCATGCCGGAGAGAGCGTCCCGGTCCTGGCTTGTGGCAGCGGCCAGTGAACCCAGTGTTTCCTCGATCCTTTCCGCCGCGGCGACGGCCGAAGCTCCGAGCTCCGTCAGTTCCCACCCATGCGGGCTTCGCTCCAGGGTGCGGCCGCCCAGCTGCCTGTCGAGGGCCAGGATCCGGCGCGAAATGGTGGTGTGCGTCGTGCCCAGCGTTTCGGCGACGGCGTTGAAACGCCCCAGCCGGGCCACTGTCAGCAGGATCAGCAGGTCGTCCGGACTCGGCAGCTGCGCCATCCCTGCCTCCCATCTATGTGCATCAGTGCACATGCCATCTGTGATTTTTTCCCTTGATTGCACTATAGCGGGGTGTGATGGTGGACACAGACTTTACGGCCGCCGGCCGGAGACAAAGCAAAGGAGCTTAAGCCATGGCAGTAATCGGTTGGATTGGTTTGGGGAACATGGGCGGGTCCATGTCGACGAACCTGGCAAAGGCCGGGCATGACGTGAGGGGGTTCGACCTCAACCCGGCAGCCCTGGCCGCGGCAGAGGCCGGTGGGGTAAAGCCCGCGGGGAGCATCGCCGAGGCGGTCGCGGGCGCGGACGCCGTGTTCACCATGCTTCCGAAAGGCGAGCACGCCAAGGCGGTCTACCTGGGCGGCGACGGGGTGCTGGCGCACGCCGATACCCGTACCCTCCTCATCGATTCCTCCACCATCGACATCGCAGCCGCGAAGGAACTGCACGACGCCGCCGCTGCCGCCGGCTTCCGCTTCGTCGACGCCCCGGTGTCGGGCGGGATGAGCGGCGCCAAGGCAGGAACGCTGACGTTCATGGTGGGCGGCGAGGCGGATGCAGTGGCCGACGCCAGCCGCTTCATCGAGCCGATGGCCGCCAACATCATCCCCACCGGGGGTGCCACGACGGGACAGGCGGCCAAGATCTGCAACAACCTGATGCTCCTGATCAACCTGGCGTCCACGGCCGAGGGTGCCGTGCTGGCGGACAGGCTGGGCCTGGACAAGAAAGTCTTCTGGGACATCGCCTCGGTTTCCTCCGGAGACAGCTGGGCCCTGCGCACCTGGTACCCCGTACCCGGTGTCGTTCCCACTGCCGCATCCAACAACGGCTTCGCACCCACGTTCACCGCCGAACTGGCGAACAAGGACATCGGACTGGCGATCAGCGCCGCGGAGGACACGGGAACGCCGCTAGAAATCGGCCGGCATGTGCAGCAGCTGTACCAGCGCCTTATCGACGCCGGTGACGCCGGCAAGGACTGCTCCATGATCATCAAGCTTGCCGACGGCTCGCTCGATGCAGCGAAGTAGCTGTTTTCGCGAACCCGCCGTCCACACCACAGCCATCTGAACGCCTTAGAAAGAGACCTCCGTGCACACCATTCCGCATTACATCAACGGCAGCCGCGTCACCGATGCCGAGCGCTTCGGCCCCGTCTTCAATCCCGCCACCGGCGAGCAGGAAAAGCAGGTGGCGCTGGCCTCCGCGGACAGGGTGGAGGAAGCCATCGCCGCGGCCAAAGCCGCGCTGCCGGCCTGGCGGGCCGCGAGCCTTGCCAAGCGGACCAACATCTTTTTCCGTGTCCGCGAAATCCTCAACGAGCGCAAGCCCGTGCTCGCCGCCATCCTGACCAGCGAGCACGGAAAAGTGCTCTCGGATGCCGAAGGGGAGATCTCCCGCGGCCTTGAGAACATCGAGTTCGCCACCGGTCTGTCCCACATGCTCAAGGGAGAACGCTCCGAGCAGGTGTCCAGCGGTGTGGATGTCCACTCCGTCCGGCAGCCTGTGGGCGTGGTGGCCTGCATTACGCCGTTCAACTTTCCGGCCATGGTGCCGCTCTGGATGATCGGCAGCGCCCTGGCATGCGGCAACACAGTGCTTTTGAAACCCAGCGAGAAGGACCCGTCCTCGGCCGTGTTCATCGCAGAGGTCTTCGCGGAAGCCGGACTCCCGGCCGGCGTGCTGAACGTGGTCCAGGGCGACAAGGAGGCGGTGGACACCCTGCTCGAACACCCGGACGTCAAAGCAGTCAGCTTCGTTGGCTCCACACCCATCGCACAATCGATCTACAAGCGGGCAGCCGACCACGGCAAACGGGTCCAGGCCCTTGGCGGCGCCAAGAACCACATGGTGGTCCTGCCTGATGCGGACCTGGACATGGCAGCCGACGCCGCCATCTCCGCCGCCTACGGCTCTGCTGGTGAGCGCTGCATGGCGGTGAGCGTGCTCGTCGCCGTCGGGAACATCGCCGATGACCTCGTGGCTGCCATCAAGAGCAGGATGGCCACCCTGAAGATCGGCCCCGGAACGGACCCGGCGTCCCAGATGGGTCCCCTGATCACCGCCGAACACCGCGAGAAGGTGGCCTCCTATGTTGCAGGGGCCGAAAGCGAGGGTGCCACGGTGGTTGTTGACGGCCGGTCACAGCAGTTCGATTCGAACGGGTTCTTCATCGGCGTCAGCCTGGTGGACCACGTCAAGCCCGGCATGAAGGTCTACGACGACGAGATTTTCGGCCCCGTCCTGTCCGTGGTCCGGGTGGACAGCTACAGCGACGCTGTCCGCCTGGTCAACGACAACGAGTTCGGCAACGGGGTTGCCATTTTCACCCGCGACGGCGGTGCGGCGCGGCAGTTCGAGTTCGACGTGGAGGCCGGGATGGTGGGCGTCAATGTGCCCATTCCGGTGCCGGTGGGCACCTTCTCCTTTGGCGGCTGGAAGAACTCCCTGTTCGGTGACACCCACATGTACGGGCCGGACAGTATCCGGTTCTACACGCGCGGCAAGGTAGTGACCACCCGGTGGCCGGACCCGGCGACCTCAGTCATCGACCTGGGCTTCCCCCAGGTGGACTAAGCCAGGAGTTCGACTGAAGAGACGGACGCCCGCTGTGCCCTAGCCGTCCATGATCTCGCTGCGGCGGGCCATGTACTCCTCAACGGACAGTTCACCGTTGCTGTACTGCTGGTCCAGTTCCGCGAGCTTGCGTGCCCGGAACCCCTGCGGGGCCGACGGCGGCGGGGGAGTGGCGG
>NZ_BRCG01000021.1:0-81533 GCF_023708005.1 Pseudarthrobacter sp. NCCP-2145 | reverse complement strand
TTCACCCGTCTGGACCCGATCAAAGCCAAAAACAACGCCATCAAAAAGCTCAACAACCTCGGCTTCAACGTCACCATAACCCCCGCTACCGCAGCCTGACAGCCATCACCTTCGTATTAGGATCTAGCTATGAACGAGCCGAATGACACGGACCACACCGCGAAGTACCTCGAGCAGGCCGTGGAGCTGGCCACCCGGAACGTCGGCGCAGGAGGAGGACCGTTCGGCGCGCTGGTGGTGACCGCCGACGGGCGGGTGCATGAAGGCGTCAACCGCGTAACCCTGGACAACGATCCCACCGCCCACGCCGAAGTGGTGGCCATCCGCGCCGCAGCAACGGCCATAGCCAACTATGACCTGCAGGGAGCGGTCCTCTATGCCAGCTGCGAGCCCTGCCCGCTGTGCCTGGCGTCCGCACTGTGGGCAAGGATCGACCGCGTCTACTTTGCCGCGGACCGCCACGGCGCCGCAGCCGCAGGTTTCGACGACGCAGTTTTCTACGAGTACTTCGACGGGACCCGGCCGGAACTGTTGCCCGTCACCCGAAGCGACATCCCGTCGTCGCACGCGCCGTTCCAGGCGTGGCGGGACTTCGCGGGCAGGAAGGAATACTAGGAATGGAACCCGCACTCACCTCCTGTCCGGCCTGCGGCAAGACCAACAGGGTCCCGGCCCAGGCGGCAGGCAGGCCCCGCTGCGGCAGCTGCAAGGCGGAACTGCCCTGGATCGTGGCCGCGGGGGATGCGGACTTCGCGGCCGTCGCGGAGCAGTCACCCGTTCCCGTGCTCGTGGACTTCTGGGCTGCCTGGTGCGGCCCCTGCCGCATGGTGAGCCCGGTGCTGGACAAGCTGGCCCGGGAACGGCCCGGCCGGATCAAGCTCGTCAAGGTGGATGTGGACAAGTCGCCGGGCCTGTCGCGGAGGTTCGACGTCCAGGCGATTCCCACGCTGATGGTGATGGTTGACGGGAAAGTGGCCGCCCGCCAGGCAGGGGCGGCCCCCGCGGAGGTACTCCGTTCCTGGCTGGACGGTGCGCTGGCGGGACGGGCAAACTAACTGCGCGCCTACGGCAACCGGCCTGCCCGGCCAGACCAGCTGAACTAACCCTGCCCGGTCCGGCCCGGCAGCCGGCCCAGCCCCTCCACGAGATCCTCCTGCCGTCCGCACAGGGCCACCCGGACCCACCCTTCGCCGATGGAACCGAAGGCCGTTCCCGGCGCCAGGGCAACGCCCGAGTCTGCAAGGAACCGCCGCACCCACCCGCGGACGTCCCCGCCGGTGGCATGGGAGACATCCGCCCACAGATAGAACGCCCCCTGCGCCTTAAGGTAGGGAATTCCCTTGGCGTCCAGGACGGCGGCCGCCGCATCGCGGTTTGCCAGGTAATGCCCGTGCGCGTGCTGCACATAGTCCTGCGGCCCGGTCAGGGCAGCGAGTGCAGCGTACTGGGACGGTGAAGCGACGCAGGAGACAATCGCCTCCATCACATTGTCCATTTTCTGCTTGATGCCGGGCGGGCAGATCAGCGCGCCGATGCGCAGCCCGGTGAGCCCGTAGGTCTTGGACAAGGTCAGGGAGGTGAAGACGCGCGCGTCACCCGGCGCATCGCCGTCGAACCTTGCGGGGCTGACGTGCGGCACATCGTAGGTGAAAGCCTCATAGCATTCGTCGGAGATGACCCAGAGGTCGTGACGGCGGGCCAGATCCATCAATTCCCGGGTCAGGTCCTCGCCCAGCACGGCGCCGAGCGGGTTGGAGGGGGAGTTCAGGACCAGTACCCGCGTGCGGTCAGTGACGAGCGCCTCGATGTCCGCGGGCCGGGGCTGGAAGCCGTGGTCCGGGTAGAGCGGGTAGCCCACGGGGACGGCGTTCAGCAACCGGGCGGTCATCGCAAAGGTGGGGTAGCCGGGGTTGGGGACCAGGATTTCGTCGCCGGGGGAGAGCAGCAGGCTCATGGCAAAGTGCAGGCCCTGCTGGGCGCCGTCCACCACGTACACCCGGTCGGCGCCGATGCTGTCGATGCTGCCGCGGCTGGTGCCGGCGCGTTCGCGAAACCGCGCCGCGAAGGCTTCCCGCAGGGCCGGGAGGCCGGCGTTCGGAGTGTAATTGGTCTCATCCCGGTCCAGGCATGCCATGGCTGCTTCCAGCACATGCCGGGGGACCGGAAAGCCAGGCTCGCCGATGCTGAGGACCAGGGCGCCGGGGGTGCGCCACGCGGCCTCGGTGATTTCGCGGATCTGGTTGACGGGCACGTCGCGGACATGGGCGGCAAGCTCAGGCATGCCTGCCATCCTAGCTGGCGGTGGAAGTGCCTCCGGAGTGCCGGTGCCCGGGCGTGGGCAGGGGCCGGGACCAGCGCCGATATACTGGGAGGCGTGCTTTCTGGACTGGTGATAGTGGACAAGCCGCAGGGATGGACCAGCCATGATGTGGTTGGCCGGATGCGGCGCCTCGCAGGTACCCGGAAAGTAGGGCACGCCGGAACGCTTGACCCCATGGCCACCGGCGTCCTGGTGGTGGGCATCAACAAGGCAACCCGGCTGCTCACCTACATCGTGGGCACCTCCAAGACCTACACCGCCACCATCCGCCTGGGCCAGTCCACCGTGACGGACGACGCCGAAGGCGACGTCATTGCCACGGCCGGCACGTCCGGGGTCAGTGAGCAGGGAATCCACGACGGCGTTGCGGCCTTGACGGGCGACATCCAGCAGGTGCCCAGCAGCGTCAGCGCCATCAAGGTCAACGGGGAACGCGCCTACGCGCGCGTGCGGTCCGGTGAAGACGTGAAACTTGCCGCCCGCCCTGTCACCATCCACAGGTTCGAGGTGCACGCCATCCGGCGGGACCCCGAGGCAGACGTCGTGGACCTGGACGTCACCGTTGAATGCTCCTCCGGCACGTACATCCGCGCCCTCGCCCGGGATTTGGGCAACGCGCTGGGAGTGGGCGGACACCTCACCGCGCTCCGCAGGACCCACGTGGGCCCCTACTCCCTGGACCAGGCCCGCACCCTGGACCAGCTGGCCGAAGAGCTCAACGTCCTGGAAATGTCGCAGGCTGCCCGGGCCCTGATGCCCAACCGCGAGCTCAGCGCAGAAGAAACCACCGAGATCTCCTTTGGCCGGCGCATCGCGGCCGGCGCCGCCCCCGGAAGCCCAGCCGCTGCCACCGCCGACCACCCCGCAGCCGCTTTCGCGCCGGACGGAAGCCTGGTGGCACTGTTGGCCGATGCGGGCAGCTTCGCCAAACCCGTGCTGGTGTTCGCCCCCGGCAACGGCGCCCCGCCGGTCCGCAACACGGGGGAGGGGTGACGGTGGACGCGTATTTCTACATCATCCTGGTGGTCGGACTCCTGTCCACGGCGGTGTGCCTTGCGGCGGGCATCCTTCGGAAGGCGCCGAACGATGTCACGATCTTGTCCGTCGCCGCGGTGGAGGTCGCGCTCCTCGTCTACCTGGTGGGATCCGTCATCCGGGTGGTTGCCGGCGAGCCCATCGCCGGCGAGGCATGGGAGTTCTGGGGCTACCTTGTCACCGCCATGCTCCTGCCCCCTGCCGCCGTCTACTGGTCCATCCTGGAACGGACCAGATGGAGCAACTTTGTCCTGGCCGCCGTCGGCGTTACCGCGCTGGTCATGGCGGCCCGAATGAACCAGATCTGGTACTGAAGTGGAAGAAGCACCCAACGTGAAAGACCAGCACACCACAACCACCGGGCCCGACCACGCGGGCAGCAGCGCCTCGAACAGCCGGAACACCGGTCCTGGGCGGCTGCTGATCGCCGTCTACGCCGTCTTTGCGATTTCCGCCTCGGCGAGGGCGGGCTACCAGATCCTCACCAAGTTCTCCGAGGCGCCGCTCGCGTACCTTCTGTCCGCCTTCGCCGCCGTTGTGTACGTTGTGGCCACCGTCTCACTGGCACGGGCCGGAAGCACCTGGTTCAAGGTTTCGGTTGCCGCGGTGCTGGTGGAACTTGTCGGGGTGCTGGTGGTGGGCGCCCTGAGCCTCTTCGACCCCGTCCAGTTCCCGCATGAAACCGTCTGGTCCCTGTTTGGCCGCGGCTATGCCTTCATCCCCCTGCTGCTGCCCATCCTGGGGCTAGTGTGGCTGTACCGCCGCCGCCCGGGTGCGCGGGCCGCTGCCTGAGGCACATCTTCCCACCAGGCCGCGGCCGCTGACGGCTCCTGTAACGGCGCCTGCAAGTGCGGCTGGAAAATTGTGCCGGAACCCTTGTCCGAAAACATGAAGTATGCTTCACTGTTTCGTGTGGAGGGGAGTATCCCCCGAATGCCTCGTCGTCAGTCCGGCCGCCCCTGAGCGGCCCGGCGGGGCAGGCTCCCGCCGGGGGCCGGGAAAGACCTCCAGTTGGTACATCTGACTGGAAGCAGGTTCCCACTGATGAACGTTCCCCTATGGGCCTGGCTGGCCGTACTTCTCTTCATCGTCCTGATGCTTGCCCTTGACCTCTTCGCGCACCGCAAAGCCCATGTGATCGGGGTGCGGGAGGCAGCACTATGGTCCGCGGTCTGGGTGGCCTTCGGAGTCGGCTTCGGCGTGCTGGTGTGGCAGGTCTACGGCGCCGAGTATGGCCAGCAATACTTTGCCGGTTACCTCATCGAGAAGTCCCTTGCCGTGGACAACGTCTTTATCTGGGCCATCATCTTCACCTACTTCGCGGTACCCCGGGAATACCAGCACCGCGTCCTCTTCTTCGGTGTCCTGGGCGCCCTGGTGTTCCGTGGCATCTTCATCGCCGCCGGCGCCGCCATCATCGCCAGTGCCGGCTGGGTGCTGTATATCTTCGCCGCGTTCCTGCTCGTCACCGGATACCGGATGATCCGGCACCGGGACGACCACCTGGACCCGGAAAAGTCCCGGGCGTTGAAGCTGTTCCGCCGGCACGTACCCATGACCAATGATTTCCACGGGCAACGGTTCCTCATCCGGCGTGGCGGCGTCCTCCTGGCCACCCCGCTGCTGGCGGTCCTGGTCCTCGTCGAGGTCACGGACATTATCTTCGCCGTCGACTCCATCCCTGCGATCTTCGCCGTCACCGATGACGTGTTCCTGGTATTCACCGCTAACGCCTTCGCCATCCTGGGCCTCCGTGCCATGTACTTCCTCCTGGCGGACCTCATCCACCGGTTCATCTACCTCAAGACCGGCCTGGCGCTCGTCCTGATCTGGGTGGGCATCAAGATGTTCCTGAAGATCGACATCTACTACATCCCCACGCCGATTTCCCTTGCCGTCATTGCCGCGATCCTCCTCGTGTCAGTGGCAGCAAGCCTGTGGGCAACCCGGGGCCAGGGGCGCCGGCCGCTTCCCACGCCGGAGCGTGCACCGTTCGGAACCGCATCACCTGAGGAAATGCGTGCCCTGGAACCGTTGTGGCGGCGCGGGGTGCCAAGCAGGGCCGACCACCCATGACACCAGGAACGACGGAGCATCCATGACAGCTGAGCGTTCCGGCGGAAGCGGCCTGGAAGCTTCACGTCCAGGCGGGCCCGCCCGGCCCGCCTGGACGTTCCTCACCAACCACGGGCACGTCCTGCTGTCCGTGGCAGGGGATCCGGACATCCTGGTGGCAGACATCGCCGAGCGGGTGGGTATCACCACCCGGGCCGCCCTCCAGATCCTCAAGGACCTCGAAAGTGCGGGCTACCTCCAGCGGGCGAGGGTGGGCCGCAGGACCCACTACACCATCCGCCCGCATCAGCATTTCCGGCATCCCGCAACTGCCGCGCAGGAAGTGGACGGCCTGCTCCGCCTGTTTGCCGCACCGGCTCCGGACGAGGGGCCGGCAGCGGCGGCGGAACAATAACAGCCCGGACCCCGCCCTTCCCGTCGTCCGGGCGGGCTCCCGAATGCAGGTAATCTTAGAGAGTTCCGCGGCCGGTACCAGGCCCGAACATTGATACTTGCAAGCGGTTAAGGCGAGGGTGATGGTCTACATCTGGAACGATCCGTCCGAGGTCCCGGCGGACTTCGGCCCATCTGTTGTCACCATCGGGAACTTCGACGGCGTTCACCGGGGACACCAGCAGGTGCTGTCCGAACTGATCCGCACGGCCCGGATCACAAGGTCCAAAGCCGTTGTGGTCACCTTCGACCCGCACCCGGCACAGGTCCACCGTCCCGAGTCCGCGCCTGAACTGATCATGGGGCTGCAGGACAAGCTGGAGGCGCTGGGGGAGTTGGGCCTGGACGCCATCCTGGTCATGAAGTATTCGCTTGACCTGGCCAGCCTCACCCCCGAGGAATTCGTGGAGCAGTACCTGGTGGACTGCCTGCATGCCGGCCATGTTGTGATCGGCCACGATGTACGCTTCGGCCGCGGCAATTCAGGGGACCTGGACACCATGAAGCAGCTCGGCCGGAAGTTCGGGTTTGAGGTGCAGGTGATCAGCGAGTTCGGCTCCGAGGGCTACCCCCTGCATGACGACGACGGCACGGACCGCCGCTGTTCCTCCACCTGGGTGCGGGAAGCCCTGCAGGAGGGTGACGTTGCCACGGCGTCCGCTGTCCTGGGACGCCCGCACCGGATGCGCGGCGAGGTTGTGCACGGCGCCGCCCGCGGCCGTGCGCTCGGTTTCCCCACCGCCAACCTGGCCAGCAACGCCAGCGGACTGATTCCTGCCGACGGCATTTACGCGGGCTGGCTGGTGGACCAGGCAGGGACCCGGTGGCCGGCGGCCATCTCAGTGGGCTCAAACCCCACGTTCGACGGCGTCAGCCGCCAGGTGGAAGCCCATGTGATCGACCGGCCCAAAGAGGACGTGGAAGACTTCGATCTGTACGGCCAGACAGTAGTTGTGGAATTCGTTGCCCGCCTCCGGGGCATGGTGGCCTACCGTGGGCCTGAAGCACTCGTGGAGCAGATGCGCCTGGACGTCGTCCAGGCACACGAGCTGCTGGCCAGGCGCTAGGGGCGCCCACCAGGGAAAGGCAGCACCGTGTCCGTCGAAAAGAACACCCGGAAGCTGGACAAGGGCATTGTCCGCGACTTCAGTTCGCGGATGAGCTACTCCTCCTACCTCCAGCTGCCAACCCTCCTCAGCGCGCAGCAGCCGGTCAGCGAGCCCGAGCACCACGATGAGATGCTTTTCATCATCCAGCACCAGACCACGGAGCTGTGGCTCAAGCTGGTCCTGCATGAACTGCGCAGCGCGGCGGCCTGGCTGCGGGCCGATGACCTCGGATCAGCGCTGAAGGGCATTGCCCGGGTCAAGCACATCCAGAAGACCCTGACCGAACAGTGGTCGGTCCTGGCAACGCTGACCCCCACCGAGTACTCCCAGTTCCGCGGCTTCCTGGGCAACTCCTCGGGCTTCCAGTCGAGCCAGTACCGGGCCGTGGAGTTCGTGCTGGGCAACAAGAACCGCAAGATGCTCCCGGTGTTCGAGTCGGACCCGGATGCCCACGCCATGCTGGAGGAACTGCTGGCAGCCCCCAGCATCTATGACGAATTCCTGGGCTACCTCGCCCGGCAGGGCTTCGACGTTCCGGCGTCGGTCCTCCAGCGGGACGTGACCAGGGCCCACGAGTACACGCCGGCCCTGGTGCCACTCTTCAAGCACATCTACGAGAACGCCGCAGCCAACTGGGGCGCGTACGAGGCCTGCGAGGAACTGGTGGACCTTGAGGACAATTTCCAGCTGTGGCGGTTCCGGCACCTCCGGACGGTACAGCGGACTATCGGCATGAAGGCGGGCACCGGCGGCTCGAGCGGCGCGGCCTTCCTGCAGAAGGCGCTGGAACTGACGTTCTTCCCTGAACTGTTCGCAGTCCGGACGGAAATCGGCCAATGAGCACGCACCAGGGGGCGCTCCGCCCGGGCACCAACCACCAGCCGGTCCACGGGAAGGCGGCCATCACTTTGCAGCAGCGCGCGGAAGAGCTGGACAGCCATGATCCGCTGGCCCACTACCGCCACCACTTCATCGGCTCGGACACCCCGGTGTCCTACCTGGACGGCAACTCCCTGGGCCGGCCCCTCAAGCGGACCGCCGACGACGTCGCCGCCTTCATCCGCGACGACTGGGGCGGCCGCCTCATCCGCAGCTGGGATGAACGATGGCTCGCGATGCCCCAGGCCATCGGTGACCAGCTGGGCCGGGCAGTGCTGGGAGCGGCTCCCGGCCAGACCATCATTGCGGACTCCACCACCGTGGTGCTGTACAAGCTGATCCGTGCCGCCCTCGCCGCGGTGGCCGACCCAGACCGCAACGAGCTGGTCCTGGACACCGAAAACTTTCCCACGGACCGCTACCTGGTGGAGGGCATAGCGCTGGAGGAGGGACTCACCCTCCGCTGGATCCAGGCGGATCCGGCCGCCGGGGTCACCGTTGACCAGGTGCGCGAGGCAACCGGCCCGCGCACCGCCGTCGTCCTCCTCAGCCAGATCGCCTACCGTTCCGGCCACCTGGCGGACCTTCCCGCCATCACGGCCGCAGTGCACGACGCCGGCGCACTGGTGGTGTGGGACCTGTGCCATTCCGCGGGGTCGGTGGAGATCGGGCTGGACGATGCGGGCGTGGACTTCGCCGCCGGCTGCACCTACAAATACCTCAACGGGGGACCGGGGTCGCCGGCTTTTGCCTATGTTAACCACCGGCACCTGCCGTCGCTCAACCAGCCGATCTGGGGGTGGATGGGCCGCAAGGACGCCTTTGAGATGGCTGCAGGATATGAGCCGGCCGCCGGGATCCGGGGCTTCCTCAGCGGAACGCCCGCCATCTTCGGAATGATCGCCATGCAGGGCACCCTGGACCTGATCGAGGAAGCGTCCATGGCTGCCATCCGGGAGAAATCGGAGAAGCTGACAGCCTTCGCCGTCGAGGTTTTTGACGTCCTGCTGGCTCCCCTCGGGGCGGAGCTGGCAACGCCGCGGGATCCCGCCCGGCGGGGCAGCCACATCACGGTGGACCACGCGGAGTTTACCAAGGCAACAGTGGAGGCGCTCTGGGACGGGGACGTCATTCCGGACTTCCGTGCTCCGCACGGCATTCGCGTGGGCCTCTCTCCGCTGAGCACCAGTTTCCGGGAGGTCCTGCAGGGCATGGAGGCCATGCGGAAGCGCCTCCAGGCATAGCGCGGGCACTGTTTCGACAAGATTAGGCACCGGCCGGTAAACTGAACGATGGATCCGGCTGCAGTCCGTGGCGGCTGGTTCCTGTTGCGTACGGCGCTGACCGGTTTCCGGTTGCCAGCCGCGGCAGCAGACCCGGCAGTGAAGTACTGACCTGGGCCCTCACGGCACATCCCAAGGAGATATTGTGGCACTTGACGCCGCTGTAAAGCAGTCCATCATCAAGGAATACGCAACCGGCGAAGGTGACACCGGTTCACCCGAGGTCCAGGTTGCTGTCCTGACCCAGCGGATCAAGGATCTGACTGAGCACATGAAGGAGCACAAGCACGACTACCACACCCAGCGCGGTCTGCTGGCCATGGTTGGTCGTCGCAAGCGCATGCTGAGCTACCTCAAGAAGACTGACATCGCCCGCTACCGTTCGCTCATCGAGCGCCTCGGCCTGCGCCGCTAGTCACACTTTGGGGCGGCCCTTTCCTCCGTGGAACGGGCCGCCTTCTTCACCTGAATAACTAAACAGGAGGATCAACCGCATCACGCATTCGCGGTCCTCGGTAGTGATCCCCGGGAACGGCTTCCTTGACGGAAGCCCCGGCCCGTGGGTCTCGATCGATGACCGGGTGCAGGGCCAGTAGACAGATGCTGGCTGGGTTGATGCGGCTGGACTTCCGTAAAACAGAAACGGAGGTGACTCTCTTGGAGGGTCCCGAAATCCAGTTCTCAGAAGCAGTCATTGACAACGGCCGATTCGGCAAGCGGGTCATCCGCTTTGAAACCGGCCGCCTTGCCAAGCAGGCAGCCGGCGCGGCAATGGTGTACATCGACGACGACACCGCACTGCTGTCCGCCACCACCGCGGGCAAGCATCCGCGTGAAGGCTTCGACTTCTTCCCGCTGACGGTCGACGTCGAAGAGCGCATGTACGCTGCCGGCCGCATCCCGGGCTCGTTCTTCCGCCGCGAAGGACGCCCGTCCACCGAAGCCATCCTGGCCTGCCGCCTGATGGACCGCCCGCTGCGCCCCGCCTTCATCAAGGGCCTGCGCAACGAGGTCCAGATCGTGGTGACCGTGCTGGCCATCAACCCCGACGAGCTCTACGACGTGGTGGCCATCAACGCCTCCTCCATGTCCACCCAGCTCTCCGGCCTGCCGTTCTCCGGGCCCATCGGCGGCGTCCGCGTTGCCCTGGTTGCCGACGAAAACGGTTCACAGTGGGTTGCTTTCCCCAAGCACTCCCAGCTGGAAAACTCCGTGTTCAACATGGTTGTTGCCGGCCGTATCGCCGGTGACGACGTCGCCATCATGATGGTGGAAGCCGAAGCCACGGACAACTCCTGGAACCTCATCAAGGAACAGGGCGCCACCGCCCCCACCGAAGAGGTTGTCTCCGAGGGCCTTGAGGCTGCGAAGCCGTTCATCAAGGCACTGTGCGACGCCCAGGCCGACCTCGCCGCGCGTGCAGCCAAGCCGACCGTCGAGTTCCCGGTCTTCCTCGACTACGAGGACGACGTCTACGCCGCCGTTGAGGCCGCTGCGGCCGAGAAGCTCACCGCTGTCTTCCAGATCGCTGACAAGCAGGAGCGCGACAACGCTTCGGACGCCCTGAAGGACGAGGTCACCTCTTCACTGGCCGGCCAGTTCGAAGGCCGCGAGAAGGAGCTGTCCGCAGCGTTCCGCTCGGTCACCAAGCACGTTGTGCGCCAGCGCATCCTCAAGGACCAGATCCGCATCGACGGCCGTGGCCTGACGGACATCCGCCAGCTCACCGCCGAGGTTGAGGTCCTGCCGCGCGTCCACGGCTCGGCCATCTTCGAACGCGGCGAGACCCAGATCATGGGTGTCACCACGCTTAACATGCTGAAGATGGAACAGCAGATCGACTCGCTGTCACCGGTCAAGACCAAGCGCTACATGCACAACTACAACTTCCCGCCGTACTCCACCGGCGAGACCGGCCGCGTGGGCTCGCCCAAGCGCCGAGAAATCGGCCACGGCGCCCTGGCCGAGCGCGCGCTCGTGCCGGTCCTGCCGTCCCGCGAGGAGTTCCCGTACGCCATCCGCCAGGTGTCCGAGGCTCTCAGCTCCAACGGTTCGACGTCGATGGGTTCCGTCTGCGCCTCCACCCTGTCCATGCTGAACGCCGGTGTGCCCCTCAAGGCCGCCGTCGCCGGTATCGCCATGGGCCTGGTGTCCGACCAGGTTGACGGCCAGACCCGCTACGCGGCCCTGACCGACATCCTCGGTGCCGAAGATGCCTTCGGCGACATGGACTTCAAGGTTGCCGGCACGTCCGAGTTCGTCACGGCCATCCAGCTCGACACCAAGCTCGACGGCATCCCCGCATCAGTGCTGGCAGCAGCCCTGAAGCAGGCCCGCGAAGCCCGCCTGCACATCCTCGAGGTCATCGACTCCGCCATTGACACCCCGGACGAGCTCTCCGAGTTCGCGCCGCGCGTCATCGCAGTGAAGATCCCCGTGGACAAGATCGGCGAGGTCATCGGCCCCAAGGGCAAGATGATCAACCAGATCCAGGAAGACACCGGCGCCGACATCTCCATCGAGGACGACGGCACGGTCTACATTGGCGCCACCAACGGTCCGTCTGCCGAGGCCGCACGCTCCGCCATCAACGCCATCGCCAACCCGCAGGTCCCGGAAATCGGCGAGCGCTACCTTGGTACGGTCGTCAAGACCACCACCTTCGGTGCCTTCGTTTCGCTGACCCCGGGCAAGGACGGCCTCCTGCACATCTCCGAGCTCCGCAAGCTGGCCAACGGCAAGCGCGTGGACAATGTCGAGGACGTCGTCTCCGTCGGCCAGAAGGTCCAGGTGGAAATCACCAAGATCGACGACCGTGGAAAGCTCTCCCTCGCCCCCGTAGTTGCCGAGGAAGAAGGCGCCGCGGCCGAGACCGAGCGTGCCCACGCCACGGAACCTGCTGAAGGCGCTGACGTCTAGCATTCCGCCTTGCGGGCACGGCCTGCAGGTTGAAGTATGAATCGGCGGGGCCGGTGGATGATCCACCGGCCCCGCCGCTGTTACGATGGCAGCCAGATCCCGGCTGCCCCTTTTGAAAGGCCTCAATGACTGTTGTACCCCTGCCGCTTGAGCAGAACCACCCCGGCGACACCCTGGTCCACGGTTCCGACGGCGGCTCCGAAGTCCGGCGCTCGGTGCTGCCCGGGGGAGTGCGGGTACTCACCGAGGCGATGCCTGGGCAGCGGTCGGCCACCATTGGTTTCTGGGTGGGCGTCGGTTCACGGGATGAGGCACCGGGACAGCACGGCTCCACCCACTTCCTGGAACACCTCCTGTTCAAGGGCACCAGGCGCCGGACGGCGCTGGAGATCGCTTCGGCCTTCGACGAGGTGGGCGGCGAGTCAAACGCCGCTACGGCCAAGGAGAGCACGTGCTACTTCGCGCGGGTCCTGGATACGGACCTGCCCATGGCTATCGACGTCATCGCGGACATGATCACCGGAGCCGTCCTGGACCCCGCTGAGATGGAGCAGGAGCGCGACGTCATCCTGGAGGAAATCGCGATGGACAGCGACGACCCCACCGACGTCGCCCATGAGCACTTTGTGGCGGCCGTGCTTGGCAGCCACCCCCTGGGCCGCCCCATCGGCGGCACCCCGGACGCCATCAGGGCCGTGGCCCGCGACTCGGTCTGGGAACACTACCAGCGGTACTACCGCCCGGATGAGCTGGTCATCACCGCAGCCGGAGGACTGGACCACGACGTCGTCTGCAACCTCGTGGTGGATGCCCTCGAGTCGGCCGGCTGGTCGCTGGAGTCCGATGCCGCACCGGTGGAACGCCGGTCCACCGACCGTGCCCTCATCACGGGAACGGCGGGCCTGCACGTGGTCAAGCGCGCCGTGGAACAGGCCAACATCATCATGGGCTGCCCCACCATCGTGGCCACGGACGAAAGGCGCTACGTCATGAGCGTCCTGAATGCCGTGCTGGGCGGGGGCATGTCCTCACGGCTGTTCCAGGAGATCCGGGAGAAGCGCGGGCTCGTGTACTCCACGTATTCCTTCGCATCCTCCTATGCGGACGCCGGCTATTTCGGCATGTACGCCGGGTGCACACCGTCGAAGGTACGCCAGGTGCTGGAGTTGCTGGCCGTTGAGCTGGACAAACTGGCGGAGCACGGAATCTCCGACGACGAGCTCCGCAAGGCCGTGGGCCAGCTGGGTGGCGGAATCGTGCTGGCCCTGGAGGACACCGGTTCCCGGATGTCCCGGCTGGGCCGCGCCGAGCTCGTCTCCGGCGAATACCAGGACATCGACGAAACGCTTCGGCTGATCAAGGCTGTCACCGCCGAACAGGTCCAGGAACTGGCGGCCGAACTGGCTGCTGCACCCCGGACCGTGACCGTGGTGGGACCGTTCGAGGAGACTGAAACTTTCGGCTTCTGATCTCCGGGGCCCAGGCTTAGGATGAACCCGTGAAGGGCAGGCCACTGCCCGGGCTAGGGGAGGACGAAACATGGACCGGCCCCGCACCGATCATGGCCACCCGGCCCTGGCGAACCTGCTGGGCCGGTGGCGGGGGACCACACGGCTCGAGTCCGGCCCCTGGGGCGCGGAACGGACCGTGGACGCCGAAATGACGTTCACCCTGGTTGCCGGAGGCTCGGCCGTGGTGCAGAGCTACCGTCACACAGAATCGGATGGAAGCCACTTCGAGGGCCACGGCATCTTCACGGTCGATCCCGTCCGCCGGGATGTCCTTTGGTACTACGTCGACAACGTGAGCCCCGGCCCGGACGCTCCTGCGCGGTGCACCTGGCATGGCGGGGACCTGCAGATGGAGCGCCACACCGGAGCGGGTTCCATCCGCCACACCCTGCGAGTCAGAGACGGAGTCCTCCTGGACGTCGCTGAACTCCGCCGGGATGACTCTGCCGGTGCGGATCTTCGCATCCGAAGCGCAGCTGACGGGGCAGCGGCCTCCTACAAACCCTTCATGACTTCCCGGTACAGCCGTGATCCCGGCGTGCCGGCTGTGTGACTCCCCGCGCCGTGGACTGGAATGCCGGACGCCCGGTCCTACGTTGGTGCGGCTGTCACCACGTGCCCGGTCAGGGCCAGCATCAGGTAGAACTCCCCAAACACATCCTGCGGGAGGTCGCACTCGGCTACGCCCGGGTCTTCCGGAGTCTCGAATTCCGGCAGGTCCACCAGGGGCGGATCATCCCCGGCAGTTTCGGGAGCACCGTCCAGATCTGCATTGGCCGGGTAGGGGGCATGGCCTGCCAGCCCGCTGTCGCCCTGCCCGACGCGGTCGCTGTACCCCAGCGTCAGATGCTCCGGCCAGTGGGGTGGTTCCCAGTCCTGGTGTTCGCTTTTGTAGTGGCGACCGGTGGGTGAGGTCCAGCCGGGTGGTTGGTTTTTGGTGGCTGGTGTTGGTGTCCAGCCGCTGGTGTGCCGGAGTTTGTGGTGTTTCGGGCAGGGCTGTCCCAGGTTGCTGATCCCGGTGGTCCCGCCGTGGTGCCAGGCGAGGAGGTGGTCTGCCTCGTTATCCAAAGACGGGTTGCTGCAGCCGGGGAACGGGCACTGGCCGTCGCGAAGCCGGAGCCAATTCCGCATCGCCTTGGTCACCCGGTAGCTGCTCCTGCCGATCTCCAACGGCGCCCCGTCCCGCGGATCGACCAGGACCCGGTGGAACGAATCAGCACCGTTAGCGACCAGGTCCCGCGCCATCGAGGCCGGGATGGGTCCAAAGCCGTCCAGCATGGCTGGCTCGTCGGTTACTCCCATGAGGGAGAGGACTGGCACGGTGACGAGGACCTGCGCCCGGATCGACGAAGACGGGGTGGTATACGTTCCGACACCTGCACCGGTGCTGGTGTCTGCAGGAATGCTGGGACTGTCGGTACTCCCGCGACTGCTGCTGGTATTGGTGCCGCTGGTGAGGATGGCTTCGGCGAAGGTGTCGGCGCGGAGTTGGGTGAGGGTGCGGGCCTCGTGGGGGCCTTGCATTCCCCGGGAGAGGGCGTTGAGCCGGTTCCAGCCTGCCATGGCCTGGTCGGCGGGGAGGCAGGCCGAGAGCCAGGCCATGCCGTCCTGGTCAGGCCGGTATTCGACCCGCCGGTCCGCCGCGGCCTTGGTATGGCGTTTCCCGATGGATTCGGTGTGGTGGCGTTCACGCCAGGTCCGGGCTTTGTGCCGGAGCCGGTGCGCCGGCATCTCCCCGATCGTGGCTGCGGCGGCTGGCCGTGGTGTGTCCGGGTCCAGGAAGTGGGCTTCCAAGGCGGCGACCCCGGCCGGGTCCAGGGTTGCGGCCTCGTCCACCATGACCCGGGCGTGCTGCCACGAGATCGTCCCGGCGTGCAGGGCCGCGAGGGTCAGCGGCAGGGTGCTGGTCAGCGCGTGGGATACGGACAGGAACGCGCTGGCGGCCCGCGGCCCGAGGGCCAGCACGCACCCGATCTCCGCGGCCACAGCCATTTCCTGTGCCTGCACCGGCATCCCGGGAGGGGCCAGGGCGTGGGCGGTGTCGGCGTACTTCATGGCAGCGCGGGCCTTCAGGCCTGCAAGCCCGGCTTCGGCCTCCCTGGCGCCGGCGAGGATGTCCAGGCTCCCGTCCGCCAGCCCGGCCAACGGATCGGCAGCAGAGAACGGCTCCGAACCGCACCCGTCCACCTCCGCGTTGAGCACGGCAAGGGCGGCCCTGATATCCGCAAACGCCGTCTCCACCGCTTCCCTGCCCATAAACCCATCATGCCAAGGGGGTCCGACAATGAGGGACAGAACAGGCGGACCGGCCGGGTAGGCGTTCCTTACCCCCCGGCGAAAGGTGGCAAGACGTCCACGACGTCGCCGGCTTTTAACACAACTGAGTGGTCACGCACCGCCACTTCGTTGAGCAGGAAGCTGCTCCGGGAGAGGATGCGGGGAAGCGGGGGAGTGCCGGCCGGAGGTTCAGGGCGCTCCACGGCCAGCACGGCCTCCAAAAGGTCAGCCACGGTGGCGCCCTCCGCGAGGTGGAAGCTCTCTTCGTCCAGGCCGGCAGCAGCGCGTGCGGCAGCGAAGTAACGTACGTCCAAGAGATTCAGCCCCCGATGGCGCTCATGCTGCGATCCGGCTGGACGAAGTCCGGAGCATCAAGTCCCACGTGGTCCATACCGTGGGCCTTCGGCTTAAGCCACATTGCGTCCTGCCAGCGCTGGGCGAGGGCTGCGTCGCCGGCACCCGAGCGCAGCAGTCCCAGCAGATCGAACTCCTCGCGGGAAAAGAGGCAGCTCATGATCTTGCCCTCTGCCGTGATCCGGGTCCGGCGGCAGTCGGAGCAGAAGGGTTCCGTCACGGACGCAATGATTCCCACGGTTCCCAGCACCGGACCGGACCCGGCATCGGAGCCCGCCGTCCGGCGTCGTACTTCAAAACGTTCCGCAGGCGCACCATCACGGGCCCGGGGATCGGCGCTGAGGACAAAGTCCTCGGAGAGCAGCCGGCGGATCTCGGCAGCCGTAATCATGTTCCGCCGTGTCCAGCCGTGGTCGGCATCCAGCGGCATCTGCTCGATGAAGCGAAGTTCGTAGCCGCGGCCGAGCGCCCAGTCCAGCAACGATGGCGCCTCGGCGTCGTTGATTCCACGCATCAGCACCGCATTGAGCTTGACCGGCCCAAGCCCCGCGGCCCACGCGGCATCCACGCCCGCCAGTACCTGGTCCAGGAACGGCCGGCGGGTCAGCTGGGTGAAGGTTTCCTCGTGCAGCGAGTCAAGGGACACGTTGATACGGGTCAGTCCGGCGGCCTTCAGGGCGGCCGCCTTCTTCGCCAGGCCAACGCCATTGGTGGTCATAGAGATCGGCAGGTCCGGGTGGTTGCTGCGCAGGGCGGAAATGATGTCCACGAGGTCGTGCCGGACCAGCGGCTCGCCGCCGGTCAGCCGCAGCTCGCGGACTCCCAGCTGCCCGACCCCAATGCCCACGATGCGGACGATCTCCTCCGCGGTCATCACGGCCTGCTTGGAAAGCCACTCCAGACCCTCTGCCGGCATGCAGTAGGTGCAGCGCAAGTTGCATTTGTCAGTCAGGGACAGCCTCATGTCCGTCGCCCTGCGGCCATACCGGTCTGCGAGCCCGGCCGGCGCATTCCCGGGGCGTGCGGCCGGAACTGACGGCAGGGGTGCGTCTGCTTCCCCCCGTGGCTGCGGCATGCCTAGCTGGACACTCATGAATTCAGGCTACGCCACCTTGGGGCGCACATCACACACGGTGCGGATCGGAGGACGCAACACATTCCCGGCAGGGCCGGCGCCATGCGTATTCCGCGAACCTATGCTGGAGGGGTGAGCAGCTCCGAGCCAGGGCAGGCAACGCCATCAGGGCAGGCAACGCACGACGGCGGGCCGCGGCACCCTCCGCGGGCCGCAGCAGCTGCCGGCGTCGTCGCAGTGGGGAGCGCCGCCGTGCTGGGAGAACTGCTGGCCGGATTCTTCAGTCCATCGCTGTCACCCGTCACCGCTGTTGGCGGAGCGGTGATCGACGCCGTTCCCCCGGGCGTCAAGGACTGGGCGGTAGCGGCGTTCGGCACCGCGGACAAGGCGGCCCTCCTCGTGGGCATGGGCCTGGTGATGGCTGCACTGGCGGCCCTGGCAGGAATCCTGGAATACCGGAAGCGCTTTGCCGGCGCGGCGCTGACCGGCATCTTCGGCACGGTGGGCCTGGCCGCCGTCCTGACCCGGGCCCAGGCCAGTGCCAACGCCGCAGTGCTGGCCGTGCTCACCGCCGTCGTCGCCGTACTTCTGCTCAGGTTCCTCATTCGCAGGCTCCAGGAATGGGAGACCCACCCGCTGGAGCCTGCCCCCGGTGCCCCGCCGCGCCGCCGTTTCCTGCAGGCGCTGGCCGGGGGAGCGGTGTTTACGGCGGCAGGAGGCCTGCTGGCGGGACTCTGGCGTGGTGCTGCAGCCGTCGCCAGCGAGGCCCGGAGCCGCGTGACCTTGCCCGTTCCCGCATCACCGGCACCGGCCATACCCGGCGACGCCGAGGCCGGAGTGGACGGCATGCAGCCGCTTGTCACCCCCAACAAAGACTTCTACCGCATCGACACCGCCCTGACGGTTCCCGCCGTGGACCCTGCCACGTGGGTCCTCAAAGTCACAGGGCTGGTGGACCGCGAGGTGGAACTGACCTTCGCCGACCTCCTGGCCAAACCCCTGACCGAGCGCCACATCACCATCGCCTGCGTGTCCAACAACGTGGGCGGAGACCTCATCGGCAACGCCCGCTGGCTCGGCTGGCCCGTCCGCGAACTGCTGGCACTGGCCGGACCCAGGACCGGCGCGGACATGGTGCTGTCAAGAAGTGCCGACGGCTGGACGGCCGGTACGCCGCTTGAGGTACTCAGCGACGGCAGGGACGCCCTGCTCGCCGTCGCCATGAACGGCGAACCGCTGCCCCTGGAGCACGGCTTCCCCGTCAGGCTGGTGGTGCCCGGGCTGTACGGGTACGTCTCGGCCACCAAGTGGGTCACGGAGCTGAAAGTCACCCGGTTCGCGGACGACGTTGCCTACTGGACGCCGCGGGGCTGGTCCGAGCGCGGGCCCATCAAGACCTCTTCGAGGATCGACGTGCCCCGCCCCGGAAGGCAGATGAAGGCCGGGACAGTCATGTTCGGCGGTGTCGCCTGGGCGCAGCACACCGGCATCGGCACCGTAGAGCTGCGGCTGAACCGCGGACCCTGGCGCCAGGCAGACCTGGCCCAAGGCATCTCGGTGGACACCTGGTACCAGTGGAAACTGGGCGTGGAGCTGACGGAGGGCCAGTACGAAGTCCAGGTCCGTGCCACGGACCTCGCGGGACGCGCCCAGGACGAGCGGAGCCGGCCAGTTGTCCCGGACGGAGCCACCGGGCTCCACACGATTAGAGTGGACGTGACACCCTGAACGCTCGACCTGAAGGCGGAACCATGGCCAGCCCGCAACCGCATGGAACGTCTGCAGAGGCGGAGCGCCGGACGGAGCACCAGCGGCATCACGCACAGCACCAGGCGAGGTCCGTGGCAGACCATGCAGCCGCCGTCACTGCGTTGCTGGAGCCTTTGCACTCGGTGCACCGGACGGAAACGTTGCCCCTTGCAGATGCCCTGGGCCGCGGCCTGGTGGCGGACGTGCGTGCCGCCCTCAGCCTGCCGCCTTTCGCCAACTCCCAAATGGACGGCTATGCCATACGTTCCGTAGACGTGCCCGACGGCGGCGCAGAGCTGGGCATCATGCCTCCCGTCCCAGCGGGCGCAAGCCCTGCACCACTCCAACCCGGCATGGCTGCCCCGATCATGACCGGAGCCATGCTGCCGGCGGGGGCTGACGCCGTCGTCCCTATCGAGCGGGCCGTTCCGGACCGCTTCCTGCCAGCCGCCGCCCAGGCCAAGGAACACGCCACCGTGTGGCTGCCGCCGGCAGCGGCAGGCACGTTTGTCCGCGCTGCAGGTAGCGACGTGCAGGCCGGAGCCACGGCCCTGGCGGCGGGCACCTTCCTTGGCCCGGCCCAGCTGGGACTCCTGGCCGCGCTGGGCATCCCGGACGTGACGGTGTACCAAGCCGTGACCATCCTGCTGGTCACCACCGGCGACGAAGTGGTGGAGCCCGGCCGTGAGCTCCCGCCCGGCAAGATCTTCGACTCCAACGGGACCCTCCTGGAAGCCGCCATGAAACAGGCAGGACTGCACGTCCGCCGTGCTGGCATCGCCACGGACAACCCGGACGCGCTCAGGACGCTGCTGCGGGAAGAACGTGCCGGAACGGACCTGATCGTGACCACCGGCGGGGTCAGCCAAGGCGCGTACGAAGTGGTCCGGCAGGCCATGGCGGACCAGCCGGTCGAGTTCCTGCATGTGGCCATGCAGCCGGGCGGGCCGCAGGGGATCGGCACCTTCGAAGGACGTCCCTTCCTCGGGTTCCCCGGCAACCCGGTCAGCTGCCTCGTGTCCTTTGAAATGTTCCTCCGCCCCGTCCTCGCCGCCCTGCTGGGCGCCCCAGCGCCCCGCCTGCCGGTCCGCGCCCGGCTCAGCCAGCCGCTCACCTCGCCCGGGCACAAGCACCAGGTCCGCCGCGGCACCCTCAAAGCGGACGGAACCGTGGAACTGCAGGGTGGCGAAAGCTCACACCTCATGCACGCGCTGGCAGGCTCCAACGTGCTGGTCCATGTTCCGGAAGGAGTGGCCGTGCTCGCGGCAGGGGCGGAGGTGGAAGTATGGATGCTGTGAATGCAGAACAGACCCCGGCCGCGCTGACGCACCTGCGCCAGGACGGCAGCGCCCAGATGGTGGACGTCTCCGCCAAAGCCGAAACCACCCGTGAGGCCACAGCCACCGCTACGGTCCGCACCACCGCAGAGGTCATGGGCCTGCTCGGCTCGGGCGGCCTGCCCAAGGGGGACGCCCTGGCCGTGGCACGGGTGGCCGGGATCATGGCCGCCAAAAAGACCCCCGAACTGATTCCGCTGTGCCATCCGCTTCCCCTGTCCAAGGTCACCGTGGACTTCGAGCTGGCACCGGAGGCCGTCTCCATCCTGGCCACCGTCAAGACGCGCGGCGTTACCGGTGTGGAGATGGAAGCACTCACGGCGGCCTCGGTGGCGGCGCTCAGCGTTTACGACATGGTCAAGGCGGTGGACAAGCACGCCGTCCTCACCGACATCAAGGTGCTGGCCAAAAGCGGCGGCAAGAGCGGGGACTGGACACTGTGAGCAGCCCCGGCACCCTGAATGCCCCCGACCCCCACAGCCACGGCGACGTGCAGGGCAGGAAGGCAGGCGTCGTCATTGCCTCCACCCGTGCTGCGGCCGGGATCTACGACGACGAAACCGGGCCCGTCATCACCGACTGGCTCACGGAACACGGGTTTGACGTGTTTCCCGCCATGGTGGTTCCCGACGGCGAGCCGGTAGGAGCAGCCATCCGTGCCCTCCTGACCCAGCGCCCCGCCGTCGTCATCACCAGCGGCGGCACGGGCCTCAGCCCGGACGACCGGACCCCCGACGTCACCCTCCCGCTGCTGGACCGCGAAATTCCCGGCATCATGGAAGCGGTCCGCCGTGCCGGAGCCGCGAAAACCCCGCTGGCGGCGCTCAGCCGTGGTTATGCCGGTGCAGCCGGGACCACGTTCATCATCAACCTGCCCGGATCACCCAAGGGAGTCATGGACGGGCTGACCGTCCTTGACCCGGTGATCGGGCACCTTTGCGACCAGCTGGAAGGCGGACATGGGCACTGAAGCAGCATTCGAGGTAGTCAACGCCGTGCTGAGCGCGGAACCCATCTCCGTCGACCAGGCCATCGCCGCGGTGGAAAGTGACACAGCCGGTGCGGTGGTGAGCTTCAGCGGCGTGGTGCGCAATCACGACGGCGGCAAGGCGGTTGAGCGGCTCAGCTACAGTGCGCACCCCACGGCCCACCAGGTGATGGCCGACGTCGTGGCCCGCCTTGCAGCCGAACAGCAGGCTGCCCGCGGCAGCGGCGAAGGCGAAGGCGGCACCGGCCCGTTGCCGCAGCCCGTGCGGATCTGGGCAGCGCACCGGATCGGCATGCTGGAAATCGGTGATCCCGCGCTGGTGTGCGCCGTGTCCGCGGCCCACCGCGGGCAGGCCTTTGCGGTGTGTGCGGAACTGGTGGACAGGATCAAGGAGCAGGTGCCCATCTGGAAGGAACAGTTCTTCGCTGACGGCACCGTGGAATGGGTGGGTGCGGGCAGCTGACGCTGCTGCTGCGGTTCCGCTGCCGCCATAGCCGGCACTGTTCCTGCGAGGTAACGGACAGTCCCCGGTTCCCCTGCCTCCCTGCCCCGCCGGTAGGGTTAACGGCATGACCGAACAACTCTCCGATCCCAAGCTGGTGGCCGTCCTGGGCGCCAATGGCCGCATGGGCGCCGAAGCCGTAAAAGCCGTTGAAGCCGCACCCGACATGAAACTCGTTGCGGCCCTGGGGCGGGGTGATTCGCTGGACAAAATCACCGCTGCCGGCGCCCGGTACGTTGTGGACCTGACCGTTCCGGAAAGCACCGAAGCGAACGTCCGCTTCGCCGTCGAGCATGGCATCCACGCCGTGGTGGGCACCACCGGCTGGGATGCCGACCGCCTTGCCGGGCTGGAGAGCCTGCTGGCCGGCCACCCGGAGACGGGCGTCCTGATCGCCCCGAACTTTGCCCTTGGTTCGGTGCTCGCCTCGGCCTTTGCCGCCAAAGCATCCAAGTACTTTGAATCCGTGGAGATCATTGAGCTCCACCACCCGGACAAGGTGGATGCCCCCTCCGGCACCGCGGTCCGTACCGCGCAGCTGATCGCGGCCGAACGCAACGCCGCAGAGGTGCCGCCCAGCCCGGATGCCACCACCAGTGAGCTGGCGGGAGCGCGTGGCTGCGAGGTTGACGGCATCCGGGTCCACAGCGTCCGCCTCCGAGGACTGGTGGCACACCAGGAAGTCCTGCTGGGCGGTTCCGGTGAGCAGCTGACCCTGCGCCACGACTCCTTTGACCGTGCCTCCTTCATGCCGGGCGTGCTTCTTGGCGTGCGCAACGTGGCTGCCCACCCCGGGCTGACGGTGGGCCTGGACGGCTACCTGGACCTGGGGTTCTAGGCCATGGGCGGACTGCTGGCAGGGTTCCGGAAGAACCGCACCAAGATCTGGGTGGGGGCGGTAACGCTGCTGCTGGTCTTCTACCTGGTGGTGTCCTTCCAGCGTTCCATCCTCCTCCTGACGGACAGCAACCTGGCGGCCCAGGCAATCGGGGCTGCGTACCTGGTGCTGCCGGTCATAGGTGCGTGGGCCCTGATCCGGGAACTGATGTTCGGGGCCCGGACCGAGCAGATGGCAAAGGTCCTGGAGTCCGAGGGCGGCCTGCCGGTGGATGAGCTGCCCCGCACGCCCGCCGGCCGGATCGTTCGCTCGGCAGCGGATGCGGAATTCGAGAAGTACAAGGCCGAGGCCGAGGCCGCTCCGGACGACTGGCGTTCCTGGTTCCGGCTGAGCTGCGCCTATGACGCCGCGGGCGACCGCAAGCGTGCCCGGGCCTCCATGCGCGACGCCGTCAGGCTCTTCCAGGGAAACGCCCCCGCCTAGGGGAGGACAGCCTTGACCTGGCCGCGGCCCACCTGGTTTGCCGCGTGACCCAGCCATTCGAGGGGGCCGCGCCACTTGAGCAGCACGAACACGATGCCCACGATCATGGCCGTGGCGGCCTGGGCAAAATACATCCCGTCCTCGGTCCAGCCGGCGGGCAGCGGCTTCAGGTAGAACCCTGAAACCACCCAGACGTGGACGGTGTAAAGGCTCAGGGTCATCGCGCCCGCGCCGCGCAGCGGCAGCAGCAGGTCCAGGTCCACCCATTCGGCCAGCCGGCCCAGCAGGAGGCATGCCCCTATCACGGCCACGGCCACGGCCGATGTGTGCAGCAGGTCCAGGGTGGTTGCGGAGTGTGGCGCGGCAGATGCCAGCCACCACCAGGAACCCTCCTGTGGGATACCCGTCAGGTTGACCTGCAGCACGCTGTCCAGCGGGTATCCGGGGGAATTGAGCACCTCCTCCAGGGCAGCGCGGCCGCCCCAGCTTTCCATGGCGGTGACCCCCAGGGTCTTGGCCAGGACGGCAACCACCGAACCGGCCACCAGCAGGACCACCGGAACCATCGCCCTGCCCAGCACCAGCCGGCCCACGATGAGCCCCACCAGCAGGTACGAAAGCCACTGGAACGCGGGGTAGTAGCCGGTGAAGAACACATCGGCCAGCAGCCGTGACGGAGTGGCGAGGTCCTCCCAGGACGGGTTGTGGCTCAGTTTGAGAGGAGGCTCGGCCGCCAGGAGCCATGGGCGCAGCATGTACGCCAGGACGGGGGAGCCCAGGATCCAGCCGCTGGCCCACCCGCAGAGCCGCTTCAGGCCCATCCCGAGGAAGGGCAGGACACACAGGAACAGCACCGCGTAATGGACCAGGATGATGGCAAGGTTGACTTCCAGCCCGCCCAGGGTAAGACCGACGGCGGCTATCACCAGGGCGCGCAGGGCAATGCCGCGGCGGGCGGCGGTGAGGTCCGGGCCCTGCACCGGCTTGTGCTTGCCCGTGGACAAGGCCAGGCCCACCCCGGCCAGGACAGCGAACAGCGCCGCTGCCCTGCCCGAAAACGTGAGACCGATCCATGTGGGAGTGAGGCCGGCGTTTGATTCGAAGGTGGGGAGCAGATGGGTGGCCATCATCCCGAGCAGCGCGAGGCCACGGGCCGCGTCGATGCCGTGGAGGCGCCCCGAGGCGGGCTGCCCGCCGGATTTCCGGGACGTTCTGGCCGCATTACGGGACGTCATGACCAGATCGTCTCACACCTCCCTGTGCCGGGGTTGCCCGCCGGACCTCCTTGTATTCGAATATATGTTCGAATAAGATTGCCGCCATGTACACTCCATCATCCGGAAGCCCTGCCGATAACTCCGGCAGTGACGGGCTCGCCAAGGCCATGAGCCCGGGGGTCGTCGACTACCTGTTCCGCCAGTTGGTGGCCGGCCGGCCGCCCGAGGATGTCCAGTGGGAGCGGGAGGGCATCAGCCTCGCGGCCCAACCTGAGGGAGCGGAGCTGGCCCGGCGCCTCGCCGAGACGGACATCGATGCGCTCACCCCCGTGGAGCTTTTCCACTACGTCAGGGCTGCCCAGCGGCTGTCGTCGTGGGCCGAGGACCTGCGCCAGGCCGCCGTCGGACGGTATTGCCACCCGCCGGCTTACCGCCCGCCGGTGGAGCCGCCCCGCCCCGCCCGGCACCCTGCCTCCTGACCAGCGGGGCGCCCCATTCCTTGGCCGGCTCCCATGACCGGCGGTGCACCCCATGTATGACTGGCGGGCGCCCCACGTCCTGGCCGGGGGCGGCTCCCGCTGCTGGTTCGGTGCCGGGCGTTGACCGGAAAGTGGTGGCGGAAGGGGTGGGTCGCGCGCGGCGGTGGTGCGGCCGGTCCAGTATTTGACGTGCATCACGCCCCTGGCATTGTCCTAACCAGCCGTGGACAGGGTAACGTTTTTTCCATGGCTGACACATCCGCGCATCTCCCTGCCCTTGGTACTCTTCTGACCGCCATGGTCACACCGTTCACCAAGGACGGCGCAGTGGATTATGAGCAGGCTGCAGCACTGGCCAGCAGGCTGGTGGACGACGGCTGCGACGGCCTGGTGGTTACCGGAACCACAGGCGAAACCTCCACGCTCACCGACGAGGAAAACCTCGGCATGTTCCGCGCCGTCAAGGACGCGGTGGGCGGCCGTGCCGCCATCATCGCCGGCACAGGCACCAACGACACCGCCCACTCAGTCCACCTGTCCCGGCAGGCCGCAGCCCTCGGCGTCGACGGCCTCCTGCTGGTGACGCCGTACTACAACAAGCCCAGCCAGGCCGGTGTCCGCGCGCATTTCGAAACCGTCGCCAACGCCGTGGACGTCCCCGTGATGCTGTACGACATTCCCGGACGATCCTCCATCCCGATCGAGCCCGACACCATGATCCGGCTGGCACAGCACCCGAACATCGTGGCGGTGAAGGATGCCAAGGCCGACTTCGTCGCTGCCACCCGCGTCATGGCCGAGACGGATCTCCTGTTCTACTCAGGTGACGACGGACTGACCCTTCCATGGATGGCGCTGGGCGCCGTCGGGCTTGTGGGCGTTACAACGCACGTGGCCACGCGCCGCTTCCGCGAGCTCATCGACGCCGTCAACGCGAACGACCTCAGCACCGCCCGCAAGATCAACTTTGAACTCCAGCCCGTGGTGCGTGCCACCATGACCCGGGTCCAGGGCGCCGTTGCGGCCAAGCAGATTCTTAAATGGCAGGGAGTCCTGCCCAACTCGATTGTCCGTTTGCCCCTCGTGGAGCCGGACGAAGCCGAGATCGAAACCATCCGCGGGGATTTGGCGGAAGCGGGGCTGGTCTTTTCCTGAGGAGTAAGACCAGCACCCTTCCGCCTGGAAAGTAGTGCAATATGACCCAAACTGCCCTCACCGGCCTTGTCACCCCTCCCCGCCTGCCGCAGGGAACGCTCCGGATTGTTCCTTTGGGCGGACTGGGGGAGATCGGCCGGAACATGGCCGTGTTCGAGATCGACGGCAAGCTGCTGATCGTGGACTGCGGCGTCCTCTTCCCCGAGGAAACCCAGCCCGGCGTTGACCTGATCCTGCCCGATTTCTCCTACATCGAGGACCGGCTGGACGACATCGTGGCCGTTGTCCTCACCCACGGCCACGAAGACCACATCGGGGCCGTTCCGTACCTGCTGCGGCGCCGCAACGACATCCCGCTGGTGGGCTCCCAGCTCACCCTCGCCCTGATTGAGGCGAAACTGCAGGAGCACCGCATCCGGCCTTACACGCTCACTGTTGAGGAAGGGCAGGTGGAGAAGTTCGGTCCCTTCGAATGTGAGTTCGTGGCCGTCAACCACTCCATCCCCGACGCCCTCGCCGTGTTCATCCGGACGGCCGGCGGCACAGTGCTGCATACCGGCGATTTCAAAATGGACCAGCTGCCGCTGGACGGGCGCATCACGGACCTCCGCCACTTCGCCAAGCTCGGCGAAGAAGGCGTGGACCTCTTTATGTCCGACTCCACCAACGCCGATGTCCCGGGCTTCACTACCGCCGAGAAGGAAATCGGCCCCACGCTGGAACGGCTTTTCGGCCAGGCCACCAAGCGCATCATCGTCGCGTCCTTCTCCTCGCACGTACACCGCGTGCAGCAGGTCCTGGACGCAGCCGCCAAGCACAACCGCAAGGTGGCCTTCGTTGGCCGCTCCATGGTCCGCAATATGGCGATTGCCGAAAAACTTGGCTACCTGGACGTCCCCCCGGGCCTCATCGTCGACATCAAGAACATCGACAACCTGCCGGACAACCGCGTGGTGCTGATGTCCACCGGATCCCAGGGCGAGCCCATGGCCGCACTGTCCCGGATGGCGAATGGCGACCACCGGGTGGTGGTGGGCGACGGCGACACCGTCATCCTGGCCTCAAGCCTTATCCCCGGCAACGAGAACGCCGTGTTCCGGATCATCAACGGGCTGCTGAAGCTGGGCGCCGACGTGATCCACAAGGGCAACGCCAAGGTCCACGTCTCCGGCCACGCCGCGGCCGGGGAGCTCCTGTACTGCTACAACATCCTCGAGCCGTTGAACGCCATGCCGGTGCACGGTGAAACCCGCCACCTGATCGCCAACGGCAAGATCGCCATCGAGTCCGGTGTTCCGGAAGCAAGCGTCATCCTCGCGGACAACGGCACGGTCATCGACCTCAAGGACCACCGCGCTGACGTGGTGGGACAGGTCGAAGTCGGCTTCGTCTACGTGGACGGCTCCAGCGTGGGCGAGATCACCGACGCCGACCTCAAGGACCGCCGGATCCTCGGCGACGAAGGCTTCATCTCCATCATCACCGTCATCCACCGCGCCACCGGCAAGGTGGTGTCCGGGCCGGAAATTCACGCCCGCGGCGTGGCAGAGGATGATTCCGTCTTCGACGACATCATCCCCAAGATCAACGCTGCGCTGGAGGAAGCCGTGCTCAACCATGCGGACCACACCAGCCACCAGCTCCAGCAGGTGGTCCGCCGGGTGGTGGGCACCTGGGTCAACCGCAAGCTGCGCCGCAAGCCCATGATCATTCCCGTGGTGCTCGAGGCCTGACATCCGCTGCCGCTGCCGGCCTGCGTTCCCGTGCCCCACGGGACCGCGGGCCGGAGGCGTTTAAGGGGCCGCGAACCGGGGACCGGCGGCACCCAAATCCCCGGAAATCCGGCCCAACTCGGGTACCGTGGCTAGTATGGCCACTCGTACTACTTCCGCGCCCAATGGATCCAGCAGGGGCCGCGCCGGCAGCAAACCCGGCAGCTCCTCCGGCCGCGGCGCTGGCTCAACGGCCGCCAAAACCGGACGTGCCGGCGGCTCCACGAGCACTGCACGCACCCGCCAGCTTCCCGCCGTCGAGCACCACCAGCCGTGGCTGCTGCGCGTGGTGGGCGGGGCATGGCTGGGCCTCGGCCACCTGGTAGGCGGAGGGGTGCGGCGCATCGGCCATGACGTCAGCGACCTCCCGTCAGAGGACCGCCGGGACGGCGCCGCCCTGTTCAACCTCGCCCTCGGAATCTTCATCGCCACCTTTGCCTGGTGGGGCCTTACCGGCTGGTTCCCGGACGCCGTATATGCCGTGGTCAACGGAACCTTCGGCTGGATATCACTCCTGCTTCCGCTCATGCTGTTTGTCTGCGCGTTCCGGCTCTTCCGCCAGCCGTCCGACGGGCGGGGCAACAACAGGGTGGGCATCGGCTTCCTGATCATGACCTTTGCCGGCTGCGGGCTGGCACACGTCCTGGGCGGGCAGCCCACGGTTGCCCAGGGCTTTGACGGCCTCCGCCAGGCCGGCGGAATGCTCGGATTCCTTGCCGCATCGCCCCTGGCCGCCATCCACTCCGCTGTTCCGTTGGTGCTGTACTCCCTGCTGGCGTTCGTCTCACTGCTGATCATCACCGCCACGCCGTTCACTGCAGTCCCGCGTAGGCTGCACGCTGCCTACGACCACCTCATGGGCATCGACCTCCTGGATGAACAGGACCGTGACAAGCACGACCGCAGCTACCTGGAACGGACCCCCGCCGCCGCACCCCCCAAGAATGCCAGGAAGAAGAAGCGCCGCTTCTTCGGCAAGGATGAGGAGGACGGCGACGCCGGACTGGAAGGCTATGTGGGCGACGAAGCGTTCGAGCACGCCGTGATCGACGACGACGACCCGAAGCCGCCGCGGCCGGCCCCCGGCGTCCGCCGTCCCACCCAGGCGGAGATCGCCGTCGAAAAGATCAAGGCCGCCCAGGGACTCGGTGCCGGCGCCCCGCCCTCCGCGGGGGAGAACGCCACCGAAGCCATCCCTATGATCACCCCCGGCATGGCCCCGCCAGCGGCAAAGCCGGCCGCCGCGCCCACCGTGCCGTCCAACCCGGTGGCACCCGCACCACCGCCGGTTCCCATCCCGCAGCGCACCGAGCAGCTGTCCCTCGCCGGCGACGTCACCTACACGCTCCCGGCCTCGGACTACCTGACCCCCGGATCCATCCCGAAGGAGCGCACGGAAGCGAACGACGCCGTCGTCGCTGCCCTGACCGACACCCTCCAGCAGTTCAACGTCGATGCCACGGTCACCGGCTTCAGCCGCGGCCCCACCGTGACCCGGTACGAGATCGAGCTGGCCCCGGGCACCAAAGTGGAGCGCGTCACCGCACTGTCCAAGAACATCTCCTACGCCGTGGCGTCCAGTGACGTGCGCATCCTCAGCCCCATCCCGGGCAAGTCCGCCATCGGCATCGAGATCCCCAACACCGACCGCGAAACCGTCTCCCTGGGCGACGTCCTTCGCAGCCAGAACGCCCGCCGCACGGACCACCCGATGGTGATGGGCGTTGGCAAGGACGTGGAGGGCGGCTACGTGGTGGCGAACCTCGCCAAGATGCCCCACCTCCTGGTGGCCGGTGCCACCGGTGCCGGTAAATCATCCTTCGTGAACTCGATGATCACCTCCATCCTGATGCGCGCCACCCCCGATGAGGTTCGCATGGTCATGGTGGACCCCAAGCGCGTGGAGCTCACCGCCTACGAAGGCGTCCCGCACCTCATCACGCCCATCATCACCAACCCGAAGAAGGCGGCCGAGGCGCTCCAGTGGGTGGTCCGCGAGATGGACGCCCGGTATGACGACCTCGCCAACTACGGCTTCAAGCACATCGACGACTTCAACAAGGCGGTCCGCGCCGGCAAGGTCCAGCCGCCGGTGGACTCCAAGCGCGTCATCCGGCCCTACCCGTACCTGCTGGTGATCGTGGACGAGCTTGCCGACCTGATGATGGTGGCTCCCCGCGATGTTGAAGACTCGATTGTCCGCATCACCCAGCTCGCCCGCGCCGCCGGCATCCACCTGGTCCTGGCCACCCAGCGGCCGTCCGTGGACGTGGTGACCGGCCTCATCAAGGCGAACGTGCCCTCACGCATGGCGTTTGCCACGTCCTCGGTGACCGACTCGCGCGTGGTCCTGGACCAGCCCGGGGCCGAAAAGCTTATCGGCCAGGGTGACGCCCTGTTCCTGCCCATGGGTGCCTCCAAGGCCATGCGCGTCCAGGGCGCATGGGTCACCGAATCGGAAATCCACAAGGTGGTTGAGCACGTCAAGGGACAGCTCCAGGCCACCTACCGCGACGACGTCGCAGCCGAAGCGCCCAAGAAGCAGATCGACGACGACATCGGGGACGACCTCGAAGTCCTGCTGCAGGCCACCGAGCTTGTGGTCACCACGCAGTTCGGCTCCACGTCGATGCTGCAGCGCAAGCTGCGGGTCGGCTTCGCCAAGGCCGGCCGGCTGATGGACCTGCTGGAATCACGCGGGGTCGTTGGCCCCTCCGAAGGCTCCAAGGCCAGGGATGTCCTGGTGAAACCGGACGACCTCGCACCCGTCCTTGCCGCCATGAAGGGGCAGGAAGCCCCGGCAGCACCCGATTCGCAGACCGCCGCGCTGAGCGACAACGCCAACGCCAACATCGCCCAGGGCGGCTACGCCGAAGACCTGGTGGCCGCAGACCTTGACCAGCGGAAGCAGAACGTCGAATATTACGACGGCTCGGATTCCCCGCCCGGCGGCTATGACGACGAAGACGGCTCCGAGGACGCCTGGTCCCTGACCGGGCGTTAGCCCGGGGACTGTAGCCTAGAAACGTGACTAGCACCGATGCAACCGCCGCCGGCCCAGGCCGTGCCGGGGTCTGGAACCTTCCCAACATCCTGACCATGATCCGCATCGCACTGGTGCCGTTTTTTGTCTGGTTCCTCATCGCGGACGCCCCCGGGCTGCGCAGTGAAGCAGGCGTGTGGCGCTGGGCGGCGGTCCTTGCGTTCGCCGTCGCCATCTACACGGACAAGCTCGACGGCGATATCGCCAGGAGCCGGAACCTCGTCACCGACTTCGGCAAGATCGCCGACCCCATTGCGGACAAGCTCCTCATCGGCTCGGCGCTGGTGATGCTCTCGGTGCTCAGCGAACTGCCATGGTGGGTTACCGTACTCATCCTCGTCCGCGAATGGGGCGTCACGGCCCTGCGCTTCTTTGTGATCCGCTACGGCGTTATCCCGGCTTCCCGCGGCGGCAAGCTCAAGACCGTGGTCCAGACCGCAGCGATCTTCCTGTACCTCCTGCCGCTGGGCTCTTTTGCCCCGTGGCTCGTGTGGGTGGCGTTTGCAGTGATGATGGCCGCTGTGGTGATCACAGTGTGGACCGGCGTGGAATACGTGGTGGAAGCACTGCGGATCCGGGCCAAGGGAAAGCTGCAGGCGCGCAACGAAAAAGGCCAGGAACCCGCATGACCAATCTCCACCACTTGTCGGCTGAAGCGGTCCGCAAAGCCCTCGACGCAGGGCGGACCGTGGCCACCGCCGAATCACTGACCGCCGGCATGGTGTCCGCAGTCCTTGCGGACACCCCAGGCGCCTCCGGCGTCCTGCAGGGCGGCGTGGTTGCCTACCAGAACTCCGTCAAGGAAAAAGTCCTGGACGTCCCGTCCGTGCTCCTGGCGCGCGTCGGATCCGTCGACCCGGACGTTGCCGCGGCCATGGCGGCAGGAGCCCGGACCGTCCTCAACGCTGACATCGGCATCTCCACCACAGGCGTTGCCGGGCCGGAGGCACACGACGGAAAGCCCGTGGGCACCGTCTACGTCGGCATAGCCACCGCAGCCGGAACGGCGGCCTTCGAGTACGCCTTTTCGGGAAGCCGGGCCGAGATCCGCGGACAGGCGTGCGGGGCGGCCCTTGAAAGGCTCCTCGAAGCCCTGTCCGGGTAGGCCCGGTACCCCGAAGTTACTGGGCGTAAAGTTGATGGGAACAAAAGCCGGTACCGATTAGTTATTACATTGTGTCGCTTCCGGAGAGCGGAGGCGCCTAGGATGAAATGACCACGACGGTTCGCCTTAGGGCGGACCTGACCAATGAGGGAGCAAGGCGATACAGATGGTAAAGCAGCCCGTATCCGTAAACGGCGTTGTCCGCTGGAAGGATGTGGGCCTCGCCGATCAGGGCAAGAGCGAACAGAAGGAGCGCAAGATGGTTGTACTTCGTCACGAAATTGGTGATGTCCTGCGCGATGTCCGCCAGCGTCAGGGGCGTACGCTCCGTGAAGTTTCGCACAGCGCCCGTGTCTCCCTGGGTTACCTCAGTGAAGTGGAGCGCGGCCAGAAGGAAGCATCATCCGAACTGCTGTCCTCGATCTGCTCGGCCCTGGACGTTCCGTTGTCCAGCATGCTTCGCGAGGTGAGCGACAGGGTGGCGGTTGCAGAAGGCGTTGCCGTTCCGGACACCGTTCCCCAGGAATTCTCCCAGCGTTATGGCCGCGACCTTGAGCGCGACCTCAACACTGAACTTAACGACGAACTTTCCACGGGCCTCCTTTCCGGCGCCCGGTAGGGTTCCGCCGGAAGGCGGCTCCCGGAATGTAGCAAACACTGAAGCCCCCGGCCGCGGCCGGGGGCTTCAGTGCGTTTCTGCTATTGATTTTCCAGCGTGGGCGCCTGGCCATCCTTCGGGAAGCCGTCCCGTTCGTAGGTGGAGTTAAGCTTGGCCATGCAGCGGGCCAGTTCCTCGAGTTCCTCCACGGGCCACTCGCCGAGGCGTTCCCGGAACACCTGCCGCCGGGCGTCCTGGACCTGGTGCATCTTTTCCTCGCCCTTGGGGGTCAGCCGGATTGCCTGCGCCCGTCCGTCCAGGGGATCTGCCTCCTTGGACACAAGACCCAGGCTCTCCAGGAAAGCAATTTGCCGGCTGACGGACGGCTTGCCGACGCCGATGTTCATCGCCAGGTCGGTGAGGCGGATCGGTCCCTCACGACGGATCACCGTCAGGAGGCCGTACGCCGCCGGCTCCATGTCCGGATGGACCTCGCGGGAAAGCTGGTTGGAGATCGACCGTGCGCGCCGCCAGAAGAGACTGATCTGGTGTTCCACGTTTTGTACCGCGGCGTCCACGGTCGCCTCATCATGGCGGCCTTGCGGGGAGGGGACGTCAGGGGAGTTGCTCATGGCAACAATTCTAGTGCGCGGGATCGTGAGAGACTTTTCTGGTGCGAATCAGCGATTATTGGCGACTCATGGACGACGAATTCGGCGCCGGGTACTCGCGGGTCCTCAGCAGCAGCCTTGTCCTGGCAGGGGTGGGCGGGCGCACCGCGGACCAGGCGCTTGCCGCCGGCATAGAGCCCCGCAGGGTGTGGCTGGCCGTCTGCGACGTGCAGGATGTTCCCGCCGAGCGCCGCCTGGGCCGGGATATCAAGCCCCGCACCGACTAGCCGGTTTCTCCTGACACGCCGTGAGGTTGTTCGAATACCTGTTCGGGTAAAGCTATGCTTTTCCTAGCGGGTTATCCACATAGCCGCCCTCACCCGGCCGGAATGTCAGTGGGTCCCAGTAGCGTCAGAGATGACCAATAAACGGCCGCTGAGGCCACTCCAAAGCGAGAAAGCATTAGAGGTGTGAACCATGGCGGCAGCCCCGGATCGTGCAAAAGCGCTCGAAGCAGCGCTGGCCCAGATCGACAAACAGTTCGGTAAAGGCTCGGTCATGCGGCTCGGCGACGAAGTCCGGGCCCCGATCGAGGTCATCCCCACCGGATCCATTGCCCTGGATGTTGCTTTGGGAATTGGCGGCCTTCCCCGTGGCCGCGTTGTCGAAATCTACGGGCCGGAATCGTCCGGTAAGACCACCGTGGCGCTCCACGCCGTGGCCAACGCCCAGCGCTTGGGCGGCATCGCCGCCTTCATCGACGCCGAGCACGCCCTTGACCCCGAGTACGCCGCCAAGCTCGGTGTGGACACCGACGCCCTCCTGGTCTCCCAGCCGGACACCGGCGAGCAGGCGCTGGAAATCATGGACATGCTGGTGGGCTCGGGCTCCCTGGACGTCATTGTGATCGACTCCGTCGCAGCGCTGGTGCCCCGCGCCGAAATCGAGGGCGACATGGGTGACAGCCACGTCGGCCTCCAGGCCCGCCTCATGAGCCAGGCCCTGCGTAAGATCACCGGCCGCCTCAGCCAGACCAAGACCACTGCGATCTTCATCAACCAGCTCCGCGAGAAGATCGGCGTCTTCTTTGGCTCCCCGGAAACCACCACCGGCGGTAAGGCCCTGAAGTTCTACGCCTCCATCCGTATCGACGTCCGGCGCATCCAGACCCTGAAGGAAGGTGCCGATTCCGTTGGCAACCGGACCAAGGCGAAGATCGTCAAGAACAAGATGGCTCCGCCCTTCAAGGTGGCCGAATTCGACATCATCTACGGCCAGGGCATTTCCCGTGAGGGCGGCATCATCGACATGGGCGTCGAGCACGGCATCATCAAGAAGTCCGGCTCCTGGTTCACCTACGACGGCGACCAGCTTGGCCAGGGCATGGAGAATTCCCGCAGGTTCCTCCGTGACAACCCTGAACTTGCTGCCGAACTCGAGCGCCTGATCAAGGAAAAGCTCGGCGTGGGCGTCAAGCCTGCGGAACCGGAGTCCAAAGACTCCCCGAAGCTGAAGGCCGTTGACGGGTTCTAGCCGTTGACCGGTATCGACAATCCGCGTCCCCGCCGGGCGACAGCCGGCGGGCGGCGCGGAGTTTCAGATGACGGCGCGTTCCAGGTCGGCCCGGACCACGGCTCTTCCGTTGCCGGGGACGCAGAGCCGGATCCGGTGTCCGTTGCGCAGAACATCGTGTACCGGCAACTGACCGCGTCGGCCAAAAGCAGGCTGCAGCTCGCCCGGAAACTCGCCGAACGGAACATCCCGGAGGACGTCGCCGAGGCAGTCCTGGACCGCTTCCAGGAAGCACGCCTGATCAACGACGCCGAATTCGCGGACATGTGGGTGAGGAGCCGCTCCCAGTCGCGCAAACTTGCGAAAGGCGCGCTGCGCCGCGAACTCGCGGAGAAGGGCATCGACCAGGAAACCGCCGCCGCAGCCTTGGACCAGCTGACAGACGCGGATGAGGAAGCCGCCGCCCGGCAGCTCGTGGAGCGGAAGCTCCGCCCGGGAACGGATCTGCAGGACCAGGCTGCAAGGGACAAGGCAACCCGGCGGCTGGCCTCCATGCTGGCGCGCAAGGGCTATCAGCCCTCGCAGGCGTTCCGGATCGTCAACGAGGTCCTGGACTCCTGCGCCGGAGCCGACCGTGGCAACCCGTAAAACCGGTACCCTTAACAGGTGAGTTTGACCATCCCTTCCCCTTTTCCCGGTACCAGCCCCTCTGCAGAAGCTGGCGGTGCTCCGCAATCCGGTGCTCCCAAGCCCCGCACCTACCAGGTGCGGACGTTTGGCTGCCAGATGAACGTCCACGACTCGGAGCGGATGGCCGGGATGCTGGAGGACGCAGGGTACGTGCCGGCAGACGGTGAGCAGGCCGACGTCGTGGTGTTCAACACTTGCGCGGTCCGGGAGAACGCTGACAACAAGCTCTACGGCAACCTTGGCATCCTGGCTCCGGTGAAAGCAGCAAACCCCGGCATGCAGATTGCTGTGGGCGGCTGCCTCGCGCAGAAGGACAGGGAAACCATCCTGAAGAAGGCCCCGTGGGTGGACGCCGTTTTTGGCACCCATAATGTCGGCGCCCTGCCCGCCCTGCTGGACCGCGCCCGGCACAACAACGAGGCACAGCTTGAAATCCTCGAGTCGCTGGACGTCTTCCCCTCCACGCTTCCCACCAAGAGGGACTCCGTCTACTCAGGCTGGGTATCGATCTCCGTCGGCTGCAACAACACCTGCACTTTCTGCATCGTGCCCGCCCTCCGCGGAAAAGAGAAAGACCGCAGGCCGGGAGACATCCTGGCGGAGATCCAGGCCCTGGTGGAAGACGGCGCCATCGAGGTCACACTCCTGGGCCAGAACGTCAACTCCTACGGTGTCGAGTTCGGCGACCGCCAGGCATTCTCCAAGCTCCTCCGGGCCTGCGGGGACATCGAAGGCCTGGAGCGGGTCCGCTTCACAAGCCCACACCCAGCCGCTTTCACCGACGACGTCATTGACGCCATGGCCGAGACCCCCAATGTGATGCCGCAGCTGCACATGCCGCTGCAGTCGGGGTCGGACAAGGTTCTTCGGGACATGCGGCGTTCCTACCGGTCCAGCAAGTTCCTGGGGATCCTGGACAAAGTGCGCGAAAAGATCCCGCACGCGGCGATCTCCACCGACATCATTGTGGGATTCCCCGGCGAAACCGAAGAGGACTTCCAGGCGACGCTGGATGTTGTGGAGAAGTCACGCTTCGCCACCGCCTTCACGTTCCAGTACTCCAAGCGCCCCGGAACCCCTGCCGCTGACCTGCCGGACCAGCTTCCCAAGGCAGTGGTCCAGGAACGGTTCGAACGCCTGACTGCCCTCCAGGACCGGATTGCGGCAGAGGAGAACCGGCTCCAGCTCGGCCGCCGCGTTGAGGTTATGGTGACGGCGCAGTCCGGACGGAAGGCAGGCGAGACGCACCGTCTGTCCGGCCGTTCGCAGGACCAGCGGCTGGTGCACTTCTCGGTCCCTGAGGGTGCTCCCGCTCCCCGGCCGGGAGACCTGGTCACGGTGACCATCACCGAGGCCGCGGCATTCCACCTCGTCGCCGATCCGGCCCTGGAGGATTACAGCCTCCGGCGTTCCCGGGCGGGCGACGCCTGGGACAGGTCGCAGGCAGATTCCTGCGGAGCACCCACGCCCGGGGCAGGGGCAGGCGGCAAGGGCGTTTCGCTGGGCATGCCCTCCTTGCCTGTCCGCACGCGCTGACCGGTGGGCGCACCGCCTGTCATCGCCGTCGTTGGCCCCACAGGGTCCGGCAAGTCAGACCTCGCCGTCAGCCTTGCCCTTGAACTCGGCGGCGAAGTCATCAACGCCGACGCCATGCAGTTCTACCGCGGCATGGACATCGGCACCGCAAAAATCACGGACGCTGAACGCAGGGGAGTTCCCCACCACCTGCTGGACATCCTGGAGGTAACCCAGGAAGCCAGCGTGTCGCAGTTCCAGCAGCAGGCCCGCGAACTCATCTCGGACATCCACGGCCGCGGCAAGCGCGCCATCCTGGCCGGCGGGTCCGGCCTCTACGTGCGGGCCGCGCTGGACGTCCTTGAGTTCCCGGGGACTGATCCGCTGGTGCGGCAACGGCTGGAAGCCGAACTCGCTGCGCAGGGGACCGCAGTGCTGCTAAAACGGCTGCGGAAGGTGGACCCTGTGTCCGCCGGCAGGCTCTCGGATGACCGGCGGATCATCCGGGCCCTGGAAGTCCATCAGCTCACCGGGCGGCCGTTCAGCTCCTTCATGCCGCAGCGCGAGTACTTCCAGCCTGCCGTCCAGATCGGCCTGGCAGTGGACCGCGAGGTGCTTCGGGACCGGCTCGCCGGACGCGTCCACCGCATGGTTGACGCCGGCCTGCCCGCCGAAGTCCAACGGCTGGACGCCCGCGGGCTGCGGCAGGGAAAGACCGCCCCCCGCGCCCTGGGATACTCACAGTTCCTGCGGGTTATCGACGGCGAATGGACCGTTCCCGAGGCCGCGGAGGCCACCATCGTGGCCACCCGGCAGTTCGCCCGGCGCCAGCTCACCTGGTTCCGGGCCGATCCGCGCATCCACTGGCTGGACTGGCAGGATCCGGCCCTGGTGGACAGAGCGGCGGCGCTCTCCCGTTTTTAGCGCTTCACCGCCCGGCCGGTACCCTTGGAACCATGGACACAAGCCTCGCAGAAACCACCGAGCCGGCCTTGCGCACCCTGAGCGGGCTCCGCTTCTCCAAGGGGCACGGCACCGGCAATGACTTCGTCCTGGTGGCTGATCCAGAGGGCGTCCACACCATCAGTGCCGACGCCGTGGCCGCCCTGTGCGACCGGCACCGGGGGATCGGCGGGGACGGCCTCATCCGGGCGGTCCCGTCGCGCTTGCTTCCGGAGGGCCGCGAGCTGCTGGCCGCCGACCCTGACGCTGAGTGGTTCATGGACTACCGCAACGGCGATGGCTCGCTGTCCGAAATGTGCGGCAACGGCGTCCGCGTGTTTGTCCATTTCCTCCGGACCGAGGGCCTGATCGAACTGCCCGACGGCGGCGCCCTGGCCATCGGCACCCGCGCCGGGATCAAGACCGTGGTGCGCACGGGTGACGACTACGCCGTGGACATGGGGCCGTGGGAGTTCATCTTCCCCGGGGAAGCTACGGCCAAGGCCATGGATTCACTGGTGACCGCCGAAGGCCTGGAAGTTCCCCGCCCTGCCCTGTCCGTCAGCATGGGCAACCCGCACACCGTTGTTGCCCTCGCCGAGCTTTCCGAACTTGCCGGAACGCGGCTGTTCACCGCTCCCGTGGTGGACCCCGTCCCCGCCAACGGGACCAACGTGGAATTCGTGGTCCCGTCCGAGCCGCTGGTGCACGACGGCGTCGGATCCGTGACCATGCGGGTGCATGAACGCGGCGTGGGGGAGACCCAGTCTTGCGGAACGGGTGCCTGCGCCGCCGCTGTGGCCATCCGCCACTGGGCTGGGGCGGAAGCCCCGGACTCCTGGCGGGTCCACGTCCCCGGGGGCATCGTGGGAGTGAAGTTCTTCGCTGGTCCCGCAGGCCACGAACACGTCGAGCTCAGCGGGCCGGCAGTCATTGTGGCAACCGGGACGCTTTCCTGACCTTGAGGATCCGGAACGACTTCGAGGTCGCTTCCCGGCTGACGATGAACGATTCGTCCAGCTCAGCTGCAAGCCACCGCTGCAGCGAGTCCGCCCCCAGGTTCTTCTGCACCACCAGCCAGGCGGTTCCGCCCGGAGCCAGGCGGGGCAGCCATAGTTTCAGCAGGGAGTGCAGTTCGTCCTTGCCGATCCGGATGGGCGGATTGGACCAGATCGTGTCGAAACGCAAGTCGGGGTCTACCGCGTCAGGGGTGCTGGCAGTAACGTTGGCCAGCCCCAGGGCTGCGGCGTTCTCGTTTGTCAGCGCGATGCAGCGCTCGTTGACGTCCACCGCGTAGACCCGGGCGGACGGTGCCCTAAGGGCCATGGTCAGGGCAATCGGCCCCCAGCCGCAGCCGATGTCCAGGAGGTTTCCCTGCGGCGCCGGAGCGGGCACCTCGGTAAGCAGGATGGCCGTGCCTTTATCGATCCCGTCGGGGCTGAAGATGCCGGAGGAAGTCTGCAGCCTGCGCGTTTCCCCTGCCAGCTCAACAGTCAGGGGCTTGCGGGTAAAAGGGCCGGCGGGTGTTGCGCTGAAATAATGTGCGGACTCCATAACTGGCCAGAGTAGTTCCCCTTGCAGCGTAAAGGGAAACCGCGGGCAGGGCGCTCTGCTACGCTGGAGGGCATGTTCCTGATCTTCGAGTAACCGGCACGGGCCACGCCCGTCCCGAAGCCTGCCCTCCAGCGGCAGCACGTCCCACCAGCGACGCCGGTCTTTCGACCCTTCCGCTGCGTGCACCGGACCAAGCGGATCCCGTTTGCTCCGGTCGCCGGACCACACTCGAAAGTCAGCCTCCCGCTGAACTTATCGCCGTTTCCGGCTGCTTTCCTTCCGCCGCGTATCCGTACGTGGCACGTCTGCCGGCGCCGCCCTCCGCGGCACCGGCCCAGCATGCCAGGAGGCGTGGATGACCGCAGGCAGTCAGCCCAGCGCGAATACTTCCCCCACCACCAGCAATCGGCACTATTCTGGAACTGCCGAATCTTCAAAGGAGACCATGACCAGCCAGCCCAACACCGGATCAGATCCAGCCGCCCAGGACATGAGTCCCGAGGAAATCCAGGCTGTCATCGACCGGATTCTCTCCAAGGACGTACCTGCCAGGAACCCCGGCACGCAAAACGGCGACGGGAAGGGCAGCGACGGAAAGGCAGTGTTCGGCAAAGCCCAGGCAATTTCCCGCCTGGACGAAGAACATTCAACGTACGACGGCGACCAGCAGGACCTTGAGGAACGGCGCGCCTTGCGCCGTACCGCAGGACTGTCCACCGAACTGGAAGACGTCACCGAGGTCGAGTACCGCCAGCTGCGCCTTGAGCGGGTGGTCCTGGCAGGGCTCTGGTCCGAAGGCACCCTGGCCGACGCCGAGAACTCGCTCCGGGAACTCGCCGCCCTTGCGGAAACAGCCGGCTCCGAGGTCCTTGACGGACTGGTCCAGCGCCGGGACAAGCCGGACCCGGGGACATTCCTGGGCTCGGGCAAGGCGCTTGAGCTTCGGGACATCGTGATGTCCACCGGCGCGGACACCGTGGTGGTGGATGCCGAGCTTGCACCCTCCCAGCGCCGAGGCCTGGAGGATATCGTCAAGGTCAAGGTCATCGACCGGACAGCCCTGATCCTGGATATCTTCGCCCAGCACGCCAAGAGCCGCGAGGGCAAAGCCCAGGTGGAGCTGGCGCAGCTCGAATACCTCCTGCCACGCCTTCGTGGTTGGGGCGAGTCGATGTCCCGCCAGGCAGGCGGCCAGGTGGGCGGTGCCGCCGCCGGCATGGGCTCGCGCGGTCCCGGTGAAACGAAGATCGAGCTGGACCGCCGTCGCATCCGCACCCGGATGGCCAAGCTGCGGCGGGAGATCGCCGCAATGAAGCCGGCCCGCGAGACCAAGCGGGCCAACCGCCGTCGTAATGCCGTGCCGTCCGTGGCGATCGCCGGCTACACCAACGCGGGCAAGTCCTCGCTGCTCAACCGCCTGACCGACGCCGGAGTCCTGGTGGAGAACGCTTTGTTCGCCACCCTGGACCCGACTGTCCGGAAGGCGGAAACCGCGGACGGACTGGGGTACACGCTCGCGGACACCGTGGGCTTCGTCCGGTCCCTGCCCACGCAACTGGTGGAGGCGTTCCGCTCCACGCTGGAGGAAGTTGCCGACGCAGACCTGATCCTCCACGTGGTGGACGTTTCGCACCCTGACCCTGAGGGTCAGATCGCTGCCGTCCGCAAGGTCTTCAGCGAAGTGGATGCCCGCAAGGTGCCCGAAATCATCGTGCTCAACAAGGCCGACGCCGCTGACCCCTTTGTGGTGGAACGGCTCAGGCAGCGCGAGCCGCGGCATGTGGTGGTGTCCGCCCGCACGGGGCAGGGCATCGCGGAGCTGCTGAAGGCCATCAGCGACGCCATTCCCAGGCCAAGCGTCAAGCTGGAGCTGCTCATCCCGTACGACCGCGGAGACCTGGTCAGCAAACTCCACGAGTCCGACGCCGAGATCATCAGCGTGGACCACGTGGAGCAAGGCACGCGGGCCGTGGTGATGGTCCGTGAAGGCTTTGCGGCCGAACTGGAACCCTTCGTCAGCAATGACTGACCTCGTGGCGCCGGAAGCCACGGAAGCGGCCGGCGAGCAGTTCGTGATCGAACTGCTCGACCGGGCCGTTGCCGGCATGGGCGGGCAAAGCCGTGCGGGCCAGCATGAGATGGCCAGGCAGGTGGCCCGTGCGCTGGGAACGGGGGACCACCTCCTGGTCCAGGCAGGCACGGGCACCGGAAAGTCACTGGCCTACCTGATACCCCTCATTGCGCACGCCCTGGAAAGCAACAAGCCTGCGCTCGTGTCCACGGCCACGCTTGCTCTTCAGACCCAGATCGTGGGCCGGGACCTGCCCCGGCTGCTCAAGGCCATAACTCCTGCCCTGGACCGGCCTGTCAAAGTGGCCCTGGTCAAGGGGCGGTCCAACTATGTTTGCAGGCACAAGCTGGAAGGCGGCTTCCCGAGCGAGGAACCGTCGGAAGGCCAGCTGTTCAGCCTGGGCGAGGACACCAGCGTCCCGCACTTCGCGGCAGCCGTGGGCGGCCCCTCGTCCCAGCTCGGCAAGGAAGTGGTGCGGCTGCGGGAGTGGGCGGAGAAGACCGCCACGGGTGACCGGGACGAGCTCCTGCCGGGTGTCACGGACCGGGCTTGGCGCCAGGTATCCGTGACGTCCATGGAATGCCTGGGCGCCCAAAAGTGCCCCATGGCAGCAGAGTGCTTCAGCGAACTTGCCCGCCAGGACGCTGCCGAGGCCGACGTTGTGGTCACGAACCACGCCATGCTTGCAGTCAGCGCCTTTGAGGGGCTGGCGGTCCTGCCCGAGTATGACGTGGTGGTGGTGGACGAGGCGCACGAACTCCAGGACAGGGTTACCGGTGCAGTGTCCGGCCAGCTCTCGGTGGCCATGGTGCACGCCGCGGCCGCCGGTGCCCGCAAGCACACCGCCATCACCGTTGACGCCCTCAACGCCGCGGCCGCCAACCTGGAGCTCGCCCTTGCCGGCGTACCGAACGGACTGCTGCCCAACGGACTGAATGACGAACAGCTGGATTGCGTGGACCAGTTGCGCGACGCCTGCCGGGCCGCCCTCTCGGATTCGAAGGGTGACAGCAATACAACGCCCGACGGCGGCCGGCAGCTTGCGCGGTCCCGCCTGATGCTCATCCTGGAACTTTGCGAACGGCTCCTCGCAGCCCGGGAGAACCGCGAAGTCGTGTGGTTTTCCCGCGCCAGCTCCTTTGACCCCGCACAGGGGTTCTCCCCGCCGGATGACACAGCGCCGGCGTTGATCAACATTGCGCCCCTCTCGGTGGCCGGGAGGCTGCGGGAAGGCCTGTTCGCCGGACACACCGTTGTGCTGACCTCCGCCACGCTGGCCATCGGTTCAGCATTTGAACCCGCCGCCGGCGGACTGGGCCTGGTGGGTGAGGGTGCTCCCCGCTGGAAGGGCGTGGACGTGGGCTCGCCGTTCGACTACCCCAAACAGGGCATCCTCTATGTGGCCGGGCACCTGCCGAAGCCCGGCAGGGGCGCATCCCCGGAGGCGCTGGACGAGCTCGAGTCCCTGATCCGCGCTTCCGGCGGCGGCGCACTGTGCCTGTTTTCTTCCCGGCGAGCCGCAGAGGAAGCCGCCGAGGCCCTGCGCCCAAAGCTGGACATGACGGTTCTCTGCCAGGGCGACTCCACCATGACCGCACTGGTGAAGCAGTTTGCCGACGAGCCAGACACCTGCCTTTTCGGAACCATGTCCCTGTGGCAGGGCGTGGATGTTCCGGGCGGTTCATGCCGGCTTGTGGTGATAGACCGGATTCCCTTTCCGCGGCCGGACGATCCCCTCATGACGGCGCGCTCCCGCGCCGTGGCGCAGGCCGGCGGAAACGGCTTCATGTCGGTCTCGGCCACCCATGCCGCCATCCGGCTCGCCCAGGGCGCAGGCCGCTTGATCCGCTCTACCGGGGACAAGGGGGTGGTGGCAGTACTTGACTCCAGGCTCGCCACCGAGCGCTACGCCGGGTTCCTCCGGGGAGCGCTGCCGCCGTTCTGGTCCACAACGGACCGGAAGACGGCAATCGCCGCACTGGAGAGGCTGGCCGGGGAGAACGCCTGACGTCCCTTCACATGCCGGGGCTCCGGGAAGCCGGCACTGCGCAGGGCCGGATCTGCCCTAGGTGGATCCGGCCAGCGCAGCGCACGGCCGAATGTGCCTCGGACTGACTGTGTTGTGGGCTGGCCCTGCCTGGGGCCAGGAGCGGGCGGCTACAGCGAGCGGAGCACAGACACGACCTTGCCCATGATGGTGGCGTGGTCCCCGAGGATGGGCTCGTACTGGGTGTTCTGGGGGAGCAGCCAGGTGTGGCCGTCACGCTGCCGGAACGTCTTCACAGTGGCCTCGTCATCAAGGAGGGCAGCGACGATGTCCCCGTTGGCCGCGTCCGCCTGGCGGCGGACCACCACCCAGTCGCCATCACAGATGGCTGCGTCCACCATCGAATCGCCGGCCACCTTGAGCATGAACAGTTCGCCCTGGCCCACCAGCTGCCGGGGGAGCGGCATAACGTCCTCCACCTGCTGGTCGGCAAGGATGGGACCACCAGCAGCGATGCGGCCAACGAGCGGGACCATCGCGGTGTCCAGGGCCGTAGGCAGCTCCGTGACGGTGGCACCGCCGGCTGGAAGTCCGGCTGATGGCTGGCTGCTTGGCTTGGCCGCACCGCCGTCCAGGGTCAGGGGCATGAGGACTTCCATGGCGCGCGGACGCTTCGGGTCACGGCGGAGGTAGCCGAGTTTCTCCAGCTGGGCCAGCTGGTGCGTGACACTTGAAAGGCTGGCCAGCCCCACCGTGTCACCGATCTCCCGCATGGACGGGGGGTAACCGTTCTCATTGACGGAGCGCTGGATGGTTTCGAGGATTTTTTTCTGCCGTGGCGTCAGGCCCTTGGCGGTCCTCTTCGGTTGCGCGGTTGCCCTGCCCCCGGCGGCTGCTGCTGCCATATTCGCCAATGCCTTTCGGTGTCCGCCGGCCCCTCCACGGCCAGGCCCTGGAGGATCCCGCCCCATAATGTCAGACCCTGCTGATCGACTGTCCGGGTGGTTGTTCTTTCGTTCAAAACTAGGCCAGCCACACTGCTTTTTCAAACATTTGTTCTAGCGAGTCTCGACAATGTTCGTTGGTAGGTGCTAAAACAGAGAAAGCAAAGTTCGAATATATGTTCTACTGCGAACCCCGGCCATTCGAAGATGGCACCGGGAAGCCCCCAGAGGGGCGCGGAGCAGAACATCCGGGCAGCACAGTATGGTCCAGGAGGGCTCAGTTCATGTCAGCTACATCTGTTTCGCGGGGTTCACGTCCACAGCTGCTCTCAGTGCGGCAACTTCTCTCCCGGCCTGAAGAGCGGCAGCCGGAACGGCCGGCAGCCCTTCCGCCCCTGCGGTTGACCCGCCGCGGCCGCATCGTGCTGATCGGGATTCCCCTGGTGCTCCTGGCCGCCCTGCTGCTCTCACTGGCAGGCTTCTTCAACTCCCCGGCGAAAGCCTCCGACTCTGCTGCGGACCTTGAGACAACGTCCGCGGTCACCGTGACGGTCCAGCCCGGCCAGTCACTGTGGGGCATCGCGGCCACCGTTGCGCCGGAGCGCGACGCACGCGATGTTGTGGCGGACATCGTGCAGCTGAACAACCTGTCCGCAGGTGCGGTCTTCCCCGGGCAGCAGCTGTTCGTCCCCGCCGGCTGATCCGGCACATGCCGAGGGCGAACAGGATGCCGTCACATTTTCCGGCACCCGGCACGGGCACTAAACTGTTCAGGTGAATGACCAGCTAGAACGCCTGAACCGGCTTCCCCTCCGCAGCAACCTCCGCGGGCTTACCCCTTACGGTGCGCCGCAGCTGGACGTCCCAATCCTTCTCAACGTCAACGAGAACACCCATGGTGTTCCGGCGGACGTGCGGGCCGCCATCAGCGCGGCGGTGTCCGAGGCCGCCGCCGGGCTCAACCGCTACCCGGACCGCGAGTTCACGGAACTGCGGAAAGCGCTGGCGGAATACCTCGGCCACGGATTGGACGAGACCAACCTCTGGGCCGCGAACGGCTCCAACGAGGTGCTCCAGCAAATCCTCCAGGCCTTCGGCGGCCCCGGACGCACAGCGCTCGGCTTTCCGCCCACGTACTCCATGTACCCGCTGCTGGCCAGTGGAACGGACACCGAATACATCGTCGGTGAGCGCGCCGAAGGCTACGGCCTCAGCGCTGAATCCGCAGCGCGGCAGGTCAAGGAACTGCAGCCCAACATCGTCTTCCTCTGTTCCCCCAACAACCCCACGGGGACGGGGCTGGGGCTGGACGTCGTGGAGGCCGTCTACGAGGCCGGTGAAGCAAGCCAGACCATCGTCATTGTGGATGAGGCCTACCATGAGTTCGCCCACGACGGGACGCCCAGCGCGCTGACGTTGCTGCCCGGCCGGGAGCGGTTGATCGTGTCCAGGACCATGAGCAAGGCCTTCGCGCTGGCGGGGGCACGCCTGGGCTACATGGCTGCAGCACCCGAAGTCGCCGATGCGCTGCGCCTGGTCCGGCTGCCGTACCACCTCTCCGCCATCACGCAGGCCACCGCGCTGGCCGCCCTCCGGCACCGCGAGGCGCTGATGGCGGATGTGGAAGACATCAAAAAGCAGCGGGACCGCATCGTGTCGGAGCTGACGCGCATGGGCCTCAAGCCGGCGGCGTCCGACTCCAACTACGTCTTTTTCGGCGGACTTGAGAACCCGCACCGGGTCTGGCAGGAACTGCTGGAGGCCGGGGTGCTGATCCGGGACGTCGGGATCCCGGGCCATCTCCGCGTCACGGCCGGAACTGAGACCGAAACCACAGCCTTCCTCACCTCCCTGGAAAGCATCCTTGCAAGCCAGGCCACGCTTCCCGCCTAGACTGGAAGCAGCGGCGCTGGACGCCCTGAACCGCCCCTTCTGCCCAAAAGGACCCAACGCATGAGTACCACCGGATCGAACGTGGCTGCGGCCCGCACTGCGCGCATGGAACGTGCCACCAGTGAGTCGTCCGTGCTCGTGGAAATCAACCTGGACGGCACCGGCACCTCGGACATCGACACGTCGGTACCGTTCTACGACCACATGCTCACGGCGTTGTGCAAGCACTCGCTGATCGACATGACCGTCAAAGCCACGGGCGACATCCACATCGACGTCCACCACACCGTGGAGGACGTCGCCATCACCTTCGGAGAGGTGCTGCGCACCGCACTGGGGAACAAAGCCGGCATCCGCCGGTTCGGAGAGGCCACCGTTCCCCTTGACGAGGCGCTTGCCCACGCAGTCGTCGACGTTTCCGGGCGCCCCTACCTGGTGCACGGCGGCGAGCCCGCGGGCCAGGAATACCACCTGATCGGCGGCCACTTCACCGGATCCCTCACCCGCCACGTCTTCGAGGCCATCACCCTGCACGCGGGCATCTGCCTGCACATGAACGTCATCGCAGGCCGCGATCCGCACCACATCGTCGAGGCCCAGTTCAAGGCGTTCGCGCGGGCGCTCCGTGCTGCTGTGGAACCGGATCCCCGCGTTGAGGGGATCCCCTCTACCAAGGGTGCGCTGTGAGCGGCCAGGTCCTGCGGGACGGTGCCATCGTCGATCCCTCGGCCTCCCGGAAGCTGCCCTCGCCCGAGGGCAAGCCCACCGTCACCGTCCTGGATTATGGCTCCGGAAACGTCCGGTCCGCCGTGCGGGCGCTGGAACGGGCCGGTGCGGAAGTCATCCTGAGCTCAAAGCCCGAGGACGTCCTGAACGCCGATGGCCTGGTGGTCCCCGGAGTCGGAGCGTTCGAAACCGTGATGCGTGAGCTCAAAGCCGTGGACGGCATCCGCCTCATCGGCAGGCGGGTGGCCGGCGGGCGGCCGGTCCTGGGTATCTGCGTCGGCCTCCAGGTCCTCTTTGAGGCCGGAGTTGAACATGGCACCGAAGCTGAAGGCATGGGTGAATGGCCCGGCAAGGTGGAACTCCTGCCGGCCGACGTCGTGCCGCACATGGGCTGGAACACCGTCAAGGTGCCCGAAGGCTCGAAGCTGTTTGCCGGCGTCGAAAACGAGCGGTTCTACTTCGTGCACTCCTATGGCGTCCAGGAATGGAACTTCGATGTCATCCAGCCACGGATGGCAGCGCCCCTGGTGACGTGGTCCGAGCATGGCGCCCCGTTCATTGCCGCCGTCGAGAACGGCCCGCTCTGCGCCACCCAGTTCCACCCGGAGAAATCCGGTGATGCGGGCGCGCGCCTGCTCCACAACTGGGTGGAAGCGCTACGCAGGCCCGCTGCCGGCGGCCACGCTGACAACACCCACCACGCCGAAGCCAGCACGGCCGCCGACACCCTGTCCGGCAGCAACCAGGCCAACGGCGGGACGCCGGCGCCGGAAAGCGGCACCGCTTAGATGTGGTCCGTTCTCCTGATGGGGCTTGCCGGCGTGCTCGTCGGCGGTGCCCTGTCCTTCAGGCAGCAGCACAAGCCGCTCTGGACCCAGATTTCGTTTTATGTTCTTGCGGGCATGTCGCTGCTCGCCGCCTATCTGCTGACGCTGCCGGGCAACTGACCGCGGCAGGCCATCCTGCCCCCACCCTGAGGATTCACCATGACCACTGCAACTGACCTTCCCGTTCTCGAACTGCTGCCCGCCGTCGACGTCGTCAACGGCCAGGCCGTCCGGCTGGTGCAGGGGGAAGCGGGCAGTGAGACCAGTTACGGGACGCCGCTCGAAGCGGCGCTGAACTGGCAGCAGCAGGGAGCTGAATGGGTCCACCTGGTGGACCTGGATGCAGCCTTCGGCCGCGGCTCAAACGCGGAGCTGCTCCGCGAAGTGGTGGGCAGGCTGGACATCAAGGTGGAACTGTCCGGCGGGCTGCGTGACGATGAAACGCTCGAAGCGGCACTGGACCTCGGCGTTGCCCGCGTGAACCTGGGAACCGCCGCGCTGGAAAACCCCGAATGGACCCGCCGGGCCATCGAGCGCTTTGGTGACAAAATCGCCGTCGGGCTCGACGTCCGCGGAACCACGCTGGCCGGCCGCGGCTGGACGAAGGAAGGCGGAGACCTCTGGGAGGTCCTGGGCCGCCTTGAGGAAGCCGGCTGCAGCCGCTATGTAGTCACGGACGTGACGAAGGACGGAACCCTGCAGGGGCCCAACGTGGAACTCCTCCGCCAGATGGTGGAGAAAACGGGCAAGCCCGTAGTGGCTTCCGGCGGCATCTCCAGCCTCGACGACCTCAAGGTCCTCCGCTCCCTGGTGCCCCTGGGCGTTGAAGGTGCCATCGTGGGCAAGGCCCTCTACGCGGGCGCCTTTACGCTGCCCGAAGCCCTCGACGTCGCCGGCCGCCGCTAAGGCGCACACCGGCATGGCCAGCAATGAATCAGGGACTCCGTCAGCCCGCCAGCTGCCGGGGCACATCGCTGCGGCGCTGGCAGGTGCCGGCGGCGCCACGGACTCCGCGGGCCGGCCCTGGGCAGGCCGGAGCCTGGCCGGCGACGACGCCAGGATCCACAACTTCGAGAACGACGACGGGACGGCCAGCGGTGCCTATCTCGCCGCCATAGCCGCACTCCTGGGCGGAACCGGGGACGAGGCGGCCGTCGTCGCCTCGCTGGCCACCGCACGGGTGTTCATCCCGATCGTTGCCCAGCTCGCGGAGGAAGCGGAAGGCCAGGACGGCCTTCAGGCCGACAAGCAGGCCGACATGGCGCTGGTCACGCTCAAAGCCGCCGACGGCAGGACCGCCATGCCCGCCTTCACGTCCACGGCGGCACTGGCCGCCTGGCATCCCGAAGCCAGGCCCGTTGCCGTGTACGCCGCACGCGCCGCGCTCTCGGCCGTCGCCGAAGGTGCAGAACTGCTGGTCCTTGATCCGGGCTCTGCCTTCACCTTCGTGGTGCGGCGGCCTGCCGTGTGGGCGCTGGCCCAGCAGCAGCAGTGGACCCCGTCCTACAAGGACCAGGAACTCGCTGCCGAGATGGGCAGGGCGGCCGCCGTTTTTCCCGCTGTCCGGAACCTCGAACTGGTGCAGGGCAGGGGAGTGGCCGCCCGTGCCGCCGACGGGACCGTGGCGGCAGGCGGCGGCGCCGGGCCGGAACTGCAGGTGGTGCTTTACCTGGAGGACGGGCTGGATGCCGCGGGGGTCCAGGAGCTGGTGGGCGGACTCCAGGCCGAATGGTCCCGGAATGTATTGTTTGGGGAGCGCGTCGACTCGATCGACATCAAGTTGAGGCGTGCAGACCACTAGCCGGCAGCCAGCGGGGTGATCCCCGGCCACTGCGGCAGGACTTAAGGATCACTCCGTGAATTTCGCTCTCTACCGGGAGTTGCTTGCCGTACGGCCTATCCGCCGGCTGTTGCTGGTGGGCATGGTTGCCCGCATTCCCCACTCCGCTGCCGGAGTGCTGCTGACCCTGCACATCGTCCTCAGCCTGGACCAGGGGTACGCCGCCGCTGGCGCTGCCGCGGCCGTCATGACCATCGGCATTGCGGTCGGCGCACCATGGCGCGGGAGGCGGGTTGACACCGTGGGCCTCCGGACAGCACTCATCCCCTCCGTCATCTCGGAAGCGGTCATCTGGTCGGTTGTCCCGCACGTGTCCTACCAGTGGCTCCTTCCGCTGGTGTTTGTGGGCGGCCTGCTCACGCTTCCCATCTTCAGCGTGGTGCGCCAGTCCCTGGGTGTGCTGGCCGACGGCGACCAGCGCCGCACGGCCTTCGCCCTCGATGCGATCACCACTGAGGTGGTGTTCATGATCGGTCCCGCTGCAGGCGCCATCGTTGCCACCAGCGGCTTTACGGTGCTTGGCCTCACCATCGTGGGAGTTTCCACCTCGCTGGCCGGGCTGTTCCTCATGTGGTTCAACCCGCCCACCCGGAGCCCTGCGCAGGATGAGGAATGCAGTGCCGATGAACGCCACGCCGCCGAGGCCGCCGTGGTGTCCGCCGCCCCTGCCCACCTCCAGGAGGCGGCGGCAGAACTGGTGCCTGCGGGCGCAACGCACCGCGGACCGGGCCTGCGCAGCAAGGTGGCCCACAACTTCGCCTGGTTCACCGCCACCGTGGCGGCCGTCTTCGCCGTGGCGGCGGGAGCGGGCATGGTGCTGAGCGGAACCGACGTTGGCATCGTCGCCGCCCTGGAAACCGGGGGACGCCAGGCAGAAATCGGCATCGTCTTCCTCTTCTGGTGCGCCGCGTCCGTGGTGGGGGGCCTGGTATACGGGGCCATGCACCGCCCGGTCTCGCCGATCCTCCTGCTGCTCGGAATGGCTGCGCTGACAATCCCAATGGGTTTCGCGCACGATACGTGGTCGCTGGCGTTCACCGCGATCCTGCCGGGACTTCTTTGCGCACCCGTATTGTCCTCCGCGTCGGAAAAAGTTGCGGACCTGGTGGCCGAGGAACGCCGCGGGGAGGCCATGGGCTGGTACGGCTCGGCACTGACCGGCGGCGTGGCTTTGGGTGCACCGCTTGCGGGTGTCTTCATCGACGTGACGGGGCCGTCCGGAGGCTTCGTCTCGGTGGGTGCTGCCGGCGTCGTACTCTGCTTCGCAGGCCTTATCCTCCAGCAGCGCCGCCGGGGCAAATCCCCAGCCCAGTAGGCCGGGTTTTTGTCCAGATACGCAGGCTTCCGAGGCGCTGAAGTCTGCATAGCTGGACAAGAACTCCATTAAAAGCGCGACGGCGGGACGACCTGTGAAGGCCGTCCCGCCGTCGTCAACTGCTTGGGCTGGTTTATCCCTAGTTCACTGCCCCGGTGTACTTCTCGCCCGGGCCCTTGCCCGGGGCATCGGGGATCAAAGACTCTTCGCGGAATGCCAGCTGCAGCGAACGCAGTCCGTCACGCAAGGGTCCGGCGTGCTGGGATCCGATCTCCGGGGCGGCGGCAGTCACCAGGCCGGCCAGGGCGGTGATCAGTTTCCGGGCCTCGTCCAGGTCCTTCAGCTCCTCGGCGTTGTCCTCGGCCGCCAGCCCCAGCTTTACCGCGGCTGCGCTCATCAGGTGGACGGCGGCTGTGGTGATGACCTCGATCGCCGGCACTTCGGAAATGTCGCGGATCTGCTGCGAGACGTCGCCGGCGGCACCTGCCTCATCCGCCGCAGGCTCGAAAACGTATGAATTACTGTCTGGGGTGCTCATACTGGTAAGCTTGACACAGACCGACTGGATGTCGTTATTTCAGAGATTGTCCCAAACGATCAAGGTTCCCACCGGCGCTGCACAGCGTTGACGGGAATTTTTTCTGTAAGATGGCATGCAGTTTGCAAGCGGAGTTCTCTCCCACCCGCGCCAGCCGCTGTTCCTATATTCAGGAACGCAAGGTTGCCGGGTACCTGGTTGGGCATGGAGCCGGCATGAGCCGGACCTGTGTGCGCAGTCCCTTCGCGGGACCTGCATCCGATCTTTCAGAGGCCTTCGATTGCTCCGGCAATTGGGGGCCTTCTCTATTTGCCGGATTCCACAACAAAAACAGGAGCTTTAACATTAGCGAGCCAAGAATCAATGAGCGTATCCGCGTCCCCGAGGTGCGGCTGGTCGGCCCTGCAGGTGAACAGGTAGGAATCGTCCGTATTGAGGATGCCCTGCGTCTGGCTGCCGAGTCCGACCTTGATCTCGTTGAAGTTGCACCTCAGGCGAAGCCTCCGGTGTGCAAGCTGATGGACTTCGGCAAGTACAAGTACGAGGCCGCGGTTAAGGCACGTGAAGCACGGAAGAACCAGACGAACACCGTTCTGAAGGAAATCCGCTTCCGCCTGAAGATCGACACCCACGACTACGAGACCAAGCGCGGGCACGCACTGCGCTTCCTCGGCGCCGGGGACAAGGTCAAGGCCATGATCCAGTTCCGTGGCCGCGAGCAGCAGCGTCCGGAAATGGGCATCCGCCTGCTCCAGCGCTTCGCCGACGACGTTGCGGAAGTTGGCGTTGTTGAGTCCAGCCCCCGCATCGACGGCCGAAACATGGTCATGGTGGTTGGTCCGCTGAAGAACAAGGCAGAGGCCAAGGCCGAAGCCCGCCGCGCTACGCAGCGTGCCGAGGCAAAAGCGCAGAACGAAGCCAAGGCTTCCGGCCGCGTTGACACCTCCGGCGACGACCAGGCACCCATGACGCAGTCACTGGCCGACCTGCTGCCTGAGGGATTCACCGTCTCGACCGAACCTGAGGCAACAGCCGAGGCACCTGCGCAGGAGCCGGCCGCCGTCGTCGAGCCCGCTGCAGCCGAAGCCCCCGCCAAGGCCGCCGAGGCGCCGAAGCAGGAAGCACCCAAGGCTGAAGCCCCGAAGCAGGAGGCCCCGAAGGCTGCCGCTCCCAAGGCGGCCGCTGCTCCCAAGGCAGCAGAGCCCAAGGCGGCACCGGCACCGAAGGCCGCAGCGGAGAAGCCCGCTGCAGCTGCTCCGGCCGCCGCGCCGAAGCCGGCAGCAGTGCCTGCTCCGCCGAAGCCGGTGGCCAGGCCCGCTGCGCCGAAGCCTGCCGCACGGCCCGCCCCCAAGGCAGCGCCAAAGCCGGCCGGCAAGAAGACCACTTAGTCCACAGCTGCCGGAGGTCGCCCTCCGGCAGTCAGCAACCAGCACGCCGCCCTGAGGGGCAGCTGCGCGATAGAGCTGCAGGCCCAGCCTGCGGAACGTAAGGAGATCGGTTCCCATGCCGAAGATGAAGACCCACAGTGGTGCCAAGAAGCGCTTCAAGCTGACCGGCAGCGGCAAGCTGCGCCGCCAGCAGGCCAACCGCCGCCACTACCTCGAGCACAAGTCCTCCAGGCTGACCCGCCGCCTCGCCGGCGACAAGATCGTCTTCAAGGGCGACGCCAAGGTCATCCGGAAGATGCTCGGCATCTAGTTTCCAAGTTCTTTGACTGACCACCACCTGGTGTAAGTCACCTACCAAAAAGCCTTCTCAGGCCGCCGGGAATACCGGCAGTAGATGCTTGGGAGCAGAATTTTCGAAGGAGTACGCACGTGGCACGTGTGAAGAGGGCGGTCAACGCCCACAAGAAGCGCCGGGTTATCCTTGAACGCGCAAAGGGCTACCGTGGACAGCGTTCACGCCTGTACCGCAAGGCCAAAGAGCAGCTGCTGCACTCGTTTGTGTACAGCTACGGTGACCGCAAGAAGAAGAAGGGCGACTTCCGCCGCCTGTGGATCCAGCGCATCAACGCTGCGTCCCGCGCCAACGGACTCACCTACAACCGCCTGATCCAGGGCCTGAAGGCCGCTGAGGTTGAGGTTGACCGCCGCATGCTGGCCGAGCTGGCCGTTTCCGACGCCAACGCTTTCGCAGCGCTGGTCAAGGTTGCCAAGGATTCCCTGCCTGCCGACACCTCCGCCAAGAAGGCTGTCGCCTAGCAAACGGCTGTTCCCCGTCAGGGACAGTTCAAGAACCGGTGGCAGCAGCCACTAAAGTTCTTATATGAACGAAACCGGGCGCCCGCAAGATTTTCCACTGTCCAATCCCCGAGCTGATCGGGTCAGGGATGTGGCAAAGCTTGCCGGGCGCCCGGCCCGTTTAAAGCGTGGACAATTCCTTGCCGAGGGGCCGCAGGCAGTGCGGGAAGCGCTCAGGCTCCATCAGCAGCGCCTTGCCGCGGGCCAGCCAGGCGTGGTCACCGAAGTGTTCGCCAGTGAGAGCTGCCTGGACCGGCACCCGGAGTTCGAGGAACTGTCCCAGGGAGTCAATGCCCGCCTGGCCACCGACGAGGTCCTGGCTGCCATGGCGGACACCGTCAACCCGCAGGGGATCATCGCCGTCTCCCGTTTCCTTGACGTAACGCTGCAGGAAGTGCTCGACGCCGGCCCCCGCCTGGTTGCCGTGCTCTGCCAGGTCCGGGACCCCGGCAACGCCGGAACGGTCCTCCGCGCGGCGGATTCAGCAGGAGCCGACGCCGTGGTCCTCACGGCGTCCAGCGTTGACATCTACAACCCCAAGGCCGTCAGGTCCACGGCCGGTTCGCTTTTCCACCTACCGGTGGTGCTGGGAGCGGACATCGACGAACTTGCGGCCGCCTGCCGTGCCAGGGGGATCGGCGTCCTGGCGGCGGACGGCTATGGGACCCTCAACCTCGACACCCTCCAAGACGAGAACGCCCGGCGCCGGTTGACCGGAGACGGGCCGGAATCCGAGTACGCTCTGGAGCGGCCCACGGCCTGGCTGTTCGGCAACGAGGCCCAGGGCCTGTCCCCGGAGGAGCTCGCGCTGGCGGACCACCGGGTAGCCGTGCCGGTGTATGGTTCCGCGGAAAGCCTCAACCTGGGGACAGCCGCCACGGTCTGCCTCTATGCCAGCGCGCGTTCCCAGCACCTTCCGGTCCCGGTAACCGCCTAGGATCTGGACGCCGCGGCTGCCTGCGCATCAGGCAGTGCGCACCTCAGCAGGCAGGCGGGATTAAACGAATAAGGGCTCCGGTTCACCGGAGCCCTTGCTTGTTGATGTTCTTCCCGGGAGCGGATCAGGGTGCGCGGGTGGCCTTGCCGCGACCGGTGATAGCTCCATAGATGCCGGCCACAACCAGGCCGCCGACGATAGCGAGAATCCAGGTGCCGAGGTCGAAGAAGGCAAGATCGCCCCTGTTGAACAGGAGGCTTCCGATCCAGCCGCCGACGATGGCGCCCACGACACCCAGCACCAGGCTGGTTACCCAGCCGCCGCCAACCCGTCCGGGCATAACAGCCTTAACAATGGCCCCTACGATGAGGCCCAGAATAATCCAAGCAAGAAAACCCATGTCTCCTCCTTATAGTGACCGGGATCTCATGGTCCCGATGTGGCTCAAGCTAACATACGGGTCCCCTAAAGTCAGCAGGCCTGCAGGCAGTTTGCCCGTCAGGTCTGCGGGAAGGCCGCCGGGTGCCGGGCCGCGAACGAATCAGCACTCCACGGATCAGGCCGCCAGCGGCCTCTTCCGCTCCAGCAGTCCGCTGGTGATCGCGACGCCGAGCCCCAGCAGGGCGAGGACGGCGCCTACCAGGGCGGGGGCTGTATAGCCCCAGCCCAGGGCGATCACCAATCCGCCCAGGAATGCCCCGAGGGCGTTGGCGACGTTCAGCGCAGCATGGTTCAGCGATGACGCCAGGGAGGGGGCATCGGGGGACGCGTCAAGGAGCCGGGTCTGCAGTGCGGGGATCAGCATGGACCCGGAAGCGCCCACCACGAACACCATGACAAAGGCGGACCACGGCCACTGGACGGCCACGGCGTAGACCACCAGGGCAACGGCGATGCCGGGCAACACCTTGTAGAGGGTGCCCATCACGGACCTGTCCGCAATCCGGCCGCCCACGATGTTGCCGGCCACCATTCCCAGCCCATACAGGGCCACCACCAGGGGAATCAGCGAGGACGGGATGCCGGCCACCATGGTCATGGTGTGGGCGATGTAGGTGTAGGTGGCAAAGAAGCCGCCAAAACCGACAATGCCGATCAGAATGGCCAGCCACACCTGAAGGCGTTTGAGCGCGCCCAGTTCGCGCCGGATGCTTGCATCCGGGTGGGCTTCGTGGAACGGGACGAATTTCCATACCAGGCCAATGGTCAGCAGGCCGATCAGACCCACCAGGATAAACAGCAGCCGCCAGCCGTAGGTCTGGCCCATCCAGGTGGCAAACGGAACTCCCACCACGTTGGAAATGCTCAGGCCGGCCATCACCATTGAGATGGCCCAGCCCCGACGCGTGGGCGGAACCAGGGAGGCCGCGATGACTGCTGCGACCCCGAAGAATGCGCCGTGCGGCAGCCCGGCGGCGAAGCGCGACACCAGCATTGTTCCGTAATCCGGGGCGAGGAAGGACGCCAGGTTGGCCACCGTGAAGAACACCATCAGTCCGAGCGCCAGGTGCTTGCGGGGGAGCTTGGCGCCCACCGCGGCCAGCAGCGGGGCTCCCACCACCACCCCCAGGGCATAGGCGGAGATGAGGTGGCCTGCTTCGGGTGTGGAAACCCCAAGGCCCTGTTCGACCTCCGGCAGCAGGCCCATCATGGTGAATTCGGTAACCCCGATGCCCACCCCGCCCATGGCCAGGGCGAGGATGGCCATCGCCAGGTTGGTGGATCGGGCGGGGGCTGCCGTGGACGTTTGGAGGACGCTGCTCATAAGCCTGCTTTTCGAAGGAGGAAAGTGGTGGTGGACCAATGCCACGGCAGTGGGGCTGATGAAGTCCGGACCCTGCAAACAACCCGGAAAGGGGAACCCGTATTCCCGGTGTGGGAGGAAATTTGCAGCGGGTCTATTCATTGTCCCCCATAGAATGGGGCGGTGAACGGACAGATACAGGTGGTAGGCGGAGCCGTCGTGGACAGCCTGGCGGAACCCTCCAAGCTGCTGGTGGCGCGGCGCAGCGCTCCGGAGCAGCTGGCAGGACTCTGGGAGTTCCCCGGTGGAAAAGTGGAGCCCGGCGAGGAGCCGGAGGCGGCGCTGGCCCGCGAACTGCTTGAGGAGCTGGGGATCGGCGTCCGGCTCGGCGCGGAGCTCCCGGCGCAGGTTCCGGGCGGCTGGCCGCTGAACCACCGGGCCAGCATGCGGGTGTGGTTCGCGGAAATTGCCCGCGGGGAGCCGAAAGCACTTGAGGACCACGATGAACTCCGGTGGGTGGCGCTGGAGGACCACAGCGGCGTCCTGGGCCTGCCGTGGATTCCCGCGGACTTCCCGATAGTCCGGGCCCTGCTCGCTGCCGTCGCCGTCAGGGCAGCAGGCGCACGGTCCTAGAAGAGCGTTGCCTGCCCCTCGGAGGCTGCCTTTTTTCCGGACAGTGCCTGGCCGGGCGCTGCCGCCTGGGGGATGATGCCAGCGGGATATTCGGCTTCCTCGCCGCGGGGATCGTCCTCGAGGTCCCTGTGGCTGAAGCCGGACGTGTTGGTAAACCCGTGGCGGGCTTTGAAGTACCGGACTTTGCCCGCGAGCCACGAGCGGTACTCCTTGGACGCGTACGAACCTGTCCCGTAGAGCCGCCGGTACCGGCCCGCCAGCCCGGGATGGTTGGCAGCAATCCACTTCATGAACCACTCCCTTGTCCCGGGCTTGAGGTACAGGGCCCCGGCCGTGACGCCGGTTGCGCCCGCCGTCGCCAGGGACGCGAACAGCGCGTCGAGTGCCTCATCGCTGTCCGAAAGCCACGGCAGGATGGGCATGGCCATGACACCGCAGGGCAGGCCGGCTTCACGGAGGCGGGAAACGAGCGTGAGGCGCGCCCGGGGCCCGGGCGTTCCAGGCTCGATGGCCTCGGACAGGGCTTCGTCCGTCATGGCCAGCGAGATGCCAATGCCCACGGGCACCTGGGCGGCCGCGCTCTTGAGCAGGGGAATGTCGCGGGCAAGCAGGGTCCCCTTGGTAAGGATGGACAGGGGAGTGCCGGACTCGGCAAGTGCGGTGATGATGCCGGGCATGAGCTGGTAGCGGCCCTCAGCCCGTTGGTAGGGATCCGTGTTGGTACCCAGGGCAACCTGCGGACGCGTCCACGATGGCTTGGCCAGTTCCTTCCGGAGAACCTCGGCCGCGTTGACTTTCACCACCACCTGGCTGTCAAAGTCCAGCCCGGCGTCAAAATCAAGGTAGGTGTGGCTCTTGCGGGCAAAGCAGTACACGCAGGCGTGGCTGCAGCCCCGGTACGGGTTGATGGTCCATTCGAAGGGCATCCGTGAACCGGCAGGCACCTTGTTGAGCACCGATTTGGCGGTGACCTCATGGAAGGTGATGCCAGCGAACTCGGGGGTTGTGATGGAGCGGACCAGCCCGGCCAGGGGAAGCAATGCGGGGGATGGGGTTTGCGCAGCCGTTTCCGCTGGCCGGGGTATCAGTGCTTGGGCGTCCCATCTCATGCCGTCCATTCGAATCTATGTTCGAACCAATGTCAAGCATGGGCGGTGTGTGGTGCGGGGAACGTCTAGGCGCCGGCCAGGAGCTCCCATTCCACGGTGACTGCCACGTCCACCACGGAATTGCCCGCCTCCACGCTGAGGGAATCAACGGCCGCTGCCCGCCGCATCCGGGGCAGCGGCACCGGGCCCCGGCCCGGTCCGTCCTCGGCTATGGAAAGCACCCGTCCCAGCCGGGCAGAGGCAAGCTGCGCGTACTGCGTGGCGGTGCTGAGGGCGTCCAGCCAGGCGGCCTCCCGGGCGCGTACCCGCACAGCCGCGTCATCGCTGAAAGTGAGCTCCGCACCGTTCAGCCGGACATCGTTCCCGCCCGCCTCAACTGCCTCCGAGATGGCGGCTGAAGCGGAACCCGGGTCCCGCAGCTTCACGGTGAGGCTGCTGGCTGCCACGTATCCGGTGACCCGCTGTCCTTCGCCTTCCCGCCAGGCGAGCTCCGCGCGGACGTTAAGGCCCGACGTGCGGATGTCGGAGTCGGCCACCCCGTGCCTGCGGAAGGACGCCGTCACGGCGTCTGAACCGGTTCCGGCCCGCGCGTAGGCCTGCCCCACCGAATCGGCCCGGCACTCCACTCCGATCGAAACCACCGCAAGGTCCGGCGCAGCTTCCGCCGAGCCCGCTCCCGACACGCGGACCGTGCCGGGAGAAGCGTTGCCGCCGGTGGGGCTCCCACCCGCTTCACCGGCGTCGTACGCAGTGGCCATGGCTCAAACCTCCACTTCAGACGGGCGGCGGCGTAAGGGGCGGCGCCGGGTTCCGCGGGCCGGGTATCCGCCGGCCTCAAGGCCGGCGTGGCGCTCGAAGATGTTGCCCGTCCCCGGGTTGCCGGAGCGCACCAGCGACCAGCCTGCGGCCAGGAAATACAGGGGAAGGAACGGCGCACCCAGGCACCAGGCGTACTGGGTGCAGTGCTTTTCCTCGTGGCCCAGCAGGGCCGGGCGGGACAACATCTCGGCTGCGGTGCACCGGCACAGCACCACGTTGCCCAGGGTAAAAGCTCCGGCGAAAGGCAGCCGCGGCCGGTACCCGGAGGCAAGGATCAGGCCGCGGGGGCCGTTGCTGATCCGGGTGCGCGCGGCAAAGGCGACGGCCAGGCCAAGGGCAGTGCTGCCGTTGGCCATGTTCGCCGCCTGCCGCAGTCTCTGCGCAGCCGTGAGGCGCTTCTGGGCTCCCGGGCGCCGCGGCACTGTCATGAGGCTATGGTAGCCGGAGCCTTCAATTAGACTGGAGGGCAGTGGCCGCCGGCTCAACCGGTGTGCCCTGACCTGGTCATTGAATGAACCGGAATGCACAGTTGGCATTGGGGACATTCATCCATGACCTGCCAGTGACGGACGCGCCCCCGGGAAACCGTGCAGGGCTGCCCCGTTCACCGGCAGCCACGACTCGTAGCTAAGAACAGTAGATGACTGAAACTTTGCCGGGCGCCGCCATCCCGAACCCCACGGATGAAGCCGCCATCACTGCCGCTGTAGACCAGGCCATCGCCGCCATTGCCGGTGCGGGCACCCTTGATGAGCTGAAGGCGGTGCGGCTCGCCCATACCGGCGAGAAGTCCCCGCTCAGCCTCGCCAACCGTGAGATAGGCAAGCTGCCCAAGGACCAGAAGGCCCTCGCCGGAAAGCTGATGGGCGCATCGCGCGGACGGGTCAACAAGGCGCTCGCCGACCGCACGGCAGAGCTGGAAGCGGAAAACGACGCCCGCATCCTCCTGGAAGAGACCGTTGACGTCACCGCCGCGCCCCGCCGCCGTCGTGCAGGTGCACGGCACCCGCTCTCCACGCTCCAGGACCGCGTGGCGGACATTTTTGTGGGCATGGGCTGGGAAATCGCCGAGGGGCCGGAAGTCGAATCGGAATGGTTCAACTTCGACGCCCTGAACTTCAAGCCGGACCACCCTGCCCGTGAAATGCAGGACACCTTCTTCGTGGAACCGCCCGAGGCGCACCTGCTGATGCGCACGCACACCTCGCCGGTGCAGGTCCGCTCCATGCTCGAACGCGAGCTGCCCATCTATGTGCTGTGCCCGGGCAAGGTGTTCCGCACCGATGAACTGGACGCCACCCACACTCCGGTGTTCCACCAGTTCGAGGGCCTTGCCATCGACAAGCACTTGAGCATGGCGGACCTCCGCGGCACGCTGGAGCACTTCGCGCGGCAGATGTTCGGCGACGAAGCCCAGATCCGGCTGCGTCCCAACTACTTCCCGTTCACCGAGCCGTCAGCGGAGCTGGACATTTGGCACCCCGGCGCCAAGGGCGGTCCGCGCTGGATCGAGTGGGGCGGCTGTGGCATGGTCAACCCCAACGTGCTCCGCGCCGCCGGCATCGATCCGGACGTCTATTCAGGTTTTGCCTTCGGCATGGGCATCGAGCGCACCCTTATGTTCCGCAACGAAGTGGGGGACATGCGCGACATGATCGAAGGCGATGTACGTTTCAGCGAGCACTTCGGGATGGAGATCTAACAGTGCGTATCCCACTTTCCTGGCTGCGTGAATTCGCAGAGGTACCGGCCGGAGCAACGGCAGAAGACGTCATGACCGAACTGGTCAAGGTCGGTTTCGAAGAAGAGGACGTCCACCGCCCCACGGACACCCTGCAGGGGCCCATCGTGGTGGGCCAGGTCCTGAGCCTGGTCAAGGAACCCCAAACCAACGGCAAGACCATCAACTGGTGCCAGGTTCGGGTGGTTCCTGAGGGCCAGGAACAGACCCTCACCGGCGACGGCATCGACCCCTCCGGCGTGCAGGGCATCATCTGCGGCGCGCACAACTTCGTTGAGGGCGACAAAGTGGTGGTCACCCTGCCGGGCGCCGTGCTGCCGGGCAACTTCCACATCTCTGCCCGGAAGACCTACGGGCACCTGTCCGCGGGCATGATCGCCTCCGTGCGCGAACTCGGCATTGGCGAGGACCACGACGGCATCCTGGTGCTGTCCCGGATCGGGCTGGACCCCGAAATCGGCACTGACGCCATGGAGCTGCTGGGCCTCTACGACCAGGCTGCCGAAATCAACGTGACGCCGGACCGCGGCTACGCCTTCTCCATCCGCGGGGTTGCCCGCGAGTATGCCCACGCCACCGGCACTACCTTCACGGACCCTGCTTCCCGCGTCACCGCTCCTGCGGAGCTGGCCGGCGGGTACGGCGTCAAGATCAATGACGATGCCCCCATCTACGGCAAGCCCGGATGCGACAGGTTCGTGGCCCGCACTGTCCGCGGCGTGGACGCCACTAAGCCCACCCCGCCGTGGATGGTTTCGCGGCTGCGCCTTGCCGGCATCCGTTCCATCTCACTGCCGGTGGATATTTCCAACTACGTGATGCTGGAACTCGGCCAGCCCACGCACTGCTACGACCAGGACACGCTGTCCGGGGACATCGTGGTGCGCCGGGCCCTGGCCGGCGAGAAGATCACCACCCTCGATGGCAAGGAACGCGCGCTCGACGCCGAGGACCTCCTGATCACGGACGCCTCCGGACCGATCGGCATCGCCGGAGTGATGGGCGGCGCCGCCACAGAGGTGGGCGATTCGACGTCGACCGTCCTGGTGGAAGCCGCGCACTTCGACGAGGTGTCCATTGCCCGTTCCCGGCGCCGCCACAGGCTGCCGTCTGAAGCGTCCAAGCGGTTTGAGCGCGGCGTGGACTGGCACGTGGCCGGCATCGCCGCCCAGCGCGTGGTTGACCTGCTCGTCGAGCTGGCCGGCGGAACGGCGGACCAGGCCGGAACCGATGTGGGGACCGCCCCTGACTCCGTCAGCATCGAACTTCCGGAGGCCTTCGCTGCCGCCCGCATTGGCATCGACTTCACCGAAGAGCAGATCGTCACGTCCCTCGAGGACCTCGGCGCCGCGGTGGAAAGGAACGACGGTGGCTGGACCGTTACGGCCCCCAGCTGGCGGAACGATCTGGAAACCAAAGAGGACCTCTCCGAAGAGATTGCCCGGCTGGTGGGCTACGACAAGATTCCCGCCACGCTTCCTGTGGCGCCTCCCGGGCGCGGCCTGACGCGGGTGCAGCAGCAGCGCCGCCGCCTGATCCAGGCCCTGGCGGATGCAGGGCTCACCGAGGTCCTGTCCTACCCCTTCGTGTCCAAGGCGGCCAATGACACGTTCGGCGTGGCCGAACAGGGCGCAAACCGGACCGCGGTCAAGCTGGCGAACCCGATCAGCGAAGAGCAGGGCTTCCTGCGCACATCCATCCTGCCGGGGCTTATCGAGGTGGCCAAGCGGAACCACTCGCGCGGTTTCCGTGACCTGGCACTCTTCGAGTCAGGCCTGGTGTTCCTGCCCGGCGGCACGGTAGGCACCGCCTCCATCCCGCCGCTGGGGGCCAAGCCTTCCGATGAGGTGCTGGACGGACTGTACGACGGCGTCCCGGACCAGCCATTCCACCTCGCCGCAGTGCTCACGGGACACGACTCCCCGGCAGCGGCCGGCCATACGCCGCGGCCCTGGGACTGGGCTGACGCGCTGGATCTTGCCCGCATTGCCGGGGACGTCCTGGGCGTGGAGGTCCTGGCCAGCCAGGGCAGCCACCAGGCTTTCCACCCCGGCCGTGCGGCCCGGCTGTCGCTCCGCAACGGGAATGTGGTGGGCTACGCCGGTGAGCTGCACCCCAAGCTGCTGGCGGCATCGGATATGCCTGCACGCTCGGTGGCCCTGGAGCTCAATGCTGACGCGCTGTTCGACGCCGCGCCGGACGTCATCGTGGCGCGCCACATCTCCACGTTCCCCGTGGCCACCCAGGATGTGGCGCTGGTGGTTCCTGCCGAAGTCCCCGCCGACGACGTCCTGGCGGCCCTGCGCGAAGGTGCCGGTGAACTGCTGGAGGACGTGGCGCTCTTCGACGTCTACGCAGGCAAGGGCATCGAGGAAGGCAAGAAGTCCCTCGCGTTCGGGCTTCGGTTCCGTGCCAACGACCGGACCCTCACGGCGGACGAGGCATCAGCCGCACGGGAAGGCGCGGTGGCCCTGGCGGCCGAGCGCTTCGGCGCCGTCCAGCGCTGACCGCAAAACACGCATCAACAGGGAAGGTCCCCGCAGCCGCACGGCTCGGGGACCTTCCCTGTCTCCCGTTGCTGTCTGTCCTACGGAACCAGGATGACCTTTCCGGTGGTCTTCCGCCCCTCAAGGTCGCGGTGTGCCTGGGCAGCCTGCACCAGTGGGTAGCGGGCGCCGATCCGGACCTTCAGGCTGCCGTTCGCCGCCGCCGCGAACACTTCGCCGGAGCGCCAGCGCCGCTCCGCAGCGTCCCTCAGGTAATGCCCCAAAGTGGGCCTGGTCAGGAACAGCGAGCCGCCGGCATTCAGGCGCTGGGGATCCACGGGCGGAACGGGTCCGGAGGCGGCGCCGAAAAGCACCAGCATGCCCCGGACGCGCAAAGCGGCCAGTGAGCCGTCGAACGTGTCCTTCCCAACGCCGTCGTACACCACGTCGGCGCCGGTGCCGCTGGTGATCTCCCTGACCCGCTCGGCGAAGCCTTCGTACCGCAGCACGTGGTCGGCGCCGGCCCCGCGTGCGAGCTGCTCCTTTGCGTCCGTGGATACGGTGGTGATGACTTCCGCACCGCGGGCCTTGAGCAGCTGGATCAGCAGCAGGCCCACGCCGCCCGCGCCCGCATGCAGCAGGACGGTGTGGCCCGGTTCCACCTTGAAGGTGGAGTTCATCAAATAATGGGCGGTGATGCCCTGCAGGGGAAGCGCAGCTGCCGTCAGGTCGTCCAGGCCGCGCGGGACCGGCAGGGCGGCGGCCTCATCAACGAGCGCATAGTCCGCGTAGCAGTTGATGCCCTCCGCCGTGGCCACCCGGTCGCCGGGGACGAACCCCGTGACGCCATCGCCCACCGCTTCAACGGTGCCGGCGGCTTCGGACCCGGGGGTGAACGGGAAAGGGACCTTGTAGGTGCCGCTGCGCTTGTACGTGTCAATGAAGTTGACGCCCGCAGCCCCCACCTTCACCAGAAGCTGGCCGGGCCCAGGGACAGGGCGCTTGACGTCCTCGTAGGTAAGGACTTCCGGTCCGCCTGCCTGACGTGCGACGATTGCGTGGGTCATTGCTCACCTTTCCCGGTCCCGGCGTTTCCGGCTCCGGCTGCTGCCACCATCCTAGGGACAGTCCGCGGAAGCCCCATAGCGGGCACCTTCCGCTGCATGCATAAATATCGGTATCAGTGAATACTTTTGCTGTATGGTGGTGGTCATGACTATTTCTGTTGCAGTGTCCGGCGCCAGCGGATACGCCGGGGGAGAGGTCCTGCGCCTCTTGGCCGGGCATCCTGGCGTCACCATTGGAGCCATCACAGCCCACAGCAATGCCGGATCCCGGCTCGGCGAACTGCAGCCCCACCTGCACGGGCTCGCAAGCCGCATCCTCGAGGACACCTCGGTGGAGAACCTGTCCGGCCACGACGTCGTCTTCCTGGCCCTGCCGCACGGCGCCTCCGCGGAGATAGCAGCCCAGCTGCCGGCGGGGACCGTCGTCATCGACGCCGGTGCAGACCACCGGCTGGAGGACCCGGCGGCGTGGGAAAAGTTCTACGGTTCCGCCCACGCCGGCACCTGGCCCTATGGCCTGCCGGAGCTCCCGGGCCAGCGCGAAGCGCTCAAGGGCGCCAACCGCATCGCCGTGCCCGGCTGCTACCCGACGTCGGCCCTGCTGGCCCTTGCGCCCGGCTTCGCCGCCGGGCTTCTCCAGCCCGACGACGTCGTTATCGTTTCTGCCTCCGGCACCTCGGGTGCAGGCAAGGCCGCCAAAGTGAACCTCATCGGTTCAGAGGTCATGGGTTCCATGAGCCCTTATGGCGTTGGCGGCGGACACCGCCACACCCCCGAGATCGAACAGGGCCTGTCCAACGCCGCGGGCGAACAGGTCACCGTGTCCTTCACGCCCACCCTGGCGCCCATGAGCCGGGGCATCCTCACGACGGCGACGGCGAAGGTCAAAGCCGGCACCACGGGGGAGCAGCTCCGCCAGGCCTGGACCGATGCCTATGACGACGAACCGTTCGTGCACGTCCTCCCGGAAGGCCAGTGGCCCGCCACGAAGTCCGTGCAGGGGTCGAACCATGCCGCCATGCAACTGGCATTCGATTCCCACACCGGCCGGGTGATCGTCACCTGCGCCATCGACAACCTCACCAAAGGGACCGCCGGCGGCGCCGTCCAGTCCATGAACATTGCCCTCGGCCTCGCGGAAACCGCCGGCCTTGACCTGCAGGGAGTTGCCCCGTGACCGTTACCGCCCCCCGTGGATTCCGGGCCGCCGGCGTCACCGCCGGACTCAAGGCCTCCGGCAAACCGGACCTTGCCCTGGTGGTGAATGACGGCCCGTCCAAGGCCGCCGCTGCCGTCTTCACCAGCAACCGCGTCGCCGCAGCGCCCGTGCACTGGTCCCGCCAGGTGGTCTCGGACGGCCGCGTGGACGCGGTGGTTCTCAACTCCGGCGGAGCGAACGCCTGCACCGGGCCGGCCGGCTTCCAGAACACGCACAGCACCGCCGAAAAGGTGGCCAAGGTCCTGGACATTTCCGCCACGGACGTGTTCGTGTGTTCCACCGGCCTGATCGGCGAGCAGCTGCCCATGGACAAAATCCTTCCCGGCGTGGAGGCTGCTGCTGCCGCGCTGAGCGCCGATGGCGGCCCCGAGGCAGCGACCGCCATCATGACCACCGACTCCGTTCCCAAGGCGGCGCTGTTTATCGGCACCGATGCGGACGGCGAGGAATTCGCCATCGGCGGGATCGCCAAGGGTGCGGGCATGCTGGCTCCGGGCCTGGCCACCATGCTGGTGGTCCTCACCACTGATGCGGCCGTGGACGCGGAACTGCTCGACGTCGTCCTCCGCGACGCCACCCGGGTCACGTTCGACCGGGCAGACTCGGACGGCTGCATGTCCACCAACGACACCGTGGTCCTGCTGTCCTCAGGTGCCTCCGGCGCCGTGCCGTCGGCAGAGGCCTTCGGTGCCGGCCTGACCCAGGTCTGCGCCGAACTCGCGCGGAAGCTCATCGCCGACGCCGAGGGTGCCAGCCACGACATCGCCATCCGCACCTTCAACGCTGCCAGCGAAGCGGACGCCGAAACCGTCAGCCGTTCCGTGGCCCGCTCCAACCTCTTCAAGGCCGCCATTTTCGGCAAGGACCCCAACTGGGGACGGGTACTGTCGGCCGTCGGCACCACTGACGCCGTCTTCGAACCCGACCAGCTCAACGTGGCCATGAACGGTGTCCAGATCTGCCGCAACGGCAGCATTGGCGACGACCGCGGCCTGGTGGACCTGGAACCGCGCGAGGTCCTCGTGGAAATCGACCTCCAGGCCGGCGACGCCGAGGCTACCATCTGGACGAACGACCTGACCCACGACTACGTGCACGAGAACAGCGCCTACTCAAGCTGACGCACCACCTGAGCCGGCCCCTTCCGGCGCCCGGCAACCTTGGAGAAACTGCCTGATGAACACCCGCACCCGCGAAACCACGTCCACGCTCGACGCCCAAAGCAAGGCCGGCACCCTGATCGAGGCGCTGCCCTGGATCCAGCGCTTTGCCGGCACCACCATGGTGATCAAGTATGGCGGCAACGCCATGGTCAACGACGAGCTGCGCCGTGCCTTCGCCGAAGACGTCGTGTTCCTGCACCACGTGGGCATCCACCCTGTGGTGGTGCACGGGGGCGGGCCCCAGATCAACTCCATGCTGGCCCGGCTGGGCATCGAGTCCGAGTTCAAGGGCGGCCTGCGGGTCACCACTCCGGAAGCCATGGACGTGGTCCGCATGGTCCTCACCGGCCAGGTGGGCCGCGAACTCGTGGGCCTGATCAACTCCCACGGCCCCTACGCCGTGGGCATGTCCGGTGAAGACGGCGGACTGCTGCGCGCCGTGCGCACTGGCACCGTCATCGACGGCGAGGAAGTGGACCTGGGGCTCGTGGGTGAAGTGGTGGGCGTAAACCCGGAAGGCATCCTGGACATCCTCGCCGCCGGCCGCATCCCCGTGATCTCCACGGTGGCCCCGGAGATCGACGTCGAGGGGTTCGCAGCAGACGGCAGCGTCCAGACCACGGGACAGGTGCTCAACGTCAATGCGGACACCGCAGCGGCAGCCCTGGCCGAAGCCCTCGGTGCCTCCAAACTGGTGATCCTCACCGACGTCGAAGGCCTGTATGCCAACTGGCCGGACAAGAGCTCGCTGATCTCCTCCCTGAAAGCATCGGACCTGCGGGAGCTCCTGCCCTCGCTGGAATCCGGCATGATCCCCAAGATGGAGGCTTGCCTCAAGGCGATCGACGGCGGCGTGGAGCGTGCGCACATCGTGGACGGACGCCTGGCCCACTCCATGCTGCTGGAAACCTTCACCACCGCGGGCATCGGCACGCAGGTGGTCCCCGACGAGGAGACGAACGCATGAACGAAACTGTTGACGTGAGTCCGGTCAGCGACCGGGACGCCAAAGCCTCCGTGATGACCGGCAGCGGCAGCGGCTCAGAGTGGCTTGCCCGCTACTCCAGCTCCCTCATGGGCGTCTTCGGCACCCCGCAGCGCGTCCTGGTCCGCGGCGCCGGCTGCCTGGTGTGGGACGCCGACGGCAAGGAATACCTGGACCTGCTCGGAGGCATCGCCGTCAACGCGCTGGGCCATGCCAACCCGTTCGTCACGTCGGTGATCTCCAGCCAGCTGGCCACCCTCGGCCATGTCTCCAACTTCTTCACCAGCCCCACGCAGATCGCGCTGGCCGAAAAGCTCCTGGCCCTCACCGACGCCCCTGCCGGTTCCAAGGTGTTTTTCACCAACTCCGGCACCGAGGCCAACGAGGCCGCCTTCAAGTTGGCCCGCCGCAATACGGGCGGCAGCGGTGCCAAGCGGACCAAGATCATCGCCTTGGAAGGGGCCTTCCACGGCCGGACCATGGGCGCCCTTGCGCTGACCGCCAAAGAGGCCTACCGCGAGCCGTTCGAGCCGCTGCCAGCCGGCGTCGTGCACATCCCGTTCGGTGACGTGGAGGCGCTGAAGGACGCCGTTGACGAGACCGTGGCCGCCGTCTTCCTGGAGCCCATCCAGGGCGAGGCGGGCGTGCGCCCCCTGCCGTCCGGATACCTTCGGGCCGCCCGCGAACTGACTGCCAGGGTGGGAGCACTGCTGATCCTCGACGAGGTGCAGACCGGCATCGGCCGTACCGGGAAGTGGCTTGCCAGCGAGGATGCAGGGATCATGCCGGACGCCGTTACCCTGGCCAAGGGCCTGGGCGGCGGCTTCCCGATCGGTGCCCTGATCACCTACGGTCCGGAGACGTCGTCGTTGTTGGCTGCGGGCCAGCACGGCACCACGTTCGGCGGGAACCCGGTGGCGACGGCGGCCGCCCTCGCCACCCTCCACGCCATCGAAAGCCAGCACGTGCTGGCCAACGCCGCAGCCGTGGGTGGGCACCTGCGGGCCGGGCTGTCACGCCTGCCGGGCGTCACCGAAGTCCGCGGCGAAGGCCTCCTCATCGGCTTCGACCTGGACGCGGACGTCGCCCCGGCCGTGGTGCAGGCCGGCCTTGACGCCGGGTTCATCGTCAACAGTCCCGGCCCCCGCACCATTCGCCTTGCGCCGCCGCTTGTCCTGACCACGGCGCAGGCAGACACCTTCCTCGCCGCCTTCCCGGCAATCCTCCAAGCAGCTAAGGACGCCCAGTGACACCAGCAGCCAGCGCTACCCGGCACTTCCTCAAGGACACGGACCTCAGCCCCGCCGAACAGGCCGAGGTCCTCGGCCTCGCAGCCCGGATGAAGGCGGCGCCCTACAGCGTCCAGCCGTACGCCGCCGAGGGCAGCGGCCGCAAGACGGTGGCCGTGATCTTCGACAAAACCTCCACCCGGACCAGGGTCTCGTTCGCCACAGGGATCGCGGACCTGGGCGGCAACGCCCTGATCATCAACCCTGGAGAGGCACAGATCGGGCACAAGGAATCCGTGGAGGACACCGCCAGGGTCCTGGAGCGGATGGTGTCCACCATCGTCTGGCGGACCGGCGCCCACGCCGGTTTGGTGGCCATGGCGGAGAACTCAAGGGTTCCGGTGATCAACGCCCTGTGCGACGATTACCACCCCTGCCAGCTGCTGGCGGACCTGCTGGCCGTGAAAGAGCACAAGGGCGAACTCAAGGGCCTCACCATGAGCTACCTGGGGGACGCCGCCAACAACATGGCCAACTCCTACCTGCTGGCCGGAGTCACGGCCGGGATGCACGTGCGGATCGCCGGGCCGGAGGGCTACCTGCCGGCAGCAGACATCGTGGCCGCAGCAGAGGAACGCGCTGCGGAGACGGGCGGCTCGGTGCTCATCACCACTGACGCGGCGGAGGCCTTGAAAGGCGCCGACGTCGTTGCCACGGACACGTGGGTGTCCATGGGGCAGGAAGCGGAAAAGGAAGCCCGGATGCAGCTGTTCCGGGAGTACGCCGTGGACGAGGCCGCCATGGCACAGGCTGCGGAAGACGCCGTCGTACTTCACTGCCTGCCCGCCTACCGCGGCTACGAAATCTCTGCCGGCGTCATCGACGGACCGCAGTCCATCGTCTGGGACGAGGCCGAAAACCGGCTGCACGCACAGAAGGCCCTGATGGCCTGGCTGATGCACCGGTCGGGCCTGGCCTTCGTCGACGGACTCGCACCCGTTGAAGGCACAGGGGAGAGCACGTTCTAGTGTCCGCCCAACCGGCGTCGCCGGGCTCCAGCCCTGCGACCAAGACAGCCCGCCAGGCGCGCATCACCGCCATCCTGACGGGGGAGTCCGTGCGTTCCCAGGCGGAGCTGGCAGCACTGCTGGCGGACGACGGCGTGCAGGTCACCCAGGCAACGCTGTCGCGGGACCTCGTGGAACTCGGTGCGGTCCGGGTCCGCGGCAAGGAGGGCGTGCTGGTGTACGCCGTACCCGGCGAAGGCGGCGAACGGGCTGCCCGGAGCGGCGTGAGCCAGGAGATCCTGGACGCCCGGCTGGCCCGGCTGTGCAGCGAACTGCTGGTCACCGCGGAGGCCTCGGCCAATATCGCCGTGCTCCGCACCCCGCCGGGGGCCGCGAACTTCCTGGCACTGGCCATCGACCACTCGGTGATGCCGTCCATCCTGGGCACCATTGCCGGGGACGACACCGTGCTGCTGGTGGCCCGGGACCCGCAGGGCGGCCAGGACCTCGCCGCCAGGTTCCTGCAGCTGGCTGAAGAAGCCGGGCAATAAGCTTGAAGACAACATCAACAAACCCCAATCACAAGGAGCATTCGAAGTGACTGAACGCATTGTGCTCGCCTACTCGGGCGGCCTGGACACCTCAGTAGCCATCGGCTGGATCGGTGAAGCCACCGGCGCCGAGGTCATCGCCGTGGCGGTTGACGTCGGGCAGGGCGGCGAGTCCCTGGAAACCATCCGCCAGCGTGCCCTCGGCTGCGGCGCCGTCGAAGCCTACGTGGCCGACGCCTCTGACGAGTTCGCCAACGAATACTGCATGCCCACGCTGAAGGCCAACGGCCTCTACCAGGGCCACTACCCGCTGGTGTCCGCCATCTCCCGCCCGGTCATCGTCAAGCACCTGGTCAAGGCTGCCCGCGAATTCGGCGCCACCACCGTGGCCCACGGCTGCACCGGCAAGGGCAACGACCAGGTCCGCTTCGAAGTGGGCATCCAGACCCTCGGCCCGGACCTGAAGTGCATCGCCCCGGTCCGCGACCTGGCGCTCACCCGCGACAAGGCCATTGCCTTTGCCGAGGAGAAGGGCCTGCCGATCGAGACCACCAAGAAGAACCCGTACTCCATTGACCAGAATGTCTGGGGCCGCGCCGTGGAAACCGGCTACCTCGAGGACATCTGGAACGCCCCCACCAAGGACATCTACGACTACACCGCCACCCCGGAGTTCCCCCCGGCACCGGACGAGGTCGTCATTTCCTTCGAAGCCGGCATCCCGGTGGCGATCGACGGCGTCAAGGTCACCCCCCTGCAGGCCATCAAGGAACTCAACCGCCGTGCCGGCGCCCAGGGCGTGGGCCGCATCGACGTCGTCGAGGACCGCCTGGTGGGCATCAAGTCCCGCGAGATCTACGAGGCCCCCGGCGCCATGGCCCTCATCACGGCCCACAAGCACCTTGAGGACATCACCGTGGAGCGCGAGCAGGCCCGCTTCAAGGCCACGGTTGGCCAGCGCTGGTCCGAGCTGGTGTACGACGGCCAGTGGTTCTCCCCGCTGAAGCGCTCCCTGGACGCGTTCATCGAGGACACCCAGAAGTACGTCTCGGGCGATATCCGCATGACCCTGCATGGTGGCCAGGCCATCGTCAACGGCCGCCGGTCCGACACCTCGCTCTACGACTTCAACCTCGCCACCTACGACACCGGTGACACCTTCGACCAGTCCATGGCGCGCGGCTTCATCGAGCTGTGGGGCATGTCCGCCAAGGTTGCGTCCGGCCGCGACATCCGCGTCGCAGGACAGTAATGGCCTCGGCAACAAACGAAGGTGCACTGTGGGGCGGCCGGTTTGCCGGCGGCCCCGCGGATGCACTGGCGGCGCTGAGCAAGTCCACCCACTTTGACTGGCGGCTCGCCCGCTACGACATTGCCGGATCCAAGGCGCACGCCCGCGTGCTGCACAAGGCCGGCCTGCTGGATGACGCCGAACTGGAAGGCATGCTGGCCGCCCTCACGCAACTGGATGAGGACGTGGCCTCCGGCGCCTATGTGCCGGCGGAGTCCGACGAGGACGTGCACGGCTCGCTGGAACGGGGCCTGATCGAGCGCGCCGGAACCCAGCTGGGCGGCAAGCTCCGCGCCGGCCGGTCCCGCAACGACCAGGTGGCCACGCTGGGCCGCATGTTCCTGCGGGACCACGCCCGGATCATCGCCCGCGGCGTGCTGGCCACGGTGGATGCGCTGGTGGAGCAGGCCAAGGCGCACCACGGTGTTGCCATGCCCGGCCGCACCCACCTGCAGCACGCCCAGCCGGTGCTGCTCAGCCACCACCTGCTGGCCCACGCCTGGGCGCTGCTGCGCGACGTGCAGCGGCTCCAGGACTGGGACAAGCGCGCCGGCGTCTCGCCCTACGGTTCGGGCGCCCTGGCCGGCTCCTCGCTGGGGCTGGACCCGGAGGCGGTGGCCGCGGACCTGGGCTTCTTCTCCGCCTCGCACAACTCGATCGACGGCACGGCCTCGCGCGACGTCTTCGCCGAGTTCGCCTGGGTGTGTTCCATGATCGGCGTGGACCTCTCGCGGGTGTCGGAGGAAGTCATCCTCTGGGCCACCAAGGAGTTCTCCTTCGTCACGCTGCACGACTCCTACTCCACGGGTTCGTCCATCATGCCGCAGAAGAAGAACCCGGATGTGGCGGAACTGGCCCGTGGCAAGGCAGGCCGGCTCATCGGCAACCTGACCGGGCTGCTGGCCACGCTCAAGGGCCTTCCCTTGGCGTACAACCGCGACCTGCAGGAGGACAAGGAGCCGGTGTTCGACGCTGCAGACACCCTGGAGCTCCTGCTTCCGGCGGTCTCCGGCATGATCGCCACCCTGAAGTTCAACACGGAACGGATGGAGTCGCTGGCACCGCAGGGCTTCGCGCTGGCCACTGACATTGCTGAGTGGCTCGTCCGCCAGGGTGTTCCGTTCCGGGAAGCGCACGAGCTGTCCGGCGCGGCCGTGAAGCAGGCCGAATCCCGCGGCGTGGAGCTGTGGGATCTGACGGACGGGGAATACGCGGCCATCTCGGAGCACCTGACGCCGGAGGTCCGCACGGTCCTGTCCACGGAGGGCTCGCTGAACAGCCGCAACTCCCAGGGCGGAACTGCGCCCGCCGCCGTCGAACGCCAGCTGGTTGCGCTGGAAGCCGAACTCGCCGGCGTCCGGGAGTACGCGCACTAACCGTCAGACGCTCTCTCACTTAATGTCGGTTTTTGGCCGACGCTCTCTCACTTTCTTCAAGAAAGTGAGAGAGCGTTACCGATTTTCACGCATCAAGTGAGAGAGCGTTGGGCCTTAGGCGCCGGACGCTGCCCGCTAGCATGGTGCCATGAGCGAACCGTTCCGCAGGCAACTCCGCGCGCTTCCCGATTTCCCGGACACGCTGCCGGGCTTTGACCCGGAGAGCGCCCCCACGGATCCTGCCGAGCTGTTCAGGCACTGGCTGGGGGAGGCGCTGGCAGCGGGGGAGCGGCAGCCGCATGCGTGCAGCCTGGCCACTGCGGGTGGAGACGGCAAACCGTCGTCCAGGATGCTGATCCTGAAGAACATCGACGACGACGGCTGGCACTTCGCCACGTCCCGCACCTCACGCAAGGGCAGGGAACTGAACGCCAACCCGCATGCCGCCATGACCTTCTACTGGCCGTCCCAGGGCCGGCAGGTCCGCGTGGCCGGTGCCGTCGTCGAACTGTCCGCCGAGGCATCCGCGCGGGACTGGGCGGAGCGGCCCCGTGCCGACGGCAGCACCAACCCGCACTGGCAGCTCTACGCCCTCCGGCCCGCCGAGATCGAGTTCTGGCAGGCCAGCCACGACGGCAACCATGTTCGGCACCGTGTGGCCCCCGACGGATCGCCCCTGGGTTAGGCTGTCGCCATGACAGCTCCCGCACCCGACGAACTGCTTCCGGCGCTCCACAAGGCCGCAGCCGACGTGGCAGCCGACGCTGCAAAGTTCAGCGACTCCGAGGTGCAGGCGCCCTCCGCCCTGCCCGGCTGGACGAGGGGGCACGTGCTGGCCCACCTCACAGGCATCTCCAACGCCATGGCCCGGCAGCTTGAGTACGCTGCGCGCGGAGAGGCCGTGGAGCTTTACGACGGCGGCATGGAAGGCCGGAACAAAGCAATCGACATGGCAGCGGGCCACGACGCCGCCACCCACCGCGCGGACCTCACCGCCGCGCTGGACCGGGCACTTAGGGCCTTCGACGCCCTGCCCGGCGTCAAGGATTCAGCCGCGAACCGGACCGGCTGGTACGCGCCCATCACGTATCGCGGGGGCGTGGTCCTGGACGGCGGACTGGCGCTGTGGCGGGAACTGGTCATCCACACGTCGGACCTGCTGGCGGGAAGGGGCCCGGAAACCTGGAGCCGGCCGTTCTGCGAGCACCTTTTCGATTTCCTGGCGGCCAGGGTCCAGCCAGACGACAGGCTCGTGCTGCAGCCACTGGGGCTCCAGCCGCTGGCCATCGGCAGCGGCGCCCGGTCCACCGTCATCAGCGGCATGATCACCGACATCGCAGCCTGGCTTGCCGGCCGCGAGCCGACGCTTGGCAGCCTCAGGGCGTCCGCCGCGGCCGACGGCGTGGATTTGCCCGGGCTGCTGCCGTGGCCGTCCGGAACCCCCGCCGCCACACAGGGCTGACCGAAGGGCTAACCGGCTTCGCGCGCCAGCAGGCTCCGCTTGACGGGAAGCCCCCAGCGGAAACCGCCCAGCGTGCCGTCCGTGCGGATCACCCGGTGGCAGGGCACGAACAGCGCGGCAGCGTTGAAGGCGCAGGCGCTGGCGGCTGCCCGCACGGCCCTGGGGTTGCCGGCGAGCTCCGCGTACCGGGCGTACGTGACGGGCTGACCCGGCTGCACCAGCCGCAGGACGTCCCAGGCGTGGACCCGGAAAGGTCCCGACACCTGCCGCACGGGAACGTTCATCGCCGGCACCGGGTCACCGGCATAGAAGGCTTCGACGGCGGACGAGATGTCCCCCAGCCCGGTGACCGGTTCGAGCACGCCGGGCCGGAGGGACGGATGGATCTGCCCGGTCAGCTCACCAGGGTTGTCTGTCCATCCGCTGGAGAGCACGACGCCGTCCTGGGCCAGGATGGTGAACGGACCGTCCGGGGTGGTCATCTGAAGCAGCTGGGCCTTCATCGGTTCGCTTCCTCTGCTGGTCTGGTGCCGTGGTCTGAGTGTGCTGCTGTGCGCCTGGGGGTACCGGTCGCAGGCCGGGCTGCTGCCCGCCACAGGTGCATGGTGGCGTATGAGCGCCAGGGGCTGGCTTCCCTGAAGTCCGGAGTGGAGGCCGCGGTTCCCTCCCCGAGGACACGGATCCCGTTCCGTACGGCTGCGTCGTTGGCGAGGAAAATATCCGGGGCGCCGAGGATGCGCATGGCAAGGTATCCCGTGGTCCATGGTCCCACGCCGGGCAGCGGCAGCAGTTTGGCGGCCAGGCTTTCCGGGCTGTCGCCATAGCCAAAATCGAGTCCGCCGTCCGCCATGGCGGCAGCTGCCGCAAGGAGGGCGGCGGTCCGCCGCTGCGGTCCACGCAGGACCGCGGAGCCGCCGCCGGCGATTTCGGCCGGGGTGGGAAACATCCGGTCCAGGCCCTCGCCGGGGCTTTGGCTTGCCCGTCCGACGGCGGCCAGCCGGGTGAGGGCGGTCCGCGCAGCTGCAACGGTGATCTGCTGCCCGGCCATGGCCCGGACCAGCATTTCCGCCGGATCCAGGGCACCGGGCATCCTGATCCCCGGAGTGCCCGCCACCGCGGCAGCGAGCCTGGCTTCCCCTGCCAGCGCACTGTCGATCGCCACTGGATCCGCATCGAGGTCAAAGAGGCGCCGTACCCTGCTCAACAGGGCCGGCAGGTCCCTAAGGTCCACCGCGCCGATGGTGAGGGTCAGCGGCCGGCCCGGAGCGCCGGCGTCGTAATCCACCCGGAACCTCGCATCACCCTGGGGCAGCCGCAGCGTTCGGGCGTAGGACACGGGCGTTCCCGCTTCGATCCCGGGGATGGCGCGGACAGCCAGGAAGGTGAAGACGCCGGGGTCGAAAGGTTCCCGGTAGGGGAGGTTGAGGGTGAGGGCGGTGGAGCCGGCGGGGGCCTTGGGATGCCTTGCGGTGCGAAGCGCCGTGGGGGTCATGCCAAAAACTTCCGCCATGGTTTCGTTGAACTGGCGGACGCTGCTGAACCCGGCCGCAAAGGCGACGTCGGCGAGCTTCATGGAGGTGGAGACCAGCAGGGTACGGGCAGTCTGCGCGCGGCCGGCCCGTGCAAGCGAGAGGGGGCCCGCCCCGAGCTCCTGGCTGAGGATGCGGTTGAGCTGGCGGGAGGAATAGCCCAGGCGGGCGGCAAGGCCATCGACGCCGTCCCTGGTGACCACGCCGTCACTGATCAGCCGCATGGCGCGCCCGGCAATATCCTGGCGAAGGTTCCAGGCGGGTGTGCCGGGAACCGCCTCGGGAAGGCAGCGCTTGCAGGCCCGGTAGCCGGCGTCGTGCGCTGCTGCGGAGGTTTCATAAAAGGTGACGTTGGAGGCCTTCGGGGTCCTGGCGGGGCAGGACGGGCGGCAGTAGATGCCCGTGGTCCGGACGGCAGTGTAGAACTGCCCGTCGAACCGGGTGTCCCGGGCGTCGATCGCCCGGTAGCGCTGCCAGAAGTCCATTCCTCCATCCTGTCAGCCCTCCCACGCCCCGGCTAGCGGAAATCGGACACGGCCGTGGCTCCTCCAGCATGTCAATGGAGGGGCGGCGGCGCCGGCGTTGGATAGAGTCTGGCCATGAGCAAAAATCCGCTGACGGCCGGCCAGCCGCTGCGGGAGTTCCTCTCCGGAGACGCCCGCCAGCTGGCGCCCCTGCTGCTGGGCGCCGTCCTGACCCATGACTCCAGGGACGGTGCGGTGTCGGTGCGGCTCACCGAGGTGGAGGCCTACCTGGGGCCCGAGGATTCCCTGCACCCGGATCCCGGATCACACACCTACCGCGGTCCCACCCCCCGCAATGCACCCATGTTCGGCCCGGCCGGCCACCTGTACGTCTACTTCACCTACGGGATGCACCACTGCACGAACATCGTGTGCGGGCCGGAAGGAACGGCGTCGGCCCTGCTGCTGAGGGCAGGGGAAATCGTGGACGGGGTGGAACTTGCCCGGCACCGGCGGACCACCTCCAAAAGCCCCGCCGACCTGGCAAGGGGGCCCGCCCGGCTGGCCAAGGCGTTGGGCCTGACGACGGCGGACAGCGGCCGTGATGCGCTCGCTCCGCCGTTCAGGCTGGTCCTTCCGTCCGGGCCGGCAGGGCCGGTGAGCTCCGGGCCAAGGGTTGGAGTCTCCGGCGCAGGTGGAACGGACCGCTACTCATGGCGCTTTTGGATCACCGGCGACCCCACGGTCTCCCAGTACAAGGCGGCGAAGCCCAGGGGGGCCAAACCGGATCCTGCAACGTTTCACGGGCGTTAACGGAAATGGTTGTAGAATGGTAGGTCTGTCTTTTGCGATAGGGGAACGTTAATGCTTGACGCCGATTTGGCCCACGAACGCGACTATGTAGCCGGCCTGTACGCACGGCTGGAAGAGCTGCGCGAGGAAAAGCGCCGCCAGCTGGCGCAGGTCCGCCGGGCCGGGGCTGTGGGCACCATGCAGAACGTCTCCGAGCGGGACGCGTTCGCTGCCCTCTACGAGGACCGGCTGGCCCAGCTGGACGCGGTGGACGACCGGCTGGTCTTCGGCCGGCTGGACCTGGACTCCGGCGAAGCCCAGTACATTGGACGCATCGGCCTCACCACCGAGGACCTGCAGCGGCTCATGGTGGACTGGCGCGCGCCCGAGGCCGGCCACTTCTACCAGGCCACGGCCTTCGACCGGCAGGGCGTCCGCCGGCGCCGGCACCTGATCCTGCAGGGCCGTGAGGTCAAGGCCATCGAGGATGACGTCCTTGACGCCGGGATGCTGGCGGACAACGAATCGCTGCAGGGCGAAGGAGCCCTGCTCGCCGCCCTGAACTCCAAGCGCACCGGCCGGATGTCCGACATCGTCAGCACCATCCAGTCCGAACAGGACCGCATCATCCGGTCATCCATCTCCGGGGCGCTGGTGGTGCAGGGCGGACCCGGCACCGGCAAGACCGCCGTGGCCCTCCACCGGGCTGCCTACCTGCTCTATACCCACCGTGACCGCCTCAAGACCGCAGGCGTGCTGCTGGTGGGCCCGTCGTCGTCGTTCATGAAGTACATCGAAAGGGTGCTGCCCTCCCTGGGCGAGACCGGCGTGGTGATGGCCAGTGTGGGCCGCCTGATGCCCGGCATCCACGCCGTGCCGGAACCGGACGCCGACGTCGCTGCCATCAAAGGCCGCCTGGACATGGCCACCGTTGTGGCCAACGCCGTGGCCAACCGCCAACGGATTCCCGCTGAAAACCGGATCCTGGAGGTGGACGGCCGCAAGCTGGTGCTGACGCCGCGCCAGGTGCGCCGTGCCCGCGAGCGTGCCCGCTCCACCGGCAAGCCGCACAACGAGGCGCGCGTGACGTTCGTCAAGATCCTGCTGCGCGAACTCACTGAACAGATGACCGAACTGGTGGAAGCCGGGAACATCGGTAATAACGCTGACCGTTCCTACCTGGCGGAGGACGTCCGTTCCGCACGCGATGTACGGATTGCCCTCAACCTCTGCTGGATGCCCATGACGCCGGAGAAGCTGATCTCGGAGCTCTTCAGCAAGCCGGCCATACTGGAATTCTGTACCCCCGCCATGTCCCCGGCCGAACGGGCGCTGCTGCAGCGCCCGGCCGACGCCCCCTGGACTGAGTCCGATGTGCCGCTGCTGGACGAGGCCGCCGAACTGCTCGGCGAACTGGACCCGGCCGCCGGACGCGGGCTCGCCCAGCAGGAGCACGACCGTGCCCGCGACCTTGCCAACGCCAAGCAGACCCTCGTGAACATGCAGGCGGCAGGGGTGGATCCCTTGATGTCCGCAGAGGAACTGGCCGAGCAGAACCAGGAACAGGAAACGCGGCAAACCGCCGCAGAGCGCGCCACCAGCGACCGCACATGGGCCTTCGGCCACATCGTGGTGGATGAGGCGCAGGAGCTTTCACCCATGCAGTGGCGCCTGCTGGTCCGCCGCTGCCCCCTGAAGTCCTTCACCATCGTGGGGGACATCGCGCAGACCAGCTCGGTGGCCGGGGCCAACTCCTGGCAGGGCGCACTCGCACCCATGTTCGGGGACCGCTGGCAGCTGGAGGAGCTGACGGTGAACTACCGCACGCCGTCCCAGATCGCCGAAGCCGCCGTCCGGATGGCCAACGCCGCCGGGCTGGTGGTGTCTGCGCCCAAGGCCGTCCGTGAAGGACGCTGGTCGCCTGTCATCGACGAGGTGGATCCAGGCCAGGTGGTCAGCCGCCTGGTTGAGGTCCTGCCGGAGGAACTGGACGCGCTCGACGGCGGCCTGCTCGCCGTCATTGCCGACGGACACTTCCTGCCGGAAGCCACCGCCGCCCTGCGCGCCGCCCACGGACGCCGGGTGGGCACGGGTGCCGGCAGCTACGAGCAGGACATCGTGGTGATCAGCCCCCGCGAAGCCAAGGGGCTGGAGTTCGACGGCGTCGTGGTGCTTGAGCCGTCCATGATGCTCAACCATGAGCACGGCAAAGTCGGGGACCTGTACGTCGCGATGACCCGGGCCACCCAGCGGCTCCGCCTGATTGCTTCGGAACCGGTGCCGGCAGGGATCAAGCGCTGATCAGGCGCGCCGCATACTGCTAACTTAGAAGGCGTGCCAGAACTCATCAGCCTCGAATCGCAGCAGAACGACCCCACTTTTGCCAACATTTGGCAGGAACTGAAGTGGCGTGGCCTGGTCCACGTCTCCACCGACGAGGCGGAGCTTGAAAAACTCCTCGCCGGCGGACCGGTGACGTACTATTGCGGGTTCGATCCCACCGCGCCGAGCCTGCACCTGGGTAACCTGGTCCAGCTGCTCGTCATGCGGCGGCTGCAGCTGGCGGGCCACAAGCCCCTCGGACTGGTGGGTGGGTCAACCGGTATGATCGGGGACCCCCGTCCCACGGCCGAGCGCACGCTGAACACCAAGGACACCGTGGCCGAGTGGGTGGGCTACCTCCAGGCGCAGGTCCGCCGTTTCCTCAGCTTCGAGGGCGACAACGCAGCGCAGATGGTCAACAACCTTGACTGGACGGCGCCGCTGAGCGCCATCGATTTCCTGCGCGACGTTGGGAAGCACTTCCGTGTGGGCACCATGCTGCGCAAGGACGCCGTGGCTTCACGGCTGAGCTCGGATGAGGGCATCAGCTACACCGAGTTCAGCTACCAGATTCTGCAGGGGATGGATTACCTCCAGCTCTACCGTGATTATGGCTGCGTGCTGCAGACCGGCGGCTCGGACCAGTGGGGCAACCTCACCAGCGGTACGGAACTGATCCGCAAGGTGGAGGGCAAGAGCGTCCACGCCCTCGGGACCCCGTTGATCACCAACGCCGACGGCACCAAGTTTGGGAAGAGCGAGGGCAACGCCATCTGGCTGGATGCCGGCATGTGCAGCCCCTACGCCTTCTACCAGTTCTGGGTCAACACGGCGGATGCCGACGTTGTGGACCGGCTCAAGGTCTTCACCTTCCTTACCAAGGCGGAGATCGAGGAGCTTTCCGTTGCTGTGGCTGAACGGCCGTTCGCCCGTGAAGGACAGCGGAAGCTTGCCTATGAAGTGACGTCCCTCGTTCACGGCGTGGAAGCCACGGAGAAGGTCATTGCGGCATCAGCCGCACTTTTCGGGAACGGCGACCTTACCGCACTGGACAAGCCCACGCTCCAGGCGGCAACTTCCGAGCTTCCCTTCGCCACTGTGCAGGTGGACGAGATGGGCATTGTGGACCTGCTCGTTGCCTCCGGGCTGTCCGACAGCAAGTCGGCGGCCAGGCGCACCGTTGGCGAAGGCGGGGCCTACGTCAACAACGAGAAGGTGTCGGACCCCGAGGCAGTCATTCCGGAGTCCGAACTGCTGCATGGGCAGTACCTGCTCCTGCGCCGCGGAAAAAAGAACCTGGCCACCGTGGAGGTCCTGGTTCCCTAGGCTCTTCCGCCGCTTCATAGAGCCCCCTGCACGCTCCTCCGCAGCCGATTTGCACGGCCGCGGGGGAGCGTGTAATGTTTTCTGAGTCGCCGCCGCTGAAGCGGAAAAATAGCGGCAAACCCCCACCAAAAAAGTGAAGCAACTTCTCCATGTGCGGAAGCGCAGAACGAAGAAATGCTTCACTTTATGATGGGCGGATTCATTCCACCGAGTGAATTCCGGGAAAACAACCGGATTTGCAAAGTGAAAATGAATGAAATAAGATTGAAACATCGCAGCGAAGAAATACGAAAATAAGAATTCATGAAAATGAATTGTTTCGGAAATATTCGAATGTGTCTGTTGTTTGAGAACTCAATAGTGTGCCAAGTTTGTTGATACCAATTGTTTTAGTGATTGGTTGAATTGACCGGGTCGTCCGCCCCTGTGGGTGGTCTGGTTTTTACAGCTGGTTTCAAATTTTGTGCAGCCTTTTTGTCCCGTTTTCCCGGGGCTGGGGGTTGTGTCTGTTTTACTTCAACGGAGAGTTTGATCCTG